>JBDTNH010000005.1:0-64913 GCA_039933845.1 Gemmatimonadota bacterium
CGACATCCTGTCAGTACCGTCCGCCACGGCGAAACATTCGTCGACGACTACGCCTGGCTCCGCGACCGTGAATCGCCCGAGGTGCGCACCTACCTTGAGGCGGAGAATACCGCGGCAGAGGCCCTGCTCGCACCGCTCCAGCCCTTGGCCGAGATACTCTATCACGAGATGCTGGGTCGGATCGTCGAGACCGATCTGTCGGTGCCGTACGAGTGGAACGGCTGGTGGTACTACGCCCGCACCGAAGAGGGGCTCCAGTACCCGATCCACTGCCGTCGCGCAGGCAGCATGGCCGGCCCGGAGTCAGTCCTGCTTGATCCCAACGAGATGGGCCGGGGCCATCCGTACATCGCGATCGGCAGCTTCGGCATCAGCGACGACGGTTGGCGCCTGGCATACAGCGTCGACCTGACCGGCTTCCGACAGTACACCCTGCACGTGATCGATCTCCGGACCCGTGAGCCATTGATCACGCCGCAGGAACGCGTGACCTCCGTGGCGTGGGATGCCGGCACCGACCGGCTCTGGTACACCACTGAGGATACGACCACCAAGCGGTCGGATCTCCTCCATCGATTCGACATCGCCGCCGATGCGACGAGTCAGGTATGGCACGAAGCGGACGAGACGATGAACATCGGCGTCTCACGGAGTCGGAGCCGCGAGTGGCTGGTGCTCGACTCGGGCAGCCACACGACGTCGGAGGCGCAGGTCCGGCGGGCCGGCGCCACCGATGCGTCGTGGCGCGTGGTGCTGCCACGCGTCTCCGGGTGTGAGTACGACCTCGCCCACCACGACGCACACTTCTATCTCCGGATCAACGACCAGGGCCGGAACTTCCGACTCGTCCGGATCTCCACGGCCGACGGCACGCTCGACTCGGCCGAAGAAGTCCTCAGTCACCGCGATACCGTCATGCTCGAGGCGGTCGAGTCGTTCGCCGGCCATCTGGTCCGCCACGAACGCGAGGACGGCCTCCCGCACCTGGCGATCCATCCGCTCGACGGTGCGACCGCCCCGTACCGAATCGCGTTCAGCGACGCGGTCTACGAGTGCTATTCGGGGGCCAACCCGAGCTACGACACCACGCACTACCGGTTCGGCTACCAATCGCCGGTGGAGCCGATGTCGGTCTGGTCCTACGATGTGGCCAGCCGTGATCGTGTGCTGCTCAAGCAGCAACCGGTGAAGGGTGGCTACGACGCCTCGCGGTTCACGACGCGCCGACTCCATGCCACGGCGCCCGACGGCACACGCGTGCCGATCTCGGTGGTCCACCGCGCGGATCTCCAGATGGACGGCACCGCACCGGTGCTCCTTCACGCCTACGGCTCATACGGCTACCCGTACCCGACGACCTTCTCCTCGAACCAGCTCTCGCTCCTCGAACGCGGTGTCGTGGTCGCCATCGGTCACATCCGCGGGGGGGGGGAGCTCGGCAAGGCCTGGCACGACCAGGGTCGGTTGGCCCACAAGGTCAACACCTTCCGCGACTTCATCGCGTGTGCCGATGCACTGGTGGCGGAACGGATCGCCGATCCCGATCGGCTCGCGATCGAGGGAGGCAGCGCCGGAGGACTCCTCATGGGAGCAGTGGTGAACAGCCAGCCGGAGCGATTCGCTGCGGTGCTCTCACAGGTGCCGTTCGTTGACGTGATCAACACGATGTCCGATGCCTCGCTGCCGCTCACGGTCGGCGAGTACGAGGAGTGGGGCAATCCGGCGGTCGAGGAGGAGTTCGGTTGGATGCGCGCCTACTGCCCTTACACCAATCTCGTGGCCGGCC
Organism: Gemmatimonadota bacterium; assembly: GCA_039933845.1. Lineage (GTDB taxonomy): Bacteria > Gemmatimonadota > Gemmatimonadetes > Gemmatimonadales > GWC2-71-9 > Palsa-1233. The sequence goes on from JBDTNH010000005.1 coordinate 1,787, forward strand.
CGTATCCGCCGATGCTGGTGCGCACCTCGCTCAATGATTCGCAGGTGATGTACTGGGAACCCGCCAAGTACGTGGCGCGGATCCGGGCGATCCGAACCGACGACGCCCCACTGCTCTTGCTCACCAACATGGGAGCGGGACACGGCGGGGCGTCGGGTCGGTATGACCGCTTGCGCGAGATCTCGGTGGACTACGCCTTTGTGCTCTCGTGCCTGGGAGTGCCTGGCGCGCCTCTGCTCAACGCACAGCCTTGAGCGGCACCACGACGCGGGTGCGTTCCCACTCGAGGTGAAGCGCGCCCGGTGCCGCCTCGATCGTGAACTCCTCGATCGGCTCACCGGTCTTCACCGCGGTCAACGGTCGACGGCCTATCTCCTGGTCTCGGACACTCGCGTAGCTGGACTCGTGGCCCCACTGGTCGGTCGCGCCATTGACCACCAGCGTCCAGTCGCTGCCGGCACGCGGCACGGTGTAGAGCGCGTAGCTGCCGGCCTCCAGCCGGAGGCCCGCAACCTCGATCGGCGCATCGGTATGCAACGTCGTTGGTTCATTGGCCCCGGTGCGCCAGAGCGTGTCGAACGGAACGAGTCCGCCGAAAATCGCTCGGCCGTGCATCTTGGGCCGACCATAGCAGACGGTCACATGTGCTGTGCCCACGGTGGTCGAAACCGAATCGTACCGCGAGGCGCGTCCCGCGACCTGTGCGGCCGGACGTTGGGGTGTGCAATCTGGGACGATCATTGGTGTCGCTGAAATCGGGCTCAGCAAAGCTGCGAGAATCATCATCATCCGGTGGTACTCCCGTTCGGTCGGTGTGTCAGTGCATCCCACGCCTTCGTGGCGGCGGCGAGTGCATCTGCGGCACTGCCCGCCATGGCGGTGAGGTGGCCCATCTTGCGTCCAGGTCGTGGTTCCGTCTTGCCATAGAGGTGGAGGCGTACGCCCGGAACCGCCAACGCCGCCCCCCACTCCGGTTCCCCATCGGCCCAGAGATCGCCGAGTAGGTTGATCATCGCCGCTGGCCGAAGCAACGTCGTATCGCCGAGTGGCAAGCCGGTCAATGCCCGAACCTGCTGCTCGAACTGGCTGGTGACACTGGCATCCAAGGTCCAGTGACCGCTGTTGTGTGGCCGCGGAGCAATCTCGTTCACGAGCAGTGCGCCATCGGTGGTGACGAAGAACTCGACGCCGAGGACACCGACATACTCGAGGGCCGAAGCGATCTCCTGGGCGATACCGCGTGCCCGCTCGGCGAGTTGATCCCCACCCTCCGACGGCACGACGGTCGAATGCAGGATGCCGCCGCGGTGCACATTCTCACCAACCGGCCAGGTCGCCATCGCTCCGTCAAACCCGCGCGCCACCATCACCGAAATCTCACGCACGAGCGCCACGCGTGCCTCGAGTACACAGGGCACGCCGTCCAATTCTTCGAACGCCGCCTCGAGCCCGGCCCGGGCATCGACCAGGACCTGACCCTTGCCGTCATAGCCGAGCCGTGCCGTCTTGAGGATGGCGGCTCCGCCCCCGACGGCCCTCCAGGCCCGGTCCAAGTCGGCTGCTGAGGAGATCGCGCCCCACGCGACCGTCTCGACCCGTGCCGTGTTCAGGAAGGCCTTCTCCGAACGTCGGTCCTGACAGGCGGCCACGGCATCGGCGCTGGGTCGCACCGGTCGATGGGCGGCAAGCGCCCGCAGCGTCTCGGCCGGCACGTTCTCGAACTCGGTGGTGATCGCGGCGGTCTGCTCGACGAGTTGTTGGAGCGCCTCAGGATCGGTCCACGGTCGTTGCACGTGCCGCCATGCGTGCACCGCCGCGGGCGCGTGCGGATCGGGATCGAGCACAACGACCTTGTAGCCCATCCGAACGGCTTCGGCAGCGAACATGCGACCGAGCTGCCCGCCACCGAGCAGCCCGATCGTGGCACCGGGCAAAATCATCTGGTTGGCGGCAATGTGATGTCGAGGACCCGCGACTCCTGACTGGCACGGAAGGCCTGGAGCTGCTCCTCCAGCGCCGGCTCGGTCGTCGCGAGCATGGCGATCGCATGGAGCGCCGCGTTGTGCGCACCGGCCTCCCCGATCGCAAAGGTTGCCACGGGTACGCCGGCCGGCATCTGCACGATGGACAGGAGCGAGTCCATCCCCTTGAGATGACGGCTGGGAATGGGGACGCCAAGCACGGGGACGATGGTGCGTGCCGCGAGCATGCCGGGAAGGTGCGCCGCGCCGCCCGCACCGGCGATGATCGCCCGGAGACCTCGCGCGCGCGCGCCGTCGGCGTACTCGAACAGCAGCCCCGGGGTGCGATGTGCGGACACGACCCGTGCCTCGTGGGGCACCCCGAACGCCTCCAGTCGGGCGACGGCATGCTGCATGACGTCCCAATCAGAATCGCTGCCCATCACCACACCGACGAGAGGTGGAGTGTTCATACCGTGGCCCGCGTACGATCGACGGTTCCGCGGACGGCGAGCGCTGCCTGCGCAGCTGCGAGCCGGGCAATCGGAACCCGGTAGGGAGAACAGGAGACGTAGTTCATGCGCAGGCTCTCACAGAACGCAATGGAGGCAGGGTCGCCACCATGCTCGCCACAGATCCCGAGCTTCAGATCAGCGCGGGTCGCGCGCCCAGCCTCGGCTGCCATGCGGATCAGGCGTCCGACACCGGCGACGTCGAGCGACTGGAAAGGATCCTGCTCGACAATCCCGGTCTCGATATAATGCGGCAAGAATCGCGAGGCATCGTCCCGCGACAGGCCCCAGGTGGTCTGGGTGAGGTCATTCGTCCCGAACGAGAAGAATTGCGCCTCGCGGGCAATCTCGTCGGCGGTGAGCGCGGCCCTGGGCAGCTCGATCATGGTGCCGAGGAGGTAGGGCACTGTGATTTGTCGTTCGCGGAAGACCGCCTCCGCCACTTCGCGCACGACGAAGGCCTGCCGGCGGAACTCGACGACCGAGGCCACCAGCGGGATCATTACTTCGGGCTGGACACGGCCCTTCCGGGCGGCCACGGTGCAGGCGGCCTCGAAAATCGCCCGTACCTGCATCCGGGTGATTTCGGGGTAGATGATCCCGAGCCGGCAACCGCGCAGTCCGAGCATCGGGTTTTGCTCGTGCATTCCTGCAATGATGTCACGAATCTCACCCGCGTCCCGTCCCATTTGTTCGGCAAGCAATTCGATCTCCCCGGGGTCATGGGGGAGGAACTCGTGCAACGGCGGGTCAAGCAAGCGGATGGTGACGGGGAAGCCCTCCATCGCGCGGAAGATCGACTCGAAGTCGCCGCGCTGCATCGGGAGGAGGCGCGCCAGGGCCTTCTCACGCTCATCGGTGGTGCCGGCGAGGATCATCTCGCGCATCGCGGTGAGCCGGTCGCCCTCGAAGAACATGTGCTCGGTTCGACAGAGGCCGATCCCCTCGGCGCCGAAATCACGGCCGCGATGCGCATCGGCCGGCGTATCGGCATTGACGCGCACCTTCATCGGACGGATGCGGTCGGCCCACGACATCACGCGACGCGAATACTCATCCATTTCGGGTATCCGGAGCGTCGCCGTGCCCAGGAAAATCTCGCCCGTTGAACCGTCAAGCGTGATGGCATCCCCGGCGTGAAGGGTGTGCCCTCCGGCGCGGAGCTCCCCCTTGACCTCATCGACCTCGATGGCCGCGCCCACGATGCACGGCTTGCCCATGCCGCGCGCGACCACGGCCGCGTGCGACGTCATGCCGCCGCGTGCCGTCAGGATCGCTCGTGATGCGACCATGCCATGGAAGTCGTCGGGCGATGTCTCCCGACGGACCAGGATGACTGCCTCCCCCCCCTTGGCGATCCGTTCGGCCTCATCGGCATCGAAACTGATCATCCCCGTTGCGGCTCCCGGTGAGGCCGGCAGTCCCGACCCGATCCGGTCGAGGGTCGTGGCATCATCGATCGCGGGATGAAGGAGCTGTTCGAGCGCATTGGGTGGGATTCGCGCCACGGCCTCTTCCTCGGAGATGACCTCCTCGGTCACCATGTCACAGGCCACCCGGAACGCGGCCGCGCCGGTGCGTTGGGCACGCCGGGTCTGGAGCATGTGGAGTCGACCGTCCTCGACCGTGAACTCCATGTCCTGGACATCGCGGAAGTGCCGCTCGAGCGTGCGCGCCATCCGCTCCAGATCGGCGTAGGCCCCAGGAAGGATCTCCTTGAGTCGCGCGATCGGCTCGGGCGTCCGTGAGCCAGACACCACATCCTCACCCTGGGCGTTGATCAGGAATTCGCCGTACAGTTCCGTCTCTCCGGTTGACGGGTTGCGAGTGAACGCCACCCCCGTCCCCGAGGTCGCGCCGAGGTTGCCGTACACCATCGACACGACCGTCACCGCGGTGCCCAACGTGTCGGGGATGTCGTGGAGCCGGCGATAATCCATGGCACGACGGGTGTTCCAGCTCTCGAAGACCGCCGCGATCGCGCCCCAGAGCTGTTCCATCGGTTCGTCGGGAAACGGTCGTCCCGAGGCCTCGGTCGCATGGGTCTTGAAACGGGCCACGAGTGCCTTCAGTGCCGCGGCCGGCAGGGCGATCGGTGTGTCGACCCCGTGGGCCAGCAATGCCGCGTCGGCCAGCTCCTCGAACGGCGCACGGGGCAAGCCCAGCACGACGCCGGCGTACATCGAGACAAATCGCCGGTAGCAATCCCAGGCGAATCGTGGGTTGTCTGAACGACGCGACAACCCCTCGACGGTCACGTCATTCATGCCGAGGTTGAGGATCGTGTCCATCATGCCCGGCATCGACACCGCCGCGCCCGATCGTACCGAGACCAGCAGCGGATTCTCCTCGCCGCCGAACTCCTTGCCGGTCTCGGCCTCGATCCGTTGCAGGGCCACGTCGACCTCACGCCGGAGTCGCGTTGGGAATGACTGCGTGTCGAGGTAGGTATGGCAGAGAGACGACGCAATCGTGAAGCCGGATGGCACCGAGATGCCGAGATTCGTCATCTCGGCGAGCCCGGCCCCTTTGCCGCCCAGGAGCTCCTTCATCGCGGAGGTGCCCTCGGCGCGACCGTTGCCGAAGCCGTAGACGAGCGGTTGCTGCGCGAAGGGGTCGGTCATTGCAGCACCGCCATCGCCGGCGCGGCGTGACGATGATCGGCAATGTCGCCGGGCACCTCGGTGGGATACTGACCCGAGAAGCAGGCGTGACACCAGCTTGAGCGTGGCCCCGCCGCGTCCACCATCTCGTCGAGGGTCAGGTACTCGAGCGTGTCGACACCCAGATAATCGCGGATCCCCTCGACGCTGTGGTTCGCGGCGATGAGTTCGTCTCGGGTGGGCGTGTCGATCCCGTAGTGGCAGGGACCAGTGATGGGAGGTGAGCCCAACCGCAGGTGAACTTCACGCGCACCCGCGCCGCGGATCATCTGCACCAGGCCTTTGCTGGTGGTGCCGCGGACGAGCGAATCGTCGATGACCACCACCGACTTGCCCGCGATGATCTCTCGCACGGGATTGAACTTGATCTTCACCTTCGCGACCCGGAGACTCTGGTTCGGATTGATGAAGGTGCGGCCGACATAGTGGTTGCGAATCAGGGCGTGCTCCAGCTTGACACCCGAGACCTCGGAGTAGCCGAGCGCCATGACATTGGCGGAGTCCGGAACCGAGAAGACTACATCGGCATCGGGCGCGGCGTGGTGCCGCGCGAGCGCCCGGCCCAGTTCGCGGCGGACCGCATCGACCGACGTGTTGAAGATCCGCGAGTCGGGTCGGGCAAAGTAGACCAACTCGAAGATGCAACGCGATGTGGGGCGGGGGAGGAGCGGCGCGAGTGGTGTGACCAGTCCATCCTCGACCCTGAGAAAGTCGCCAGGCTCCAGTTCGGTGAGATCCGTCGCGCCCACGAGGTCGAGCGAACACGTCTCGCTCCCGATGACGACGCCTTGGCCGATGCGGCCGAGCACCAGTGGCCTGAAGCCACGACTATCCACCGCGGCGTAGAGGGTGCGACCGACACCGATGAGGATGGTGCACGCCCCTTCCACCCGTTCGAGCGCCGAGCGGATCTGCCCCTCGACGGTCGGGGCATCACTCTTCGCGATGAGGTGGATCAGCACTTCCGTGTCCGAACTCGATTGAAAGATCGCGCCCTCGCGCACGAGTTCCTCTCGGAGTTCGTGGGCGTTGGTGAGGTTGCCGTTGTGCGCGATCGAAAGCGGGCCTGCGTGGTAGTCGACCAGGTACGGCTGTGCGTTGGCAAGAACCGTACTTCCGGCTGTGCTGTACCGCGCGTGTCCCACCGCGACGTCACCCTCGAGGCGCGTGAGGCTCGCCTCGTCGAAGACATCGGAGACGAGGCCCATGCCCCGGTGCAGACGTGCCTGTCCCGTGACATCGACGGCGACGATGCCGGCACTCTCCTGCCCTCGGTGCTGCAGGGCGTAGAGACCGAGTTGGGTGATGCGTGCTGCGCCATCGAGTCCGGACACACCAAGGATGCCACACATGCGGTTACGACTCCCCCGCGAGTACCGGCACCGACATGCGGCGCGGAATCGCATCGAGGTGAATTCTGCGGAGGTCCCGGCTGGGCCAGGACCAGCGACGCGCATCGCGCCGAACAACGACGTCCCCCTCCGGCTCACCGACGAGGCCGAGGTAGTGCGCGGACTCCCCGTGCATGGCAGCGAGCGACTGAAGCGCTGAGACATGCTCAGGTGAGCAGGAGAGCAGGACTCGCCCGGCATCCTCACCGAAGAGCCAACCATGATCGCTCACCATATCGGCGTGTCGCGCCAAGTCGACCTCCGCGCCGAAGGTGGCCGTGGCCCACGGCCCGCCAATGCAACACTCCGTCAGCGTCACCGCCAAGCCACCGTCGCTCAAATCGTGGGCCGATCGGAGCCATCCTTTCGCCGCCGCGGCGATGAGAATCTCCTGAACCGCCCGCTCCCGCGGGAGATCGATCGGTGGCGGTGGGCCCACCACCGCATCGAGGACCTCGGCCCAGTAGGCACTGCCGCCCAGATGGCCGCGCGTGGTCCCGACCAGCAGGATCGCATCACCCGCCTCACGAAAGGTACTCGGTACCGCGTGCCGGACGTCGTCGAGCAATCCGATCATCCCCACCGTGGGCGTCGGGTCAATCGCACCGGTGGGCGACTGATTGTAGAGTGAGACATTGCCGCCGGTGACCGGGGTGTCGAAGGCCACGCATGCCTCGGAGATGCCCCGGCAGGCCTCGACGAACTGGAAGAAGACCTCTGGGCGCTCCGGATTGCCGAAATTGAGGCAGTCGGTGATGCCGAGAGGACGGGCCCCGGTGCACGCGATATTGCGAGCCGCCTCTGCGACCACGCCCTTGCCTCCTTCGAACGGGTCGAGCAAGACATGGCGTGCATTGCAGTCGACCGTCATGGCGATGCCGAAATTGGTGTCGTCGATACGGACGATGCCGGCGTCGCCCCCGGGAGTGGCCACCGATCTCCCGCGGACCGTGCCATCGTACTGTTCGAAGACCCAGCGCTTGCTGGCAATTGAAGGCGCGTCGAGCAAGTGGCGGAGTGCCTCCTCGGGATCCACGTCAGGCACGGCGGGTGTCGCGGCGCGGCGTGCGACGGCCTCGGACCCTTCGGCCGCTTCCGGATGGTAGACGGGACAGCCATCGACCAACGGCTGACCAGGGATACTTGCCACCAGTTGTCCGTGGTGGATGATCCGGAACAGGCCATCGTCCGTGACGCGGCCGACCACGGTGGCGGCCTGTTCCCATTTCCGGCAGATCGCCTGGATCGCCTCGACCTGATGCGGCTCCGCCACCACCAGCATCCGCTCCTGCGATTCGGAGAGCATGATCTCGTAGGGTGTCATCCCCGCTTCGCGGGTTGGGACAAGGCTGGTGTCGAGTTCGACTCCCACCCCTCCCCGAGCCGCCATCTCGGCGGACGACGAGGTCAGGCCGGCCGCACCCATGTCCTGAATTGCGACGATGATGCCACTCTCGATCAGTTCGAGGGACGCCTCGAGCAGCAGCTTCTCGGTGAAGGGATCACCGACCTGCACCTGGGGCCGTCGTGCTTCGCTCTCGGCACTCAGGTCCTCGGAGGCGAACGAGGCCCCGTGGATGCCATCGCGCCCCGTCGACGCCCCGACGTTGATGAGCAGGTTGCCGACGCCATGGGCTCGCGCGGTGATCAGGTCGTTGGCGCGCAGCACCCCGACGGCCATCGCGTTGACCAGGGGATTGCCGGCGTAGCATGGGGCGAACTGCACCTCACCGCCCAGCGTTGGCACACCCATGCAGTTGCCGTAGTCGCCCACACCGCGCACCGCGCCAGCGAAGAGGTAGCGGTTCCGAGCATCGTCGAGCGGACCGAACCGAAGCGAGTTGAGCAGGGCAACCGGACGGGCACCCATCGTGAAGACGTCGCGCAGGATGCCACCGACGCCGGTGGCGGCACCCTGGTACGGTTCCACTGCCGTGGGATGATTGTGTGATTCGATCTTGAACGCGACCGCCCAGCCATCGGGAAGTGACAGCACTCCAGCGTTTTCGCCGGGGCCTTGCAGCACCTGCGGGCCGGCGGTCGGGAAACGACGCAACACCGGTTTGGTGTGCTTGTACGAGCAGTGTTCGGACCAGAGCGCCGAGAAGATGCCAAGCTCGGTGAGCGTGGGGGTGCGGTCACCCAGAAGCGAACGGATCGCCGTGTATTCGGCGTCGGTCAGCTTGTGATCGCGAACGAGCGCTTCGGTGATTGCTGGCTCGCCATGGAGGGCGGACGGTTGTGTGGCATGGCTCACGCGACCATCTCCACGGCCCCGGCCTTGACGAGCGACGTGAAGAAGCGATGCCCAGCATCACTCCCGAGCACCGGGTCCGCGAGTCGCTCGGGATGTGGCATGAAGCCGATCACGTTGCCTGCTGGGTTGCAGATCCCCGCAATGTCGGCAACCGAGCCATTCGGGTTGTGCGGCATATCGCTGCCGCCCACGCGGACGTACCGGAGTACCACCTGTCGGCCCGTCTCGAGCGCGGCGACCGTGTCGGCATCAGCCACATATCGGCCCTCGCCGTGGGCCTGGGGAATGCGAATGCACTCCCCCACCGCAAAATCGCGAGTCACGGCCAGATCGGCGCGCTCGATCCTGATGTCCACGGGACGCGCCGAGAATCGCTGCGCCGCGTTGTGGAGCAAGGCGCCGGGAAGGAGGTGGGCCTCACAGAGCACCTGGAATCCGTTGCAGATCCCGATCACGATTCCCCCGGCATCCGCGAGTTCAGTGATCGGCTGCATCACTGGCGCGAATCGAGCGATGGCGCCGCTGCGCAGGTAATCTCCGTAGGAGAAACCGCCGGGTAGGATCACGCCATCGCAACCGCCAAGTGACGTCTCGCGATAGTCGACCACATGCGCCTCACCACCCGCCCGGCGGACGGCTTCGATCGTCTCGGTCTCGCAATTGGTCCCGGGGAACCGGACCACGGCGATCCGCATGCTCACGACTCCACCGCCACGGTGAAGTCTTCGGTCACCGGGTTGGCCAGGAGGCGTTCGCACATCCGCGTCGCGTCCGCGTTCGCGGCGGCCTCGTCGTCGGCCTCCACGGCGAAGTCAATGGCGCGACCGACTCGGACGCCGCTCGCATTCGCGAAGCCCAGCGCGTGAAGGGCATGCTCGACGGCGGTGCCTTGGGGATCGAGCAGTCCGGGACGTGGGGTCACACGGACGTGGACACGGAACATCATCGTGCAAACTCCTCGTCGGAAAGCTGGATGGGGGGCTCATCGGTGTCGTCACCGTTGCCGGTATCGTCGTTCCCATCCTGAGCGAGCGCCAGACTCAATGCGCGGACCAGTCCGTACGCCACGTAGAGGAGTCCCAATGGAAAGAGCACGTATTCCGGTGCCAGCAGGCCGCCAGCGAGCACGCCAAGGTAGAGGGCGAGGCCGAGCAGTCGACGAACCGAGCCAAACCCGGCCGGAGGCCAACGCGGGTACTTCACGTTGCTGACCATCAGGACGGCAAGCAGGAGCATCAGGATCGCAATGCCCTGGCTCTCGAAGTTGATCAGCGCCAGGGATCGTCCGTACCAATCGGTCTGTGAGAACGACCACGAGACGGCCAGCGTCATGCCCGCCGTCGGCGATGGGAGGCCGGTGAACCATCGCTTCGCCCCGGACTCCTCGTCGGCACTGACATTGAACCGTGCGAGGCGGATCGCCGCCGCGACGACGTAGCAGTAGCAGATGAGCCACGCGAACCGACCGGTACTGCTGAACTCCTGCAGGTAGATCAGCAGGGCAGGAGCTACCCCGAACGAGGTCAGGTCGACCAGGGAGTCGAGTTCGGCGCCGAAGCGGGAGCCAGCGTTCGACAATCGTGCGATCCGGCCATCGAGCATGTCGAGGATGCCGGCGAAGACGATGAACCAGCCCGCCCACCGGTAATTCCCATTGAACGCGGAGATGATGGCCCAGAATCCGAAGAAGAGGTTGCCGAGCGTGAATGCGCTTGGCACGACCACGACCACGCGCCGCATGCGTCCCCCCCCCTCACGTCGTCGCGACTCAGGCATCGGGCCACTCCGCGATCACGGTCTGGCCAGCCAGGGTGGTGTCGCCCTCGCGCACGAGGATCGGCGTGCCCGCGGGGAGGAACACATCCACCCGCGACCCGAACCGGATCAGCCCCAGGCGCTCTCCCTGTGCCACGCGCGTGGCGACGGCGTGGTCGGTGATGATCCGCCGTGCCACGAGGCCGGCGATCTGGCGGACCAGGAGCACACCCCGCGCCGTACGGAGTCCGACATCGCTCTGCTCGTTCTCGAGTGCCGCCTTCTCGGTGGCTGCATTGAAGAACCGGCCCGAACGATGCTGCCGAAAGGTGACTTCGCCGGTGACCGGGTAGCAATTGACATGCACGTTGAAGACGTTCATGAAAATGGAGACCCGGACGCTCGGTCCGCCGATTACATGGGGTTCGTCCATTGGGATGATGCTCACCACCTTGCCGTCGGCCGGCGCAATGACGAGATCCTCGCCCCGTCGACCCTCGCGAATCGGGTCACGGAAGAAGGCGATCACCCAAAGGGCGATGGGGAGGAGGACGAGCGCAACCACGGTCCACCCCACGATGGCGGCCAGGAGGGCGAGCCCCCACGCGATCAGGATGAACGGCCAGCCTTCAGGTGCGACACGCATCAGCTTGCTCCATGGAGTGCACGGCCGGTCAGCCGCTGGAATGCATCAAGGTATCGTGCGGTCGTGTCGTGGATGACATCCGGCGGCAAGGCCGGCGCGGGTGCCTCCCCATTCCACCGTCCAGTGGCGCGCTCACCGGCGAGCCAGTCGCGGACCGGCTGCTTGTCGAAGCTCGGCTGCGGTCCCCCGGGGTGGTAGCCCGCGTTCGGCCAGAACCGCGAGGAGTCCGGCGTGAGGATCTCATCGATGAGGATCGGTTGTCCAGCGTGATCGAGTCCGAATTCGAACTTGGTGTCGGCGACAATCAACCCGTGTCCCGCCGCGTCGCGTGCGCCGGCGGCGAACAGCTCGAGGGAGATTCGGCGGAGTGTATCAGCGAGTGTCACCCCAAGTTCGTCCCGCATCCGCGCGAACGTCACATTTTCATCGTGCCCAGATGTGGCCTTCGTGGCGGGGGAGAAGATCGGTGCGTCAAGCTGGCTCGATTCGACCAGGCCGGCAGGCAGCAGCTCTCCTGCCAGTGTCCCTGATCGTCGGTATTCCGCCCAAGCCGATCCGGAGAGGTACCCGCGGACCACACACTCGAAGGCGACGGGGTCGCTGCGGACCACCAGGGTGCTCCGCATCGCCAGCGCATCGCGGTGCGGGGCCAGTGCAGGAACCTCGGAGACGATCTCGTCGAAATCTGCGGTGACGAAATGATTCGGGACCAAGTCGGCGAAGCGCCTGAACCAGTGGGCCGAGAGTTGCGTGAGGACCGCTCCCTTCTCCGGGATGGCCTCGCCGAGCACCACGTCGAATGCGCTGATCCGGTCGCTGGCCACGAGCAACAGCCGATCGGCCCCGACCTCATAGACATCGCGCACCTTGCCGTGCCGCCAGTGTGGCAGGGGAATCGGAGGGGCGCGACGCGTTGTCACCTCGGTCACACGCGGATCTCCCCGCGGGGCACTTGACGCGAGCTCGGGCGTGCCAGCGCGACGAGTGGATCGAGATACTCGGAAAGGAACTCACCGACCTGAGCTGGCGCGCGACCAACGTATCGGTCCGGTGTCAGTTCGTCCCGGAGCGTTGCAGCGGGAATCTGACCAAAGGCAGGATCGCCTGCGAGTCGGTCGGCGAGGTCGTTGGTCGCGCCGGTGGCCACGGCTTCATGCACGGCCAGCGAATGGCGGCGGATCACCTCGTGCAACACTTGGCGATCCCCGCCTGCCTGGACGGCGAGCATCAACCACCGTTCGGTCGCCATGAACGGCATCTGGCTCTCCACGTGTCGGGCGATCACCGCATGCCGGACCTCGAGCCCGCGCGCGACATTGCCGTAGAGGCTCAGGATCGCATCGATCGACAGGAACGCCTCCGGAAGCGTCAGTCGGCGATTCGCCGAATCATCGAGTGTGCGCTCGAGCCACTGGGCAGCGGCGGTGTGGGCGGCGTTTTGCTGCAGCGTGATGACATGGCGTGCCAGCGCGCCCATCCGCTCGGCGCGCATCGGATTGCGCTTGTAGGCCATCGCACTCGAACCGATCTGTTCGCTTTCGAACGGTTCGAGCAGCTCACCCTCATGCTGCAGGAGTCGGAGGTCCGCACCGAACTTGGCGGCGGACTGCGCGATGCCGCTCAGGACATCCAGCACCTGGCTGTCGAGCTTGCGCGGATAGGTCTGGCCGGTCGCGGCGAACACCCGGTCATGGCCAAGCCGGCTGGTCACCTCGCGCTCAAGACGGCGCACGGCAGCGTGATCGCCACCCAGCAACTCAAGGAAGGAGGCTTGGGTTCCGGTTGTGCCCTTGCAGCCGCGCAGTCGCCACTGTGCAAGCACGTGCAGCAGTGCCTCGATGTCGAGCGCGAGATCTTGCAGCCAGAGGGTGGCGCGCTTGCCCACGGTTGTGAGCTGTGCCGGTTGAAAGTGCGTGTATGCGAGGGTCGGGGTCGCGGCCTCGGTCGCCGCGAAGCTGCGAAGCGCATCCGCCACGGCGAGCAGCCGACCAAGAACCAGTTCGAGTCCCTCGCGAACGATCAGGCCATCGGCGTTGTCGGTGACGAACGCACTGGTGGCACCCAGGTGGAGGTACGCGCGCGCGGCAGGCGCTTGATCGCCGAACTGGTGCACGTGCGCCATGACATCATGACGAAAACGACGCTCGTATTCGGCCGCCTCGGCCAGATCCGCTGTCTCGAGCGCGGCACGCATCTCTGCGAGTGCCACGTCCGGGATGGCGATGCCCACCGCCTGCTCGGCCTCCGCCAGCGCCAGCCAGACCCGACGCCACGTGGCGATCCGGTGCGGCTCGCTCCAGAGGGCAAGCATCTCGGGGGACGCATAACGTCCCGAGAGCGGCGACTGCCAGCGTGGCGAGGTCATCAGTTGGTCAGCTCCACCACGAGATATTGGCCACGCCGCTCGTAGATGAGGGCGAAGGGATAGCCACTCGGGACCTCGTCGAGCGCTCGGCGCATCTCGACGGGGGTCGTGATCGTCCGTTGATGCAACTGGCGAGACGTGTCACGGAAATCGAGGCGCACAATCACGTCCCCATCGCGCAGCCCCGTGAGCCGAGTGGTCTCCTCGGGAATGCTGATGATCACGGCACCAGCCGCCGTTCGTGCGCCGAGTTCGCCGCGGATGCCTGGTGTGAGTGCAGCGAGATCGATGCCGCGGAGTCGGACACGCTCGGCGGTGACCGTCGGCAAGTCCGAGGGCACGATGCTGTGTGCACGTTCCTTGCCCTCGGTGAGCGCGATTGCGTCGATGTGGTCCCCAATATGAATATCGAGCAGGACCGCCTCCCAATCGAGATAGTTCCGAAGGCGTCGGCCGTTGGCGCGCACCAGGACATCACCCGGAGCCAATCCAGCGCGGGCGGCCGGTCCGCCGGGAACCACGTTGACCACCGGCACACCGCCGGCACTTTTCCACTCACTCATCCGATCCGCACCTGCCACATCGAGCCCGACCCATGCCCGACGCACCGCGCCGTCCCGAAGGAGCTCGCTCGCCACACGCATCGCGCGTTCGATCGGGATCGCAAACCCCACGCCCACCGACTCCCCAGTGTTCGACAGGATCGAGGCGTCGACACCGATCACCTGACCGGAAGCGTTCACCAGCGGTCCCCCGGAATTGCCGGGGTTGATCGCCGCATCGGTCTGGATCATGTCATAGTAGCGCCCGGTCATCCCATTGCTCGGCACAATGTTGCGCCCGGTCGCGCTGATGACGCCGGCCGTCACGGTCGGTTCACTGTTGCCCAGCAGGAACGAATAGGGGTTGCCCATCGCGATAGCCCACTCGCCGATCTGCAGATCGTCTGATCGTCCCAGGGGCGCCACCGGCAATCCCTCCCGCTCGACCTTGATCACCGCGATATCGGTCAGCGGGTCCTCGCCGACGAGGCGTCCCTCCACGTCCGTACCGTCGGCGAGGGTGACCGTGATCTGGTCTGCCCCGGCGACCACGTGCTGGTTGGTGAGAATGACACCATCGGCCCGGATCACGAAGCCCGTTGCGAAGCCTTGCTGTGTCTGCTCGCGTGGTACCCCGTAGAACCCGTCAAGGCTGCTCGAGGTGACCTGGCGTCGGGAGATCACCCGGACGGATACGACCGAGGGCGAGACTCGGGCACTTGCGTCTACGATGGCGGTGCGACGCGAGGACGTGAGAGGGTGCGAGACGGTATCGGTGGTTGGGAATTCGTGAACCGGTGTGCCGGCCTGTTGTGCACTGGCTTCCTCGCCATGCCCGCAGGCGGCGATCAAGACAAGGAGCATGACGGGAAGTCGATGTGTCACCATGCCGCAGCATCCTCAAGGAATATCTCGGGCGGATAACTCGCCGAGAGGAAGGTCAGGCCCGAGGCAGGCGCAGGCGCTGCCGTTCGGGCGTTGTCAGTTCGTGCCAGCAGCTCGGCCATCTCGTCCAGAGAGCGGCGGGCGAGTCCGATCTCCACCATGGTGCCGACGAGGAATCGTACCATGTGGTGCAGGAAACGATCGGCCGCGACCGTGAATCGGAAGAGATCCGGCTCGCTGGTTTCCCAGTGCGCCTCCACAAGATCGCACCGATAGTGGGGCTTCGGCTCACCCACTGCCGCGAACGCCCGAAAATCGTGTTCCCCGAGAATGACGTCGGCGGCCGCCTGGAGCGCAACCGGGTCGAGCGTCCGCCCCAGTGGCCACTCGGTACGCCTCCGGAACGGCGAGCGCGCCGTGTGACCCGTACCGATATCGTACCGGTAGCGTCGCCCCCGCGCGTGGCGGCGGGCGTCGGTTCCGGGGTGGACCGACTGGACCGCCGAGACGGCGATCGGGTCGGGAAGGAGCGAATTGAGGGCCCGCAGCAGGTCGGAGGCGGTCCATCTGGATGGGAGCGTGGTGCTCACCGGCATTGCCTGTGCGTGGACACCCGCGTCCGTCCGCCCTGCGGCGATGGCCTGTGTCGGACGACCCGCGAGGCGAGAGAGCACCCGTTCCACCTCGCCCTGAACGGATCGGCCTTCCCGCTGGCGCTGCCAGCCGCAGAATTCCGTCCCATCGAACTGTAGCGTCAGCAAGAAGGCGCGCCCCATTGAACCACCCAAGATAGCCGTCAGGGGACGTGCCAGCAAGCCGCGTAACCCGTTGCCAGCATTGACAAAACGCCCCGCCGCCCGATACGCTTGCCAGTCAATGACCACCCCACCGACTCCCGATGCCACTGCCATCCGAACCGTGTTGCAGCGCTTGGCTCAGCGAGCCGACCTTGGGACGTCGGAGATCCAGGACGCCTTCAGGCTGATCATGCGGGGTGAGGCCGATCACACTGAAATCGGCGCACTACTCATGGCGCTCAGCGACAGGGGCGAGTCGTCCGAGGTGTTGGTCGGGATCGTCCAAGCCATGCGCGAGGTGATGCTGCCGGTCCGGTTCCCCGCCAACCAGCTCGCCGTGGACACGTGCGGGACGGGTGGTGGCGCGATCCGTACACTCAATATCAGCACCGCGGCCGCCTTCCTCGTCGCGGGCGCCGGCATCCCCGTGGCCAAGCACGGCAATCGCTCGTTCACGTCGCGGTCCGGTTCCGCGGATGTGCTCGAAGCTCTCGGCATCGCCACCGATACCGGACCGGACTCGGCCGCGCGCGTGCTCAGCCAGGCCGGAATCGTCTTCCTGTTCGCCCCCACGTTTCACCCGGCGATGCGCCACCTTGCGGCCATCAGGCGCTCGCTTGCTGTGACCACCGTGATGAATCTCGTGGGCCCCTTGGCCAACCCCGCCGGCGTCCAGCGCCAGGTGATCGGCGTGGCCGACCCCGCGGTGGCGCCTTCGATCGCGAGCGCCCTGCGCGGTCTCGGATGTGTTCGTGGCATGGTGGTCCACGGTGAGATCGGGATCGATGAGATCTCGCCGGTCGGCCTCACTCACGTGTGGGATGTCGATGGGGGGGGGATCACCGTGGCAGTCATCGATCCCGAGACGCTTGGGCTCGCGACACCGAATCTGGGGGGCACCGAAGGAGGTTCGCCCGAAGCGAACGCCGCCGCGATCGAACGGCTGCTGAACAATCCATCCGCGGCTCCTCGGGCCCTTCGGAGTGCGGTGATCCTCAACGCAGCTGCGGCGATCCTAGTGTCCGGGACTGTCACCGATTTCGCCCGCGCGGCGCAGCAGGCGATGGCGGCCCTCGATGAGGGGAAGGCGGCCGAACGATTGTCCGCACTCCGGGCCGCCGCTCCGCTCAGAACTTCCGGATGACGCCCACCACGATGCCCTGGATCAGGACGTCGTGCTCCTGAAAGCGCAGCGGGCTCATGCTCGCGTTCGCCGGTTGCAGGCGGATCCAGCCACCCGGCTCACGATAGAACCGCTTGACCGTGGCCTCGCTCCCATTGACGAGCGCGATCACCATCTCGCCATTGTCGGCCGTGTCTCGCCCGTTGACCACCACAAGGTCGCCATCGGTGATCTGCTCATCAATCATCGAACTGCCGCGCACCCGCAGCGCGTAGTTGGGGCCTCGGCGGGGGAGCATCTGATCGGGCACCGCGACCACCTCACCGGCCATGACCGATTCGATCGGCATCCCGGCAGCGACACTGCCGAGGAGCGGAATGTCCGTGGCGCCGCTGCTGCCACGCGCTGGCAGGACCTCGATCGATCGGCTTTCGTTGTACGAGCGGCGGATGTAGCCCTTCCGCTCGAGGTTGGTCAGATGCTCGTGCACCGTCGCGAGGGACTGGTAGCCAAACTCCTCGGCGATCTCCTCGAACGACGGGGCGAACCCCTGACGCTCAATCGCGTGGCTGAGGAAGTCGAGGATCTCGCGTTGCTTGCGCGTCAGCGGCATGCAGCCTCCAGAATGGCGAAGAGAACCCGAACATGAAGCTACCCGAAGGTACCCCGAACGGCAACTCCGACGTCCTTTCGAAGATTCTGGCTGAGACCCGGCGCACCCTGGTCACCAGCCAGGAGCATCGGCGCGCGCTCGAGATCCAGATTCGGGATGCACCGGCACCGGCATCATTTCGGCATGCGCTCAAGGCGAATCGAATCGCCGTTATCGCCGAGATCAAGCGCCGTTCCCCCAGTGCCGGCGAAATCAATGCCTCCCTCGATCCCGCTGAGCTGGCGATGTCCTACGCCGATGGGGGCGCGGCTGCCATCTCCGTCCTGACGGAAGGGCCGCATTTCGGTGGTCAGTTGGCCGACTTGAGGACCGTGAGCGGCCGAGTCAGCTGTCCAACGCTGCGGAAGGATTTTGTCGTCGACCCGGTGCAGTTGCTCGAGGCGAGAGCCGCCGGGGCATCGGCAGCGCTCTTGATTGTCCGGGCGCTGACCCAGTCGGAGCTGATCCACCTGCTTCAGGCGTCACGAGACGTCGGCCTCGACGCGCTGGTGGAGGCGCACGATGCCACCGAACTCGCTCGTGCGATTGACGCGGGCGCGGACATCATCGGGGTGAATGCCCGCAACCTCGACGATTTCTCCATGGATATTGCGACGGCCCTTGAACTCGTCGCTGCCATCCCTGGCCACCTGATCGCGGTGGCCGAGAGCGGCATGGCGTCACGGGACGATGTGCTTCGGGCGGCGGCCGCAGGGGCCGATGCTGTCCTTGTGGGCGGCGCGCTCGCAGCCTCGAACGATCCCGCGGCGTTGGTGCGTGAACTCGCAGGAGTGGCTCGTCGTGGCCGGTAGCTCCGTGGTCGGCGCCAAGATTTGCGGGGTGACGCGAGCCGAGGATGCGGCGCTTGCGGTTGCGCATGGCGCCGTGCGGGTAGGCGTCGTGTTTGCGGGCGGCCCGCGGGAGGTCTCGGTCGAGGTGGCACGCGAGATCGTGGCGGCGGCTGGCGCTGTCCCAGTGCTTGCTGTGGTTCGTCCCGGGCCGGTAGCGGCACTCATCGAGCTTGCGCGCGCGACCGGGGTCCGTGGGCTCCAGTTGCACGGGAAAGCCAGCGATCACCTGGCGGCCAGCCTCCGCCGTCTGGGGTTGGAGGTATGGCGTCAGGTGGCACTTCGCGAGGGGGACGATGTGGTGGCACTGGTCGGGGTCGGCATGCGTCACGCCGATGCCATCCTCATCGAGCCGCGTGCTGCCGACGGTGGTTCCGGGGGACGCGGCCTCGTGCTCGATCGCGAGGTCGCCCTGGTGGCGCGGGGCGCCATCGGTCCCGGCCGCATGGTTCTCGCCGGCGGCCTCTCACCGGAATCGGTCCGGGCGGCGATTCGCCGTGTTCAGCCAGACCTCGTGGATGTAAGTTCCGGGGTTGAATCGGCGCCGGGGATCAAGGATCCGGGCCGGCTGATGCGCTTTCTGGAGGCAGTCCGCGATGTACGCTCCCGCGATTGAGGTGTCAGAGGGTGGCCGATTCGGTCCCTATGGGGGCCGCTACGTGCCGGAGACGCTGATGGTGGCGGTCGAGGAACTGGCCGAGCTCTATGATGGCGTCCGGGAGGATCCTGCCTTCTGGACGGAGTACCACGACCTGCTGCGCGACGTAGTCGGCCGGCCATCCCTGCTTTCCGAGGCGCCGCGATTCAGCGCTCGCGTCGGCGCGCGCGTCCTCCTCAAGCGGGAGGATCTCAATCACACTGGCGCCCACAAGATCAACAACACGATTGGCCAGGCCTTGCTCGCGCGCCGGATGGGAAAGCGGCGGATCATCGCCGAAACGGGTGCCGGCCAGCATGGCGTGGCGACCGCCACGATCTGCGCGCGCTTCGGGCTCGAGTGCGTGGTCTACATGGGCGCCGAGGATGTCGCGCGCCAGTCGCTGAATGTCTTCCGGATGCAGTTGCTCGGGGCGACGGTGATCCCCGTGGAGTCGGGAACCCGCACGCTCAAGGATGCGACCAACGAGGCACTCCGCGACTGGGTCACCAACGTGCCGACCACGCACTACATCATCGGGTCCGTCGTCGGCCCCGATCCGTACCCACGCATGGTCCGTGACTTCCAGGCGGTGATCGGCACCGAGGCGCGGGCGCAGGTGCTTGAGCGTACCGGGCGACTCCCGCACCAGGTCGTCGCGTGTGTAGGGGGGGGCTCAAACGCGATGGGCATCTTCGCCGCCTTCCGGGACGACGTCGATGTCGACATGGTCGGCGTCGAGGCGGCCGGGGAGGGGGTGACCACCGCACGCCACAGTGCCACGCTCACGCTCGGTCGACCGGGCGTCCTGCATGGCGCCATGAGCTATTTGTTGCAGGACGAAGGGGGACAGGTGGCTCCTGCGCATTCCGTGTCGGCCGGTCTCGATTATCCAGGGGTCGGCCCCGAGCATGCCTGGTTGCGTGATCAGGGACGGGTCACCTACGCCGCTGTCGATGATGCCAGTGCGCTCCGGGCGTTCCGCGAGTTCGCCCAACTCGAGGGCATCATTCCCGCGCTCGAGACCTCGCATGCCATTGCATGGCTGGTGGACGGGCGCCCGCGCGGAGCGGCCGACGACATCGTGTTGCTCTGCCTGAGTGGCCGCGGCGACAAGGATGTCGCGCATGTCGCTGGCCTCGGGACCTCAGGCGCGTGAGCCTCCCGCTCGCTGGGCCCGACACCGACGATGTCAAGATCATCGAGGAATTGCTGCGGACCCTCGACAAGGGGACCCGAGCGCTCCAGATGTACCTGCCCAACAACCCGGTCTACCAGCGCGCGGTCGAGCAGTTGGCAGCGTCGTTTGCCCCGGTGTGGGGCGTGACGGGGTGCCTCGTGCTCGAGATCCTGGAGAACGATGCGACCTGGGAAGGCGTCTCGGTCCTGCCGACCAGTGCGCGGGGCGACGGCTTCGTGTGGCAACTCTACAAGGATGGGCTCCGTCGGCTCACCTTCACACCGGGTGTCGAGAGCGAGGAGATCATCCGTTTCCTCGAGGTCGTCAACCGGGCTCGACGACTCGCGGCCGATGCGTCGGACGATCTGCTGACCCTGCTCTGGGAGCAGGAGTTTGTCTTGATCAGCTACGCGTTCATCGAGGCGCTCGGCGATGGCATCGAGTTCATGCAGGAGAGCCCGGTTCGCGACGTGACGCCACCGGCGGGGGCGGCGAAGGAAGAGGTGGCCACGACCCGGGGTTCGGGTGAAGCGGGGCTCGCCGAGGTCGACGAGGAAGACTCGACACCGTACTTCCTTGATGAGGCAGAGATTCGGTTCATCCGAGGCGAACTGGATGAGGAATACCGCCGCGATATTCGCCAGGCCGCGATCGATGGGCTGCTCGACATCCTCGAGACCATCGCCGATCCCACCGTGCGACGCGAAGTGGTCGATCTCCTTGAGCAGGTCCTGCCGGCCCAGCTCGCCACGGGGGGATTCGGTTCCGTGGCGCACATTCTTCGGGAACTGCGCGTCATCAATGCCAGGGTGCCAGGACTCGATCAGGAATTGTACACGGCGATTCTGTCGTTCGAGGATCGGTTGTCGGAACCCGAGATTCTCGAGCAACTCTTCCGCGTCCTCGAGGACAGCGGCGTACGGGACGGCGATGCCGATGTGAGCGCAGTCATCCGCGAACTCAAGCCTTCCGCCCTCCCCACGGTCCTCGCGCACCTCGGGCGCAGCCTCGATCCGGCGATCCGGCGACTGCTCTCCACCAGCGTGGACGATCTCGTGCGCACCAATCCCACCGGTCTCGGCGCGGTGCTCGATAGCGCGCCACCGGATGCACTGGGGCCGGCGCTCGAGGCGGTCGCACGCCTCAAGCTCCAGGCGATGGTGCCCAAGGTGCTGCTCCATCTGCAGCACGGCACCGAACCGGTGCGCGTCGCAGCCGTGCAGGCGCTCGCCGGATTGGGGACGCCCACCGCGATCTCCGCCCTCGAGGAAGCGCTCCTCGACCCGGATCGGACGGTGCGGCAGATGGCCATGGAGACGATCCTGGCCCGCGGCGGCAGTGGGCGTGCGCAGGTCCATATCGAACGGCTCCTCTTCGGCGAGACCACGATCGAATTGGAACGCAGTGAGCGACGGGCCATGTTCGAGGCCTACGCCGTCCTCGCTGCTGGGGAGGCCATGCCTCGCATGCAGAGCATTCTCGAGCCCAAGGGGCTCTTCCGGCGCGCCGCCGCGCCCGAACTCCGCGCCTGCGCGATCTATGCCCTCGCGAAGATCCGCACCTTCGAGGCGCGCATGCTGGTCGACCGCTTCACCAGCGACAAGGAACCGGTGGTCCGCGCCGCCGCGAACACGGTCTTGCGGGATTGGACGCCATGAGCGCACAGGTCGACGAATCGGTCATTCGGCAAAGTGGTCGCGTGCTCCTGCTCGCGATCCACGGGAGTGCTCGGGCCCTCAAGCTCTATCCGGTCGAGAACGCGACCGTGCAGCGCGCCCTCGACGATCTCGAGGCGCACAGCGTCGCGACCCTGGCGCTGGAGGGGGTTGTCGACATTCGCCTGTCTGGTGAATTCATCTTCATCAACCAGACTCGGCTCCGCCTCGGGCTCGACAACTTTGCGGCCTTCAGCGGCTTCGTGACGATGCTCCGTGACAACGGCATCGGCGTGCTCCGGATCAACGATGGGATCACGCGTCGCGAGTGGCAGCTCTGCCTGCAGGAACTCAACACCATCCCGCCAGACCTGCTGCCCGAAGATCGCCTCGCGCAGCTCAGCGCGCGGTTCGATCAGCTTGACATCAGCCACCTCGAGATCGAGGTCGGGGGCGAGCACGATACCCGAGACGAGGAAGGCGACGTCGCGCTCGAACGGGCCAAGCGCACCTACGCCCATGGCGTGTCGACTGCCCGCGACGTGGTCAATGGTGTCCGAATGGGACGCGCGCCAAACACGCGCCGTCTCAAGCGGGCCGTGCAGTTGCTGGTGGACCAGGTCCTCGAGAACCAACTCTCGATCACGGGCCTCACGACGCTGCGCGACTATGACGAATACACGTTCACCCACTCGGTCAACGTCTGCATCTTTGCCGTCGCCCTCGGGCGACGCCTCGGGCTCGAGCGGCGACAGTTGTACGATCTCGGCCTCGCCGCGTTGCTGCACGACATCGGCAAGGCACGGATTGAGGTCGAGATTCTCAACAAGACCACCGCGCTCGAGGACGCCGAGTGGCGACGGATGCAGGCCCATCCATGGTTGGGAACGCTGACCCTGTTCCAGATGCGGGAGGGAGAAGACCTCGCGTATCGTTCGATCCTCGCCGCCCACGAGCATCACATGAAGGTCGACCTCACCGGCTACCCGCGCCCGGTGCGGCCGCGTCGACTCGGCTTCTTCTCGCGGCTCGTTGCCGTGGCGGACGGCTACGATGCCGCCACGACCCGACGTTCCTATCAAGCCGACCCGTGGGAACCCGCACAGGTGCTGCGCGAGATGTGGCTGAACCCACACCGCGGCTACGATCCCGTGCTGGTCAAGGCGCTGATCAACCTGCTCGGCATCTATCCGGTCGGCACGGCGGTGATTCTCGACACGTTCGAGGTGGCGATCGTCGCGGGCCCGGGCACCGACAGCACGCAACTGCATCGCCCCCTCGTGCGCGTGGCGATGGACGAGCAGGGGACGCGCTTCCCGCCTCCCGGCGAGCTCGTGGACCTCTGCCGGACGTTGCCGGACGGCAATCACGCGCGCACGATCGTCAAGGTCACGTCGCCCGATCGGTACGGACTGGTGGTCAGTGATTTCTTCGTCTGAATCCCGATTGGCCGCAGTGTGGCCGCGGCTCAAGGCTGAAGGTCGCGCCGCCTTCATCCCGTATCTCACCGCCGGACATCCGGACCCCGTGACGAGTGTCGAGGCGCTCCGTGTCGCCGCACGGCACGCCGACATCCTCGAGGTCGGCGTGCCCTTCAGCGATCCCGTGGCCGATGGACCAACCATTCAGCGCTCGACCTTCGAGGCACTGGGACACGGTGTCTCGCTCGAAACGACCCTCGACATGATCGAGACGGCCGCGATTGACACGCCGGTGGTGCTCTTCTCCTACTTCAATCCCGTGTTGCAGTTTGGCCTCGATCGCTTGATTGCCCGCGCGACCGCGATGGGGATCGCGGGGATCCTGCTCACGGACCTGCCTGCCGGTGCCGATCCGGCGACCGAACAGCTCCTGCTGGATTCGCCAATGGATCTGATCCGCCTCGTGGCACCCACGACGCGGGGCGAACGACTCGCGGTTGCCGTGGCGGAGGCCCAAGGCTTTCTCTATCTCGTCGCACGTCTCGGCGTGACGGGCGCGTCGCACGAACTCGACGCGGGGCTCGCCGACTCGATTGCGGCCGTTCGCGCGGTGAGCAAACTGCCCATCGCCGTCGGATTCGGGATCTCGACACCGGCGCAGGCCCAGCAGGTCGGTCGCCTCGCCGATGGTGTGGTCGTTGGCAGCGCAGCCGTCGATGCCCTCCGCACCGGTGGTCCGGACGCCCTCGATCGGCTGCTCGGTTCCCTCCGGTCGGCGCTGGATCCCACATGACCCCAGCGCTGGCCTTCGTGGCACTGGGGAGCAACCTGGGGGATCGGGCCAAGACAATCTCCGACGCATTGGCCGGGCTGGGTGCCACACCCGGCGTGAGGGTGTTGGAGACGACCGATCCGGTCGCAACCACGCCGCTCGGGGGCCTCGACCAACCGGAGTACCTGAATGCGATGGTCCTGCTCGAGGTCACGATCTCCCCGGCGGAACTCCTCCGGTGTTGCCAGGAACTGGAGCGGCGGGCGGGGCGGATTCGGCGGGAACGGTGGGCATCGCGCGAATTGGATCTCGACATTGTGATGTTCGGCGATGTGATCGCCGATGATCCCATGCTCCGATTGCCCCACCCGGGTCTCCACGATCGTCCGTTCTGGCAGGACCAGCTCGCGCAACTTGGTGCGGTCCGCGATGGCTGACGTGCGCCGCACGATGCCGGGGCTCACCGCGATGAAGGCTCGGGGTGAACGCCTCGTCATGCTGACCTGCTATGACGCCCTCATGGCCCGGCTCCTCGACGACGCGGGAATCGACATCCTGCTGGTCGGCGATTCGGTCAACGAGGTCCTCGCCGGCCGTCGTTCGACGCTCAGTGCCACGCTCGACCAGATGATCTACCACGCGTCGAGCGTCCGCCGCGGCACGACACGCGCGCTGGTGGTCGTCGACCTGCCGTTCCTGAGCTATCAGGTGAGTGTCGAGTCGGCGATCCGGAATGCGGGGCGGGTGATGGCCGAGACCGATTGCGAGGCCGTCAAATTAGAGGGGGGGGGGGAGATGGCGGCCACCGTCGAGGCCCTCGTCGCCCGTGGCATCCCCGTCATCGGACACCTGGGCTTCACCCCGCAATCGATCCATCGCCTTGGTGGCGCGCGCGTGCAGGGCCGTGACGCGTCCGCCGCGGACCGCCTGCGCGCCGATGCGCTCGCACTCCAGGATGCCGGGGCGAGTGCGATCGTGCTCGAACTCGTGCCGCGGCAACTCGCCACCGACATCAGCACGGGATGCACGATCCCGACGATCGGGATCGGGTCGGGGGCCGGATGCGATGGCCAGGTGCTGGTGCTGCACGACATGCTCGGGTTGAACGAGGCGTTCACGCCAAAGTTCCTTCGCCGCTATGCCGAACTCGGTGCCGTCGTGCGCGAGGCGGCGGGAGCGTACGCGGCCGACGTGCGCGCCGGCACCTATCCCGCCGCCAGCCACGCCTTCGACTGACGCGATGCACCATACCGAATCGATCGAGGCAATCCGGCACCATGTGACATCGGCCCGCGCCGCCGGGCGACGGGTCGTGTTCGTCCCCACGATGGGAGCCCTCCATGCCGGACATCTGCGATTGCTCGATGTGGCCGCCACGCATGGCGACGAGATCGTCCTGAGCATTTTCGTCAATCCGCTCCAGTTCGCTCCCCACGAGGATCTCACGCGCTATCCGCGCCCCCTGGAGCACGACCTGGTCCTGGCCGCCGCGCGCGGGGCCACGCTCTGCTTTCTGCCGACGACAGCCACCATGTACCCGATGGGCATGCGGACGACGGTGCGACCCGGCCCGATCGCCGATCGGTGGGAAGGTGCATCGCGCCCGGGTCACTTCGAGGGGGTCCTGACCGTGGTGGCCAAGCTGCTCCACATCGTGACACCCGATGTGGCGGTGTTCGGGCGCAAGGACATCCAGCAGGCGACCCTGATTCGCCAGATGGTCGAGGACCTGGACATGCCGGTCACCATCATCGTCGAGCCGACCGTCCGCGAATCGAATGGTCTCGCCCTGTCGTCACGCAACGCCTTTCTCTCGCCGCCCGAACGCGCCGACGCGCTCGCCATCTCGGCCGGGCTGCGTGCAGCACGTGCGGCCTGGGAGGGCGGGGAACGATCGGCCGCGCGGTTGCGCGACGCAATCGAGGAGGTCCTGCGCCGCGTTCCCACCGTGACGCCGGACTATATTGCGATCATTGAGCCGACGGGCATGACGCCCGTCGACCTCGCACCGCGCGGGACGATCATCGCGATTGCTGCGCGGGTCGGTGCGACGCGACTGATCGACAACACCATCCTGGGAGTGGGGGACATCTGAGATGCGACGCCGCCTCATGAAGTCCAAGATCCACCGGGCCACGATCACCTCGGCCGACCTGCATTACGAAGGGTCGCTCACACTTGATCGCGCGCTGATGACGGCCGCCAACCTCGTCGAGTACGAGGAGATCCATGTCGTCAATGTGAACAACGGCCAGCGGTTCGTGACCTACATCATCCCTGGCGAGACCGGGAGCGGGACCGTCCAGCTCAACGGCGCGGCCGCACGCCTCGGCATGGCCGGTGACCTCGTCATCCTGCTCGCCTACGCCGACCTCGACGCACACGAGGTGGCGAACCATGCACCCCACGTGGTCTTCGTGGATGACGCCAATCGGCTCGTCACCGCTCCGGATCGTCAGGGACACTGAGGCCGGTGAGCGACCTTCCCGCTGATGTGGCCGTCCGGCTCCCATCCTGGGCTGTCGTCACTCCCAACCGGCTGGCGCACATCGAGCGCGTAGTTGCACTTCTCGAACGCTGGGCTGACCAGCTTCAGCTCGTACCTCAGGAACGGCGCCGATGGTCGGCAGCGGGCTGGCTGCACGACGCGTTCCGGAATGCAGACGATTCCACGTTGCGGAAGTGGACCGACGAACCCGGCCCCGTGAAGCTGCTGCACGGCCCGGCGGCTGCCGCTCGCGCTCGGCAGGACGGCATCACGGATGAGGAATTGCTGCAGGCGGTCGCTTGGCACACGGTCGGGCATGCCGACTGGGCTCATCTGGGTATGGCGCTCTATGCGGCCGATTTTCTCGAGCCTGGGCGTCCGTTCCTGGAAGAGACTCGCACCGAACTCACCGTCAGGTATCCGAAGGAACGTGACGTCATCTTCCGTGAAATCGTGCGGCTCAAGCTGCAGCACCTGCGGCACACCGGGACCGCGCTGCATCCGCTGACCGCGGCATTCGCTGCTCGATGGACATGAAACCCCGATCGATGCGGCCAGCGTTCTGGGGTGTGGCGGTCCTTGCGATCGTGGCAGCGGTGACGCTGGCGCTGAGAACCCGGAGTGCATCCGGGACAACCGACGGTGCGCGCGTCACTTGGCAGCCTCTCTCCCGTCGGGTCGAGGTCCAGGTCCTCAATGGCGGGACGGTTCCCGGTCTGGCACTCGCGATGACCAGGCGCATCCGTGCCACGGGGCTCGATGTGGTGCTCATCGGTGATGCCGGTGACGCGTTGCGTGACAGTACCCGCCGTGCCCCACTAGTGCTCGTCCGCCGCGGTGACACCAGCGGAGTCGGGCGGCTTCGTGAGTTGTTCGACACGGTCGAGGTGCGCGATGCGCCCGACGCCCGGCCACTCGTCGACCTCACCGTCGTGTTCGGAGGTGGTCGCGCGGACCGGAAACCACAGTCGGATGCCGTGGACGCTCATCCCTGACCCGGAACGCTGTCGGCATCCCACGTCCTCGAGTCACGCTCACCCGTCGCCCGGAATTGAAGCCCGGCCGATGGCCGCCGTCCGGCTGACAAGAATCATGTCGGCCACGTTGGTACCGGTTCGGCCAGGTCGGTGGAGCGCGCCGACTCGGTCGAGTGCCGCGTGGGTGTCGCGGTCTCGGACGAGTTGGTGAGGGTCGTACCCCGCCGAACGAAGCAGTCCGGGAAGGTGGGCGTTGGCGTAGGCCCCAGCGGCATCGGTCGGACCGTCGCGGCCATCAGTCCCCGCCGCCAGAACCAGCACCTCTCGGATCCCCGGCGACTCGCGGGCCGCGGCCTCCAGCCCCAAGGCGAGCTCAACGGCGAACTGCTGGCACCGCCCTCCCACGCCGTGCGTGTCCCCAAGCGCCACGGTCAACTCCCCCGCCCAGCCAAGCACGTCCCAGTCGATGTCCGGGAGCGCTGCGCCAATCTCGTGACTCACGATGGCTGCTCCAGCCGTCGTGGTGCCGACAAGGGGGCGCACAGGCGAACGGAAGCCGAGACCGGTGGTGGCCAGCTCCTGTCCCAGGTCGTACAGCATCGTCCCGCCACTCGCGACAACCGTGTGTGGAGTCATCGGAACGATGGCGGGTGGCGGCACGCTGAGCGCGCGCTGGACCGATGGCGCGAACTGTGGGAATGCGGGACTGTTGATCACGCGTCGCTGCATTCCCTCGACATCGAGTGGCCCGCCGATCAAGGGACCGGATCCGACCGCAGCGAGTTCTGTCGTCGGGACATCCGAGATCACATAGCAGGCGACTGACCGCGAACCGAGCGCCGTCCTGAGTCGTCCGCCGCTCCACCGTGTGAGTTGCCGGCGCACCGCATTCATGGTGACGATGTCCAGCCCAAGCTCGTGGAGGATGTCAAAAGCTGCCCGCAATTCGTCGGGTGTGATTCCCGGCAGGGGGGCCGCGATCAGGGCGCTCGTGCCGCCTGAGAGCAGCACGATTACCGGCGTCTCGGCGGGGAGTCTCGCGGTCCATTCCGCCAGCGCCGCGGCGGCGCGTGCGGACTGTGGTCCCGGCACGGGGTGATCACCGACTATGACTGTCGCCGTGGATCCACCATCGACCGGCTCGTCCGTGATCACGAGGGCGCTCACGGGCACCACTCCGGTCTCGGCCAGCGCGGTGCATGCCCCGTTCAACATGGCGGCGGCGGCTTTGCCCAACGCGAGCACGGCCGGCGGAGCTGTCGTCCGCGGGGCGCGTCGCAGCGCGCGGGCGGTGACCGCCGCGGGATCCACCGCGCGGACGCCAACGGCATACCAATGGTCGAGCATCGCGCGAAGTTCGCGATTCCAGGGCTCAGGTGTCAGATGGACTCCCCGTGGTTGGATCGACAACTTACACTCCACTCATGCCCAACTCTCCTTCAGGACTCGGAATAGGATGAACGCACGCCCACGTGTGGTGGTCACTCGTCGCCTGCCACCGAAGGTCGAGGCGGCACTGGCGGAGCGGTTTGATGTCGAACGGTCCAAGGACGATCGCCCGCTCGGCGCTGGTGGGCTCCAGCGCGCGATGGAACGCGCCGACGGCCTGCTCGCGACGCTCGGTGATCGGATCACCGCCGAAGTCCTCTCCGCGAACCCGCGTCGCACCCGGATCATTGCCAACTTCGGTGCCGGCACCGATCACATCGATCTCGAGGCCGCCCAGGCCTACGGCATTACGGTCACCAACACGCCCGACTCGCTCACCGGCGACACCGCGGACCTCACGATTGCCCTGATCCTCGCCACGCTCCGGCGTAGCGGCGAAGGCG
Source organism: Gemmatimonadota bacterium (assembly GCA_039933845.1). Lineage (GTDB taxonomy): Bacteria > Gemmatimonadota > Gemmatimonadetes > Gemmatimonadales > GWC2-71-9 > Palsa-1233. The sequence goes on from JBDTNH010000005.1 coordinate 31,146, forward strand.
AACGAGAGCTCCGGGCCGGACGCTGGGGTGGCTGGCGGCCGACCCATCTGCTCGGTCGGCGTGCCACCGGGCTGACCCTCGGTGTGATCGGCTTGGGACGGATCGGGCTGGCCGTCTGCCAGCGCGCTGCCCAGGGCTTCGAGATGCGCGTCCTCGGAACCAGCCGGACCAGGCCGGACGAGGCCGTACTCGCGGCAGCCGGGGTCGAATGGCGCGAGACCGTCGAGGGAGTCCTGTCCGAATCGGATGTGGTCTCGCTGCACGTGCCGGGGACCCCTGAGACACTGGGGATGTTGAATGCCCGGCGCATCGCGCTCATGAAGCCTGGTTCCGTCCTGATCAATACTGCACGGGGGGGGGTGGTCGACACCGACGCGATCGTTGCCGCCATGCACTCGGGGCATCTCGCGGGCGTTGGACTCGACGTCTATCCCGACGAACCCGTGATCGATCCGCGTCTGCTCGGCCTTGAGCGCGCGGTGCTCCTGCCACACCTCGGCTCAGCGACGCGCGAAGCCCGTGAGGCCATGGGCATGTGTGCCATCGAAAACCTCGCCGCTCACTTCGCCGGAGAGGAACCGCCGAACCGGGTGGCGTGAGCCGCGACGAGTGATGCGGGGAGTTCAGCCTTCCGGGGTGACCGTCTCGAGTGACCGCCGCGTCTTGGCCGCCATCCTCACGTGCAACTGCCCGCAGGCGGCATCGATATCGAGGCCCCGGCTCCGACGGACCACCGCCTCGACACCGGCGTTGGCCAGCAGTTGCCGGAACTCGCGGATCCGTGCCGGTGCGGTCGGCACGAGGGATGGATCGCCACCGGGGTGGAGCGGCAACAGATTCACATGCGCACGCAGCCTGCGCGCCAGTGCGATCAACGCGTCGGCATCGCGATCCCGGTCGTTCCGATCGGCAATCATCACGTACTCGAACGTGATCCGCTTCTTGAAGGCCTCGGCCGCCTCGATGACCTCCTTGACGCCGTACTTCTTGTCGATCGGCATCAATGCCTGACGTTCGTCGGCGTGCGGCGAATGCAGTGAGATCGCCAGGCGAAATTGTTCGGGCCGCGCCGCCAACGCGAGCATGCCGGGGACAATGCCCACGGTCGATACCGTGATATGCCGCGCACCGATCCCCAACCCTTCGGGATGATTCAGTGTGGTGAGCGCGATGTCGAGTGCAGGCCAGTTGAGAAGCGGCTCGCCCATGCCCATGAACACGATATTGGTCGGTGCATCGTCCGGATTGCGCATGATGACCTCGCGCACCTGTGCGACGATTTCCCACGGCTCGAGGTTGCGGCGGAACCCCATCAGCCCGGTAGCGCAGAAGACGCAGCCGAGGGCGCAGCCAGCCTGAGACGAGATGCAGAGCGTCCGACGGCTGGCGGTTGGGATCAGGACCGATTCGATCTTCTCACCGTCCGGCAGCCCCCAGAGGTACTTCCGGGTCCCGTCGCTCGATGTCTGTACGATCTCCGCGATCAAACGAGGGAGGGGAAACGCCTCGGCCAGCTTCTCCCGGAGCGCCAGCGGCAGCTCGGTGGCCTCCTGCCAGTCACCGATGGGGCGGGTCCAGAGCCGGGCCGTGATCTGTTCGGCTCGGTAGCTAGCGAGCCGCGAGACCCGCACCCATTCCTCGATGGTGGCGGCAGCGCGGGTGGGCGTCAGGTCGAGGATCGTGCGTGGCTGGGTCACGGATCAAAAGTAGTCCGGCCCGACCGCCATCGGTTAGCTTTGGCCTCATGTTCCGATCCTCCTGATCGGGCCGATTTTCCACTTCCGGCGGCCTCGCGCCGCCTCAACGGACTCGATGGCACACACCGCACTCCGCACACATCGATGTGGCTCACTCACCGCCGGCGACGCGGGTACCGCTGTACGGCTCGGCGGATGGGTTCACCGGCGACGCGACCTCGGCGGGATCGTCTTCCTGGACCTCCGGGATCGAGACGGCCTTGTCCAGCTCTCCTGCGATCCCGCGTGGACACCACCCGAGGTGCTTGCGCGCGCGGCGGGTCTGGGGGCCGAAACGGTGATCCTGGTCGAAGGCACGGTCGCGATCCGACAGGACCCGGGGCGCGATCCAGGCATGCGGAGTCGCGAGATCGAAGTGCGGGTGCGCTCCATCGAGGTGGTGGGGCCTGCGACCACTCCGGCGATCCCGGTGGCATTCCGTGAGGGCGAGGAGCTGGCCTCCGAGGAATTGCGTCTTGCGCACCGGGTCCTCGATCTCCGTCGACCGGAACTGCAGGCAAGCCTCATTCTCCGGCACCGCTTGATGCAGCGGGCGCGTCAGGTGATGACCGAACTTGAGTTCCTGGAAATCGAGACCCCGATCCTGACCAAGCCAACGCCCGAAGGCGCCCGGGATTATCTCGTGCCGAGCCGCGTGCATCCGGGTGAGTGCTACGCCCTGCCGCAATCACCCCAGATCTACAAGCAGTTGCTGATGATCGCCGGCTTCGATCGCTACTTCCAGATTGCCCGTTGCTTCCGCGATGAGGACCTGCGTGCCGACCGTCAACCCGAGTTCACGCAGCTCGATCTCGAGGCGTCCTTCGTGTCGGCCGACGACGTCATGAAGGTGGTCGAGTCGGTGCTGGTTGAGCTGTGGCAGGTCGCTGGTCACGACATCACCGCACCGTTCGAGCGACTGACATGGCACGACGCGATGGAGCGGTTCGGGATCGACAAGCCCGATCTCCGGGTCGACCTCGAGCTCCGCGACCTCACGCCGACGGTTGGCGACGACGCCGCACCCTTCGTCAGAGACGCCATCGCCGCGGGGGGACGCGTGCGAGGCATCATCGCACCAGGACTCGGCGTGTTGAGTCGCCGCGAACTCGATGAACTTGGCGAACGCGTGAAGGCTGCTGGTGCCGGCGGCCTGATCTGGGCCAAGCGTGGTGATGCCGCATGGGCGGGACAGGGAGTCAAGGCACTTGGCGCCACATTGCTCGAGGCGACCGATGCGCCGAGCGGAGCCCTGCTCGTGGCCGTGGTGGGTCCCGATGGCGTCACGAGCCCGGCGCTGCATGCCGTGCGCACTCTATTGGCGCGGCGTCCCGAGACGCCTCGTCTCCGCGAGCACGCGTTTCTCTGGGTCGTCGACTTTCCATTGTTCGAGCATGACGCGGACACCGGGCAATGGATCTTCACCCATCACCCGTTCACTGCGCCACGTCCCGCCGACCGTGCGCTCCTCTCACGCGACCCCGGCGCGTGCCGTGCACAGCACTATGATGCCGTCTACAACGGCAACGAACTCGGATCCGGCTCGATCCGGATCACCGATCCGGCGCTGCAAGCGGAAGTCTTCGGGTTCCTGGGTATCGACGCGGAAGCACAGCGCTCGCGGTTCGGGTTTCTGCTCGATGCCCTCGCCAGCGGCGCCCCGCCACACGGCGGGTTCGCGCTCGGCTTCGATCGGATCGCGATGCTGCTCACCGGGGCAGCGTCGCTGCGCGATGTGATCGCGTTCCCGAAGACCGCTCAGGCTCGTGCACTGCTCGAGGGCGCGCCAATTGCGGTGACCGATGCGGATCTCTCCGCGCTGCATCTTCGCACCACTCACGGGGGAGGTCCGGCCACGTGACCGACGACATCCAGCACCGAATCTCCGCCGAAGGTGCCGATCCCTTGCTCCTCGCGGGTGTCAACGATGCCAATTTCGTCGAATTGCAGCGCGCCCTGAATGTGCGCGTTTCTCAGCGGGGCGACATGGTCACGATGGTCGGAGACGCCGATCAGGTGGCCCGGGCGGTTCCCGTCCTGCAGGGCATGATCGACCTCGCGCGCGCCGGTCAGTCGCTGGCGCCGGAGGACGTGTTCCGACATGCCACCGAGGGCTTCACATCGCATGATCTCGGTGCGCCGGGTGACGTGCGCAAGATCGTGCTGCCGGGCATGCGCCGAGCGATCCAACCCAAGACGCCGGGGCAGGCCGAATACCTCGCCAAGATCGACGAGCACGATATCGTGATCGGGATCGGGCCGGCGGGTACTGGCAAGACATACCTGGCCGTCGCGAAGGCCGTCGAGTCGCTCGCACGGAAGCGCGTCAAGCGGATCATCCTCGCGCGACCCGCGGTGGAGGCGGGTGAGTCGCTCGGCTTCCTCCCTGGCGACATGCAGCAAAAGGTCGACCCGTATCTGCGTCCGCTCTACGACGCGCTCGAGGACATGATGCCGCCCGAGCGGGTGGCGAAGGCGCTTGAGCATCGCGTGATCGAGATCGCCCCGCTGGCCTACATGCGCGGGCGGACACTCTCCGACGCGTTCATCATCCTCGACGAGGCGCAGAACGCGACCGGCGCCCAGATGAAGATGTTCCTGACCCGCCTCGGGGCGAGCAGCAAGGTGGTCGTGACGGGCGACAAGACCCAGATCGATCTGCCACGACGCGAGGAATCCGGTCTGGTACAAATCGAGCGCATCCTCACCGGCATCGAGGGCATCTCCTTCCACGCACTCTCCGAGGTGGACGTCGTGCGTCATCGGCTGGTCAAGGACATCATCCGGGCATACGCCGAGGATCAGGCAGGGTGATGAATGCCGACACCACGATGGTGTCCGGGGGATTCGGATTGACAACCCGGGAGGTGGACACTGTGGTGTCCGCGGTCCTCGACAGTGACGCACGCGATGTCACCGTGAGCGTGACCTTCCTCGGATTGACCGCCATGTCCCGATTGCATGAGACCCACAAGCAGCAATCGGGACCGACGGACGTGCTGTCATTCAGTCTGCCGCAGCCCGACGGCGCGATCCTGGGTGATGTCTACATCTGCCCGGGCGTGGCCGCGCGGGAGGCTCGGCGGCGCGGCATCACCCGCCGGGAGGAGCTCGTTCGGCTCGTGGTGCACGGTACGCTTCATGTGCTGGGCCACGATCACCCCGAAGGTGCTGGTCGAGAGGCCTCGGAGATGTGGCAGCGTCAGGAATCGCTGGTCGAGTCGCTGCGATGATGGCCTTCATGCAGGCGCACCTCTCCGAGATTGCGGGGTTGGCCATGCTCTGGGCCGGATTCGTTGCGCTCGCCGGTGAGGAAATCGGCGATCTCCGTGCCGCGGTGCTCCGACCGTCCTCGACGAATGAGCTGCCGCCCGAACGGATCCTGCATGTCCTGCACGTCACCTCGCTCACCTTTGCCGCGGCGCTGGCAGGGACCGGGGCGGGATGGTGGGCATTCCACCGGACGGGCGGCCTGATGCGCGTGGGCCTCGTCGCCCTGCTGGTGTGGGCGGTCGGGGATCTCGCCCCGCGACTCCTGGCGTCGCTCGCCCCCGAACTGGTGCACCACGCCCGGCGCATTGTGCTGGGGAGTGCGCCGCTCTTTGCCCCACTGCTCTGGATGGCACGGCAACTCGATCAAGGCGGACGTCACACCGCGAACGCGGAGACCGAGACACGGTCCGAGGCGACACACGACATGGCGATGGGTGTCTTCTCGCTGAAGGAGATGACGGTCGCTGAGGTGATGACGCCGCGCATCGATATCGTCGCGGTTGGCGTGACTGCGACGGACGAGGAAGTGATTCACACCCTCCGGAACAGTGAGCATGCCCGGTTGCTGGTGACCGACGGACATGCCGATGCGGTGGCCGGGGTGATCTACGCCAAGGATGTGCTCACGCGGTTGGCCGGCGACATCGCGCACCGCGATCCATGGCAGGACTCGATACGGCCGGCGGCATTCGTGCCGGAGGGCAAGACGCTCGAGCGCCAGTTGCGTGACTTCCAGCGCGGTCCCGGTCACATTGTGGTCGTGGTCGACGAGTATGGCGGTACCGCGGGCATCGTCACGCTCGAGGACATCCTCGAGCAAATCGTGGGCGAGATCCAGGACGAGTACGATGTCGACGAAGTCGCCCCGCTCGAACGACACGCGGACGGGCATTTCACGGTGCAGGGTGGGGTACCCCTGGCGGACCTCGAAGCCGAACTCGAGCATGATTTCGAACGTGAGGATGTCGCGACGGTCGGTGGCCTCGCGCTCTCGGAGTTGGGGCATGTTCCCCGCGCCGGGGAACGGTTCGTGCTTGACGACTGGCGGTTCACCGTGGAGCTGGTGATCAGGCGGCGCGTGCGCCGCGTGACGGTCTGGCCGGCCGGACCACAGGAAGTTGGCAACACCCCATGAGCTGGGCCATTCTCCTGGTCGGACTGGCGCTCGCCGTGCTGGGCAGTGCCGGCACGGCGGCCCTCGTGACCTCTGCGCGCCACACCCTCGCCGACGCGATCTCCCGACGACTCCGCGGTGCCGTCGAGTCGTTCGAATGGTTCGCGGAGATCGATCGTCTCGTGGTGACGGCGATGGCCGTGCTCTCGCTCGGTGTCGTGCTCATCGGGATCGCGATGCCCGGAATCTTCAGCAGCGCCACGTTTCCCGAGCTGGGCCTCCTGTTGCTCTTCCTGTTCCTTCCGGCCACGCTGCTCGGTGGTTCGCTGCTCCCCAGGTGGTTGACCGAGCCGCGCGCGGATCGCGTCGCGGCGATCGTCGCGCCGCTGCTCAGGGTGATGCGCCTGGCGCTTCGGATCGTCCTGCCCGGTGGGCGGCACGCCCTGAGTGAGGATGTGCGGGCGCTGGCGCGTGAAGGGGCGGCGAGTGGCCTGGGATCGGGAGAGGAAATTGCCCTCGTGGGCGGAGTGATGACCTTCGCCGAACGGCCTGTCCGCGAGGTGATGACGCCGCGCACAGACGTCGTGGCCGTCTCGGAACGTGCCAGCCACGCCGACGTCCTCGCCACCTTCGCCGAGAGCGGATACACGCGGCTGCCGATGTATCGGGACTCGCTCGACGAATTGGTGGGCATGGTGCACGCGTTCGACCTGTTCAAGGTCTCGCCCGACGACCCGCTACCCGTCCGACCGATTGCGCATGCGCCCGAGAGCCGTGCTGCCGCCGATGTCCTCCTCGACATGCAGCGCGAGCGACGACATTTCGCCGTGGTGCTGGACGAGTTTGGCGGCACATCGGGCATCGTGACTCTCGAGGACCTCCTCGAAGCGCTGGTAGGCGAAATCTCTGATGAGGATGATGCCGAGATCATGCCGCCCGCGGAGCGGACCGAGATGGTCGAGTGCGACGGTGCCACCACGGTCGGAGAGGTGGCCGAGCGATTTCATCTCACGCTCGGCGGTCGGGACACTACATCCTTTGCCGGGCGTCTGGTCGAGCGGCTTGGCCGGATCCCGGTCACTGGCGAACGCTTCCGACTGGATGATCTCGATGTCGACGTGTTGTCCGCCACACCCGCACGGATCGACCGATTGCTGGTGCGCCGTGGCGTACCCGGCCGAGTCGATCTGGACCGAGGCACGGAGTGAGTCGAGCGCACGAACTCCGCCATGACGAACTCCTACGACTGGCGCGCTCGGGGCATACCGAGGCATTCATCGAGCGGGCCTGGGACCTGGAGCCTGCCGATCTCGGTGACGTCCTCGCGGCGCTGGACGATGATGAGCGAATTGCGCTGGTTCGCTTGCTGCCGGCGGAACTCTCCTCGCAGGCGCTCATCGAGATGCCCGATGACGCGCGAGCCGAGGAAACTCTGGCCGCGCTGGATCCCGGGCAGGCGGCCGATATCGTTGAAGAGCTCGAGGACGACGATGCCGCCGACCTCCTGGGCGAACTCGAGCCCGAGCAACAGGAACGCATCCTTGCCGAGGTGGCCGATCGCGCCGATGTCGATCGGTTGCTGCGCTATGACGAGGAGACCGCTGGCGGCCTGATGACGACGCACCTGGTCACGGTCACGGACCTCGATACGGTGGCCTTGGCCCTCGAAGCGGTACGTCGGCAGGCCGAGGATGTCGAAGACGTGACCGAGATTTTCGTGGTCGATACGGCGCGTCGCTTGGTCGGAGCGCTTTCCTTCAAGCGCTTGGTGGTATCTCCGCCGGGGCGCCTGGTTCGCGATGCGATGGAGGATGCTGATATCCGGGTCGGTGCCGAGGTCGACCAGGAGGAAGTCGCTCATCTGATGTCGCGCTACAACATGCCGTCCTTGCCCGTGGTCGATCCGCACGGGCGACTGATTGGGCGCGTGACCTATGATGACGTGATCGACGTGGCCGAGGCCGAGGCCACGGAGGACCTGCTGCGATTCGGCGGTGTGTCACCGGACGAGGGCCTCACGGCCGATTGGCGCGACGCGGTGCGCAGCCGCTTGCCCTGGTTGTACGTCAACTTGTTGACGGCATTCCTCGCCGCGGCCGTGGTGCTCTACTACAAGCACTCGATCGAGCGTCTCGCGGTGTTGGCCGTCTGGATGCCGATCATTGCCGGCATGGGTGGCAATGCGGGCACGCAGGCGCTTGCCGTCACCGTTCGGCGACTGTCGCTCGGGCAGGTACCGGCGGCGCGAGTGGGTCAACTGATCCGGAAGGAGTTGCTCGTCGGGATCCTCAACGGCGCGGCGATTGGTATCGTCGTCGCGGTCGTGGCGGTGCTACTCGGCGAGCAGTGGCGCCTCGGGTTGGTGGTCTTCCTTGCGATGACCCTCAACCTCTTCGTCGCGGGCCTCGCCGGGTCGTTCGTGCCGGTGCTCCTGGAACGGGCCGGTGTCGATCCGGCGGTGGCGTCGTCGATCTTCGTGACGACGTTCACCGACGTCTGTGGGTTCGGCCTGCTGCTCGGTCTGGCGACGGCGGTCCTGCTCTGATGTCGGATGAGGTTGGTCGGCCCAGACCGTACCGGCCCGACACGATCGGACGCTACCGCATCACCGGTGTCCTCGGCGAGGGGGGCATGGGCATGGTGTACGCGGCCCAGCAGGACAACCCGCAACGGATGGTCGCGCTCAAGGTGATCCGGCCCGAGCTGGTGCAACCCGACCTGCTCCGCCGGTTCGCGCGCGAATCCGAAGTGCTTGGCCGCCTGCAACATCCGGGGATTGCCCAAATCTACGAGGCGGGCACGTTCGACGATGACCACGGGTCGCATCCGTTCTTCGCGATGGAGCTCGTGCTCGGGAAGCCGCTGACGGAGTACGCGGACGCGCATGAACTGGAGCTGGCCGCGCGTCTCGACCTCTTCGCCAAGGTCTGCGATGCGGTCCACTATGCGCACCGACAGGGCGTGATTCACCGCGACCTGAAGCCCGCCAACATTCTCGTCGACATCGACGGGCAGCCGAAGATCCTCGACTTCGGGGTCGCCCGACTGACCGACGCCGATGTCCAGGTGACGCGCCAGACCTCGCTGGGCGAGGTGATCGGCACGCTCCAGTACATGAGTCCCGAGCAGGTCAACGCTGATCCGGACGACATCGACGCGCGGAGTGATGTCTACTCGCTCGGTGTCATCCTGTACGAACTGCTCGCGGGGAAGCTGCCCTACGACCTCACCCGCAAGTTGATCTATGAGGCGGCGCGCATTGTGCTGCTCGACGACCCAGCCCCACTCAGTTCGGTCAACCGGAAACTCGGTGGCGACATCGAAGTGATTGTTGCCAAGGCGCTCGAGAAGGAGAAGGCGCGCCGGTACGCCTCGGCGGAGGGCCTCGCCAGCGATTTGCGCCGCCTGCTCAACGATGAGCCAATTTCGGCCCGACCGGCGAGCGCGATGTACCAGCTCCGGAAGTTTGCGCGACGCAACCGGGCGTTGGTGGTCGGCCTCGCGGTCGCGGCGGTCCTCCTGCTCGCAGGCTCGGCGGTCAGCCTCTGGCAGGCCGTGCGTGCGACTCGCGCAGAGCGCCTGGCGGACCTGCGTCGGATCGAAGCCGTTGAATCGGGCCGATTGGCGGAGCAGCGGCGCGCGATCGCCGATTCGGCCTTCCTGCTCGCTGACTCCGCACGGACATCGGCGCTCCGCGAGCAGGCCGCGGCGGTCACGAGCGCCGATCGGGCGTTGGCGGAGGCCGCCAAATCTCGCGCGGTGACGGATTTTCTCACGACGATGCTGGGGTCATCGGATCCATCGGTCGCGGGCGGCAAGGAACTGAGTGTGCGCGAACTGCTCGACCAATCGGCGGGTCGACTCCAGGCGGGTGAATTCCAGCACGAGCCGGCAGTCGAGGCGGCCCTCGAGGCGACGATCGGGCGAAGCTATAGCGCGCTCGGGTTGTACGACGCAGCTCGGACGCATCTGGATTCCGCCTACGCCATCCGTCGGCGCGTGCTCGGACCGCGGGACCTCGAGACGGCCTCGAGCGCGGCGGATCTCGCGGAACAGCTCCGCGCGAGTGGAGACTACCCGGGTGCAGCGCGCATGCTGGCGGCCGCGGAGACGGCGCGGCGCGGTCAGCTCGAGGCCGACGATGATCACATGACAGCCGCGCTGGCCACCCTCGCCGGTGTGCGCTACGCCCAGGGCGATAATGTCGCGGCGGAACGTCACTATCGGGATGCCCTCCGGTTGACCCGGCACCGCCACCCAGAGGGGGGGGGGGCAGTCGCCGATCGACTCCAGGGACTCGGGGGGTTCCTGGTCTACACCGGTCGCGCGGATTCCGGGTTGCGTTTGATCAATGCGGCGCTCGCACTCCGCATCCAGGCCTTCGGTGAGCGCCATCCGACCGTGGTCCAGACATTGATCGCAGTGGCCGACGCGGAACTGGCACTGCGACATCCTGCCGCGGCGGACAGCGCCATTGCGCGCGCACTCCCCATTGCGCATCAGCTCTTCGGGATGGAACATCCCAATGTCGCCGACCTCCTGGTGCGGCGCGGCACCATTCTGGCCAATCTCAGCCGGCTCGAGGCGGCTGAGGCCACCGACCGGGAAGCGCTGGCGATGCGCGTGACCCTGTTGGGCACGGAACACCCCGATGTGCAGGTGGCCCGCGTCAATCTTGGCCGGGTCCTCCAGGCCCAGGGCAGGTACAGTGCTGCCGACTCGCAATTCAGCGTTGCGCTCGAGGCGCGACGCGGTTTACTCGGTGAGGACAGCCCGGCCGTCGCGTCGTCGCTCACCGATCTCGGGTACCTTGCGAAAGTGAAGGGCGATTGGGTGGCCGCGGCACGGTGGTACGGCGAGGCCGTCCCCATCTGGCAAGCAGCGGGAATCGATGATGAAGCCACCAACTCCCTGGCGGAAGTCGGATTCGCGTTGGGCCGGCAGGGGCGGAACGACGAGGCTGAGCCGATCCTCCGCGATGTGCTGGCACGTCGGTTGGCCCGATACGGCCCCGACCACTGGTCCGTTGGCGATGCCTACGAGAAACTTGCGGTCGTCGAGACCGGGCGCGGACACCTGACGGTGGCGGAGTCGCTGAGTGTCCTGGGATTGACAATTCGCCGAACGGTCTATGGGCCAGAGTCCATCGCCGTCGCCAGTCAATTGCAAAATCTCGCGTTCATGCGCGAGAAGCAGGCGGACACGTCGGGTGCGATTCCCCATCTGCGTGAGTCGCTCCGGCTGTTCCTGAAAGTGCGACCCGGCACCGATCCGAACGTCATCACGCTCGAACGATGGCTGGCCATTGATCTGTGTGCCAACGATGCCGTTGTCGAGGGTACCGCACTAGCGCGTCGTGCCCTCGCCGATGTTGTGCCCGACACGACCCAAGCGCTGGCCGCGCGAACCGGGGCGGCCCTGGGTTTCTGCTTCGCCGTTGGGCGCAATTTCGATTCTGCCGAACCCTTGCTGCTCGACGCGGAACGGCGCCTCCGCGTGCTCGCTGGCCCTCCGGAACACCGGGCCCAGCTGGTCGGATGGCTGGCCTGGCTCTACGGCGCATGGGGCAAGCCTGAGGAGGCAGCAAAATGGCAGTGACGAGGCCGCACGAGGAAGGATGAATGACTCCTGATCGTGCAACGGCACTCGCCACATCCGAGCTCGTTGCACCTTGCCGCATGAAGCGCGTGTCATCTGCCATCGCGCGCGAACGGTCGATCCCCACCAGATCGACTGTCGCCCGACACCGTCCTGTGCCGTGTTCGGCATGCCGCTCTTGTGCTTCCTCAAGGCGAGTGGCCAGACGGAACTCACGTCGAGCAACCTCTGGTCGACTGACTGCCCTAACTCCATTTTCCGGTGTAACTTGCGGGATGACCGATCCCGCAGTTCGCGAGGGCCTTCTGGCCGGCAAGATCCCTGCTCTTGCGCGTGCGGTGTCGATTGTCGAGAACGCCAGGCCCGGGTTCGAGGCGTTGCTCTCATCGCTCCATTCCGAGCTCGGACGGGCTCGCCGAATCGGCATCACCGGCCCTCCTGGCGCCGGCAAGAGCACCCTGACACTTCAGTTGGTCACAGCGTGGCGTGCGGCGGGTCTCCGTGTCGCCGTTGTCGCCGTCGACCCGACCTCGCCATTCACCGGTGGGGCGTTGCTGGGTGATCGGATCCGGATGGAGGCGGTGGCTCTCGATCCCGGTGTCTACATTCGCTCGATGGCGACGCGTGGCACCCTCGGTGGACTCGCGACCTCGACCCGCGAGGTGGCCGATCTGCTTGATGCCGCCGGCTTCGATCGCATCATCGTCGAGACCGTCGGCGTCGGACAGTCCGAGCTCGATGTCCAGCGCATGACCGACACGACGGTGCTCGTCCTCGTCCCGGAATCCGGTGACGGGATCCAGGCTCTCAAGTCCGGTGTGATGGAAGCCGCCGACATTTTCGTCGTCAACAAGGCGGATCGTCAGGGCGCACCCAAGTTGAGCCGAGAAATCGAGCTGGCGCTCGATCTTCGCGCCGGTCGCGCGATGCGGGGCATCGGAGCCCACCACGGTGTACGAGCGGGGCCACCCGAAGCGCACCGGACTCCCGTCGATCCGGATCAGTGGCGCCCGCCGGTGCTGCTCACGATCGCTTCGAAGGGCGAAGGGATCAAAGAGGTGGTGAGCGTGCTCGACCGACACTGGGAGAAGAGCTCGGAGACCGGCGCCCTCGAGGCGCGGCGCCGTGCACGCATGGCCGAACGCACGCGGGCCGTCGTCACCCGCAGCATGGATCGGTGGCTGTGGGCCGAGGGCCCGGCCACGGAGCTGGTCGCCGCGCGGCTCGATGCCGTGAGTCGAGGCGAGACGAGTCCATACGATGTTGCCGCCGACGTGCTGTCGGCGGTCCGCGAAGGAGTCCGGATATGACCGTGCCGACCGACACCGCCTTGCAAGATCGCATCCGTGCTCAGGAAGCGGAACTTGCCGATTTGCGCACTCGAGTTGCCGCATGGCAGGAGTTGTTCGCGCAGCAGCGACTCCGTCGTGATTCGGACTTCACGTCGTTGTCAGGTCGGGACGTCGCGCCCGTCTACACGGCACTCGACGCGTCGGGTGAAGCAGCACTCCCCGGGGAGTACCCCTACACCCGGGGGATTCACCCGTCGATGTATCGGGGGCGGCTCTGGACCATGCGACAGTTCGCCGGATTTGGAACCGCGGTCGATACGAACCGCCGATACAAGTTCCTCCTCGAGCGCGGGCAAACCGGACTCTCGGTGGCGTTCGACTTTCCCACCTTGATGGGCTACGACTCCGATCACCCACGGAGCGAGGGGGAGGTCGGCAAGTGTGGTGTCGCGATCTCGTCCCTCGCCGACATGGAGACCCTCTTCGACGGCATCCCGCTCGACCAGGTCTCGGTCTCGATGACCATCAACGGGCCGGCGGCCATGCTCTTCTGCTTCTTCGTCGCGGCGGCTGAAAAGCAGGGTGTCCCGCTCGAGGCGCTTCAGGGCACGGTGCAGAACGACATCCTCAAGGAGTTCGTCGCGCAGCACGCGTGGATCTATCCGGTCGAGCCGTCGCTCAAATTGATCGTCGACATGTTCGAGTGGGCTGCGGAGCATACCCCGAAGTGGAACTCGATCTCGATCTCCGGCTATCACATCCGGGAAGCCGGCTCGACAGCGGGACAGGAGCTCGCCTTCACCCTCCTGAATGGCTTCACGTACGTCGAGCGCGGCATGGCGCGAGGGCTTGAGGTCGACAGCTTCGTGCCGCGGCTTTCTTTCTTCTGGGATGTGCACAACGACTTCTTCGAGGAGATCGCCAAGCTCCGCGCTGCGCGGCGGATCTGGGCCCGGCATCTCCGCGAACGCTACGGGGCCACCGACGAGCGCTCGCTCAAGATGCGCTTTCACTGCCAGACCGCCGGCGTCTCGCTTACCGCACAGCAGCCACTCAACAACGTGGCGCGGGTCGCGTATCAGGCGATGGCGGCAGTGCTGGGAGGAACCCAGTCGCTCCACACCAATGCACTCGACGAAACGCTGGCCCTGCCGACCGAGACGGCGGTCCGGGTCGCGCTGCGCACCCAGCAGATTCTCGCCTACGAGACCGGCGCGGCCAATGTCGCCGACCCGCTTGGCGGATCGTGGTATGTCGAGGCGCTGACCGATCAACTCGAGGCCGAAGCAGAGGCGATCTTCGCGCAGGTCGAGGAGATGGGGGGCGTGGTGCCTGCCATCGAAGCCGGCTGGTTCCAGCGCGAGATCGCCCAGTCCGCCAGCCGCTTCCAGGTCGAGGTCGAGACCGGCGGCAAGACCGTCGTCGGTGTCAATGCGTTCGTCGAGGAACATGAGGACCCCATTGAGATCCTCACCGTCGACGAAGCCGCCGAGCGTGAACAACGGGCCCGCATGGCCACGCTCCGTGACCAGCGCAATGATGTGAGCGTCGCAGCGTGCCTCGATGCGCTGGGCGAGGCCGCGCGTGCCGAGGTGAATGTGATGCCCGCCATGCTCGATTGTGCCCGTGCCTACTGCACCCTGCACGAGATTCGCGACGTGCTCGAGGGCGTCTGGGGTGCGTACCGCGAACCTGTGTTTTTCTGACCCTCACGATGCAAGGATGTCCGCATGGCGACAGCACGCACCAGAACAGATGATCGTGCGCTCCTGACCATGAAGCCCGGCCAGCACCCCGTGGTGACATGCTACCTCAAGATCGAACCGCGCGACCGCGTGCGGAAGAAGTACCTGACCAAGGTCAAGAATCGCGTCAAGGAACTGGAATACGGGCTGCCATCCCTCGGCTGGGAAAAGGCCCAGCAGGACGCGATCAAGTCGGACCTCAAGCGCATCGTCGACTTTCTCGGTGACCTCGATAGACTGCCGACATCGCCCGGCGTGGCGATCTTTGCCTCGAAGGGGCAGAAGCTCTTCGAAGTGCGCCCGCTGCCAAAGGTCTACCGGAGTCGCCTCGCCGTCGACCGCACCCCGCTCGTGCGCGAGCTTGCCGCGACGGAGGAGGAATTCGGCAGGCTCTTCACCGCCGTGCTCGATGGCTCTACCGCACTGATCTGGGAGGTCACAGCCTGGGAAGCCACCGTCGTGCGCAAGGTGGAGACGGCCGTATCCCGTTCGCGGCCGCACGGTGGTGGCGCGCGCGAGGACTGGGCCAGCGAGCACACCTACCACAATCGGATCCAGAACGCGAAGCGCCAGCATCTCGAGGCGGTCGCTCGGGCGCTGTTCGAGGTCGATCGGAAGTCGCCAGGCCACCAGATTGTGCTGGTTGGCGCGGGCAACGATGCCAGTGCCCTGGAGCCGTACCTCCACAACTATGTCGCGGATCGACTCATTGGGGTCGGACGACTCGCCCTCAAGGATGCGACCGCCTCGGCCGTGCACCAGCTCACGATGGACGTGCGCGAAGCCCATGAGCGGGCCTCGGAGCATCGGCACATCGAGGAGCTGGAGGAAGGCCTGGGGATGGGCTGGGCGGTCCGTGGCATCAAGGACACGCTGAAGGCGCTCGGGCAGGGTCAGGTCCGACTGCTGCTGGTCGACCACAGTGCGGCCAAGCCAGGGTTCCGTTCGCTCGCCAGTGGCCGCATCGCGCTCGGTGCAGTGGACCTGAAAACCGACGGTGAGGTGGTCCCGACGCTCGATGCCATCGACGATGCCATCGAGGAGGCCCTCCGCCAGCGTGTGGCGCTCGATGTGGTCCATGATGACGAAGCGGCCGCGGCAGTCAATGGGATGTCCGCCCTGCTTCGCTTCAAGTGAGAGGAGACGCATCGTGATGATGGCTCAGGCTGAACCGAGCCCGCTGTCCCGCCCGATCCGGGTGCTGGTCGCCAAGCCAGGCCTCGACGGGCACGACCGCGGGGCCAAGGTCGTCGCAGCGGCGCTGCGCGATGCCGGTATGGAGGTGATCTACACCGGTCTCCACCAGACACCGGAGATGATTGCCACGGCAGCGGTGCAAGAGGACGTCGATGTCGTGGGCCTCTCGATTCTCTCGGGGGCCCACATGACCCTGTTCCCCCGGGTGCGTCGCCTGCTCGACGAGATGGGGCGGCAGGACATCCTGCTCACTGGGGGGGGGATCATCCCCGAGGCCGACATGGCGGCCCTCGAGGTTGCCGGGACGGGCAAGCTGTTCGGCCCCGGTACTGCCACGGCTGAGCTCATCGGCTACATCACCCAGTGGGCGCACCGCGCCCTCCGGCCCTGAGCGTGGCGCGCCCGACCCCGGGGGGACGCTTGCGCGAGCTCACCACCGAGTACCGCCTCCAGGCCGAGCAGCTTCGTGCTGGGGGGGGGGCACGGCGGGTGCAGAAGATGCACGACCGTGGCCAGCTCGCACCTCGCGAACGCGTCGAGGTGCTGCTCGATCCCGGGGCGCCGTGGCTCGAGATCGGCCTCCTCGTGGCATCGGATCAGTACGACGGCGAGGCCCCGGCTGCCGGGGTGATCACCGGGGTCGGCGTGGTCGAGGGCCGGGAAGTGGTCGTCGTGGCCAACGACGCGACCGTCAAGGCCGGGGCGTGGTGGCCCGAGACGATCACCAAGATCCTCCGCGCCCAGGAGATCGCGATGCGGCAGCGTATTCCGATCATCTACCTCGTCGATTCGGCAGGTGTGAACCTTCCCTACCAGGGAGGGGTCTTCCCTGGGCAGTACGGCGCCGCTCGGATTTTCTACTACAACTCGCTGATGCGCCGCTACCTCCGCGTCCCACAGATCGCAGCGGTCATGGGCAGTTGCATCGCAGGCGGGGCCTACCTCCCCGCGCTGTCCGATGTGATCTACATGGTCGAGGGTACCTCGTTCATGGGATTGGGAGGCCCCAATCTGGTCAAGGGGGCCACCGGCCAGACCGTCGACGGTGAACTCCTTGGGGGCGCTCACACCCACACCTCGATCAGCGGGGTCGCCCATTACCAGGCGGCCAACGACACGGAGTGTCTCGAGCGCATCCGCACCTACGTCGGACGCCTTCCCCATCCGCCGTCGACCGCCGCCGTGCTCGAGGCCCAGGCGCCACGCCGTGATGCGATGGAGCTGTACGACATCTTGCCGGCAGATCATCGGATGTCGTATGACATGCGTGACGTGATGGACACCGTCCTCGACGGGGGTACGTTCGACGAGTTCCAGTCCGAGCGGGCGGGCGAGATGCTCTGCGGCCACGGCCGGATCGCCGGTTACCCGGTCGCGATCATCGCGAATCAGCGTGGCCTGATCAAGGGGCGCGAAGGTGAGCGGCCGCGGTTCGGCGGGATTGTCTATGCCGAGAGTGCGGAAAAGGTCGCCTACTTCATCGAGACCGCGAATCGGGAGCGGCTGCCACTGCTCTTTGTGCAAGACGTGAGCGGGTTCATGGTCGGACCGGAGGCCGAGCACGAGGGCATCATTCGTGCTGGCGCCCACCTGGTCGAGGCGATGGCGACCGCACTCGTGCCGAAGATCGTACTCACCGTCAATCACGCGTCGGGGGCGGGGTATTATGCCATGGCGGGGCAGGGATTCGACCCCGACTTCATTGTATCGTGGCCGACCGGACGGATGGCGGTGATGGAAGGTGAGAGCGCCGTGATGGCGGTGCATGGCCCGACCCTGCAGCGAGCCAAGGACGCCGGGGAGCCACCGGCTGCCGAGGTGACCGCCTCAATCGCGCAAATGCGGGAGGACTATGAGGCACAGCTGGACGCACGGTATGCGGCCGCGCGCGGCTTCGTCGATGCGATTGTCGCCCCCGAGGATACTCGTGACACCTTGGCATTCCTGCTCCGCGTCGTGGCCCGCCACACGGGTCCCCACCTCGGCCCGTTTGTCCTCGACGCCTTGACCTGATGCGCGGGCTCCTCGCGTGGCTCGTGCCGATCACCACGGCGTGCGCTGGCGGAGCTCCGTCGGTCGTCCCGGTTCCCATGGAACCGATCCCGTCGCACGCCACCGTCGTGACACCGGATCGCCGTGAGGCGGCCCGTGCGGCCTACCGTGCCGGACTCATGCCACTGCATGCCACCGGCGTTGACGCCTTTGCGCAATTGCATCCCGAACGCGATGGTCGTGGGGTGTTGATCGGGATTCTCGACAGCGGCATCGATCCCTCAGTGCCCGGATTGCAGCGCACCAGCGACGGTCAGCAAAAGGTCTTGGCGCTCCGCGATTTCAGCGGCGAAGGCGCCATCGCACTCCTGCCCGCGAACATGGACGGCGACCGAGTCGGGCTCGGACACTTCATGGTGGCGGGGAGGTCGCGTCTGGCCGCCCTCGCTTCCGGGCAACTCTACGCCGGCCTCGTTCCGGAGGCGCGATTCGGGCAAGGCGCGGGCGCGGACTTGAGTGGCAACGGCGTCGTTGGCGATACCCTGCTGGTCATCGTCGCCCGTGGGCCGTCGGCGTGGTTCGCCATGATTGACAGTGACCTCGACGGTACCCTCGCCAATGACGACGCGCTCGAGGACTTCGATCGAACGGGCCGTTGGTCGGGATGGTCGGCCGATACAGCGCAGGCACCACGCGTCGTGCTGAGCGCAACCCTGTCGGAGCGTGATGGGCTGCCGGTGCTCACACTCGTGTTCGATGCCGATGGTCACGGAACCCATGTCGCAGGCATCGCGGCAGGTTTCGGACTCTACGATGTCGAGGGTTTCGACGGTGTGGCACCCGGTGCCAGGTTGCTTGGCCTCAAGATCGCCTCCAACGGCCTCGGCGGCGTGACGACCACGGGTTCACTGGTCGAGGCGATTCAGTTTGCGCTCGCGGCTGCAGCCGAGCGGCGCATGCCGCTTGTCCTCAATCTCTCATTCGGCGTCGGGAACCAGCGTGAGGGAACGGCGCTGCTCGATGCGCTGGTGGACTCGGTACTCCGCGCTCATCCGGGTCTCGTGATGACCGTGTCCGCCGGCAATGATGGACCCGGGCTCAGCACGCTTGGATTCCCCGCCAGTGCGACCCGGGTCCTGTCGGTGGGTGCGACATCCCCGCTGGTGTTCGCAGGGTTGGGGCCAGGCAGCAGCATCCCCGATCCGGTGGCACACTTTTCGTCGCGCGGGGGCGAACGCGCCGGACCGGATCTCGTGGCGCCCGGGACCGCCTGGTCGACCGTACCCCGCTACAACGCGGGACATGAGGAGCTCGGCGGGACTTCGATGGCCGCGCCGCACCTGGCCGGCCTCATCGCCCGCCTCATTTCGTTGCAGCTGGCCGAGGGGAGGCCCGCGAATCGGGACCATCTTCAGCAAGCACTCATGGCCACGGCCACACCGGTGCCGTTCGCGACGATACTGGACCAGGGCGCTGGTGTCCCGAACATCCTTGCGGCGATGCGCTATCTCGAGGCGACCTCCGAGGTGCCCGCGCTCGAATCGTTCGCGGCCAACGACTCGACCCACAGTGGTGTCTGGTTCGATGGCGTCGTGTTACCGGAGCGGTTCGGCGTCCTCCTTCGCCGCCGCGATGATGGCGGTGCGATGCGCATCCGCCTCCGCAGCACAGTGCCGTGGCTCGAGATCGAAGGGGATCCTGTGCGCCCACTGCCGATCGCTGGCACCACCGTGAGTCTGCATGTGGAGCCAGGGTCCCATCTCACCGCCGGCGTCCGGATCGGGGCGCTCCTTGTCGAGGACGCGGACGACGAGGGCCTCGGCGTCCTGCTCCGGGTGCCGGTCACGATTCGTCGACCCATGCCGCTCGCTGGTGACGTCCACACGCTGCTCGCCATGCAGGCGGGGGAGATCGGTCGCGAGGTGGTCGATGCCGATAGCGGGCGGGCACTCGAAGTCGCCGTCGAAACCCTCTCACGAACGGGCCTCGTCCTGGTCGGCCTCCATGAGGGGGGGGGGCAGCCGGCTCGGGACCGCGTCCTCACGACAGCCGGGTATCGGGAGGAGCGCGCAGTCATCCGCATCCCGGGTGACGATGTGCAACGGGCACGCTACGAGATCGCGCTCGTGGCCAGTCCGACCGTTGGGGTGGCGGCGCGGGTGAGCGTCCGCCAGGGACCGGTGCGCCTGGACGCCACGCTCGGCAACGGAGCTCTGGTCCTCGGCGCCACCAACATGACCAGCGCGCCGATCCAGGTCGCGCTCGCGGCGGAATGGATCGGTGCCGAGTCGCGGTTCACGCTGGGGGCAGATACGGCGCGACCGGCACAGTTCGCCTTGCCGATCCCTTCCTGGGCCGCGACGCTTCGCTTGGACATCGACGTTCCTGCGGCCGATTGGTCGAGGTTCACCGACTTCGGGGTGACCCTGCGCGACCGGAACGGACGCCTGCTCGCTGAGGCACCGATGACCTACGCGTTTGGCCGCATGCACTTCACGCCCCCACCGCATCTCCGTGGGGACACGGTGTACGTTGTCTTGGCGCCCGCAGCGGTGACCAAGGGGCCCGCCACGCCCTGGGAGGCCCACGTGAAGGTGCGGTACCTCGATGCAGCCCCGGTCGCCGCCGGCATCGGCGGTGTGGACCGGTTCCCGCTCGCACCCGGCGAGCGACGGACCGTGCACGGATCGGCGGTCGCGGCATCGCGGACCACCGATCCCGATCTGGTCCCGCTGCTCAGGATCATCGCGCGCGATGCGGAGGGCACGCCTTGGATCACGGAACTCACCCCGACACCGGGGAAGGATGCACCCGAATGACGGCAGAACGCACGATCCGCATTGCCAGCGGCCAGGGCTTTTGGGGCGACTGGCTCGAGGCACCGATCCGCCAGGTGAAGGGCGGTGAGATCGACTATCTCGTGCTCGATTATCTCGCCGAAGTCACGATGTCGATTCTGCAAAAACAGCGGAGCCGCGATCCGGCCATGGGGTACGCACGCGACTTCGTCACCATGATCGAGCAGATCCTGCCCGAAATCGCCGACAAGGGCGTCCGCGTGATCTCCAACGCCGGTGGGGTCAATCCGCGCGCCTGCGCCGAAGCAGTACGTCGCGTGGCTGACGCGGCGGGGGTGGATGACAAGATTCGGATTGCCCTGGTCGGGGGTGACGATCTCCTGCCGCGGCTCGACGAGATGATGGCGGGCGGTGAGCCCTTCGCCAACATGGACACCGGTCGTCCCCTCAGCGATGCCCGCGATCAGGTCCGGGCGGCCAACGCCTATCTCGGCATGCGGCCGGTGGTCGATGCACTGGGCCAGGGTGCCAACATCGTGATCACTGGTCGGGTGACCGACACCGGGCTCACGCTCGGTCCGCTGGTGCACGAGTTCGGCTGGTCCTACGATGACTGGGATCGGATCGCCGCCGGAACCATCGCCGGACACATCCTGGAGTGTGGGGCACAGAGCAGCGGGGGCAACCTGTTGCGCGATTGGCGCAAGGTGAAGCGACTCGAGGACGTCGGGTTCCCAATCGTCGAGGCACGTGCCGATGGCAGCTTCACGGTCACCAAGCATCCCGGCACCGGCGGTGTGGTGAATGTCGCGTCGGTCACCGAGCAACTCGTCTACGAGATGGGTGACCCGAAGGAATACATCACGCCCGATGGGGTGGCGGACTTCACCAGTATCCGCCTCGATCAGACCGGCAAGGACCGTGTGCGGGTGTCGGGCATCACCGGTGGACCGCGCACCGACATGCTCAAGGTCTCGATCGCATGGTTCTACGGCTACAAGGCAATCGGGAGTCTGGTCTACTCGTGGCCCGAGGCGTACGACAAGGCGCGTGCGGCTGACAAGATTCTTCGCAAGCGGCTCGGGGCGCTTGGGCTCGAATTCGAGCAGATCCTCACCGAGTTCGTCGGCGTCAATGCCACCCATGGCAAGCTCGCGGGTCCCGCCGATCCGGAACTCGCCGAGGTGATGCTCCGGGTCGGAGTGCGGGCGCGGGATCGGCAGCCCGTGGAACGGTTCACACGCGAGATCGCCCCGCTTGTGCTCACGGGGCCGCCCAGTGTCACGGGGTTCGCCGGTGGTCGGCCGCAGGTCGAGGAAATCGTCGCCTACTGGCCGGCGCTGGTCGACCGGACCCTGATTGAACCCCATGTCACCGTGGAGATGGTCTGATGGCAACCACCACAATGCAACTCCGCTGGCTGGCTCATGCACGCTCCGGCGACAAGGGCGATGCGGCGAACGTCGGATTGATCGCGCTCGACCCCGCGTTCTACGACGTGCTCGAGCGCGAGGTGACGGCTCGGCGTGTGGCCAAGCACTTCAAGGGTATGGTCTCCAGCGTCGACCGGTATGAGTTGCCCAACCTGCGGGCGCTCAACTTCATGTTGCACGGCGCGCTTGATGGTGGTGGCACGCTCTCGCTGAAGACCGATGCCCAGGGAAAGGTCTATTCGACGGCGCTCCTCCGGATGGAGATTGCGGTGCCCAGGAAGCTGGCGAAGCGGGCGAAGGAGCTGTCCGCGTGAGCGCACATGTCGATATCCGAATCGCCGATGGCGTGATGGTCGTGTCGCTCGATCGGGCCGACAAGCGCAACGCACTCTCGCGCGATATGATCGGGCGCCTCGCCGAGGCGATGGCCGAGGCGGAATTGAACGGCGAGGTGCGGGTGGTGGCGCTCCGCGGGAATGGTCCGGACTTTTGTGCCGGAGCCGATCTGGCGGAGTTGCTCACCTCGGTCGATCAGTCGATGGAGGAGAACGAGCACGACGCGCTCGGGCTGGGTGAGGTGTTTCTCGCCATGCGTCGGCTGCCCAAGATCGTCGTGGCTATGGTGCATGGTCGAGCGCTGGCGGGCGGAGCCGGATTGGCGACGGCCGCAGACCTGGTCGTGGCGACACGATCAAGCCGGTTCGGGTATCCCGAGGTCGAACGGGGCTTCGTGCCGGCGATGGTGATGACGATGTTGCGACGAAGCGTCGGCGAGAAACGGGCGTTCGATCTGGTCGGTACTGGCCGGATCGTGATGGCCGAGGAGGCGCTCGCGATGGGCTTGATCAGCCGCGTGATCGATGACGCCGATTTCGATCAGGGGTGCGCGCAACTCCTGGCAGATCTGGCAAGTCGATCGCTCACGGCCTCCGCCCTCACGAAGCAACTCTTCACCGATCTCGATGGCCGGGATTTTCGCGACGGGATTCTCCTTGGAGCCCGGGTCAACGCGATTGCTCGTCGCACCGAGGACTTCAAGCGCAGCATCGCGGGCTTTCTCGACAAGTGACACGTGCCAAGCTCCGCGCGGTGGCCGCTGGCGTGGGAGTTGTGCTTGCGGTCCTCGCCATCGCCATCGATGACAAGCGCCTCACCTGGGTGGCGATCGGGATGCTGGCGGTGGCGGTGGGGCTGCGGTTTGCGAGAAGCGAGAAGCGAGATGCGAGAAGCGAGTGACGCACAGCAGCGGGGATGACGGTCCCGCTTGCCACATTTCACCCCGCATCGGTAGTTCACTCCTCTTGCATCACGCTTCTCGCTTCTCGCTTCTCGCTTCTCGAAAGATCGCGCCCCCCTCCGCACTTCGTCGTACCGCCATCACAATGCACTGTCGCGATCTTCGCCGCATGCTCTCCCACGCCCGCGATCTTCTCGAGGCCCACTTCGGCTACCCGGAGTTTCGTCCGCTACAGACGCGGGTGGTGCGCCACGTGCTCGCCCATCGGGACGTGCTTGCCGTGCTGCCAACTGGCGGCGGGAAGTCGCTCTGCTTTCAGGTGCCGGCGCTCATGGCCGATGCACCAACGATTGTCGTCTCCCCGCTCATTGCCTTGATGCAGGACCAGGTCGGCCGCCTCCGTGCGCACGGGGTCGCGGCGACGATGCTCGGCGGCGATCTGGCGCGTGGCGCGGTGGCCGATACCCTCGACGCGATGGCGACAGGGACACTTCGGTTGGTCTACGTCTCGCCCGAACGACTGACCTCGTTGGCGCATCACATGGCGGCCCGCGGGATCGAGGTCGCCCGGATCGCGGTCGACGAGGCGCATTGCGTGGTCGAGTGGGGCCACGATTTCCGGCCGGCGTACCAGCGCATCGGCGACGCGCGTCGGGTGCTCGGCGATCCGCCGATCACCGCCCTCACTGGAACCGCGACCCCCGAGGTGCGTGACGAGATCCGGCGCTCGCTCCGATTTGCCCATCGGGCACCGAGCGTCGTGGGGAGCTTCGATCGACCGAATCTTCGGTTCCACGTCGTGCGCGTGCAGAGTGAACCGGAACGACTGGCCAAGCTGGTGACACGCGTGCGTGCAAGCCGGGAGCCCGCGATTGTCTATGCGCCGACCCGCAACCTTGTAGAGGGACTCTCGCACGCGCTGCGTGGCGTCGGGATCGTCGCCGCACCCTATCACGCCGGGCTCCAGCCGCACGAGCGGCGTCAGACACTCGACGGATTTCTCGGCGACCGGATTCGGGTGGTTGTCGCAACATCTGCGTTTGGCATGGGGATCGACAAGCCGGACATCACGCTCGTCGCGCACTGGACTCCGCCGCCATCACCCGAGGCCTACTATCAGGAAGCGGGCAGGGCGGGGCGCGATGGGCGGGTGTCGGAGTGCGTGCTCTACTCGCATCCCCGTGACAGCGCGATGCCGCATCGGCAGCTCGGAGTGACGTTTCCTGATGAGCGCATCGTCGAGGCGGTGTGGCGCGAGCCGGCGCTCAGGCAGCGGCATCCGGCGGGAGTGGTCGCGTCGATCGATCGACTCGCGGAGGAACTGCGCCCCGATCGCGGCCGGGTTGATTGGACACGGGTCAGGCGACGTCGTCGCGAGGCCGAGCGGCGGATCGAGGCGATGGTACGGTACGCAGCCGCCCGCCGATGTCGGCGGGCGATATTGTTGGAGTGGTTTGGCGAGCGGCCCCGCCGCTGCACCGGCTGCGATCGATGTGGATCGCGCCGCGTCAGTTGATCGGGCGCAGGTTCCCATCACGATCGACCACCTGTCCAGGAGGTACGATCGTCTCACCGAGTCGTTCCTTCGGACCGAAGTTGAGGAGCGCATTCCTTAGTGTAGCCACGAAGACGTCCGCCTTCGTGAGGTCGACCTGAAAGCCTGCATCCTGGAGCGCACCAACCGTGAGTTGGGTCAGTGGCATCGGGATCCCCTGCGCCTCGATGAAGCCGGTCATGATCTCCGTGTTGAGCACACTCTCGCGCCAGTGCGAGTCACGAGTGCCTTCGCCGTGATCGTTCTCGACCGGCACCGGCGTGCCCTCGTAGAAAATGCCCAATGTCGACCAGCCCGCGACGCCAGCGGTCCCCGTAAAGATCGGGTCGGCACCGCCCAATCCCGAGACGAGGCCAAGCGGTCCCCAGTTGAACTTGCTTAGGCCGAGTACATGACCCATCTCGTGGAGGGCAACATCCTTGAATCGTCCCGTCGACTCGAGCATGAGCGCATCGGCGATGTCGAACTGCATCCCCCCTGCAGACGGCAACCTGGAGCCAGGCCGAGTCACACAAAAATTCGCCTGGCCCAGGATGTTTCCGGGTCCATCGATCGTCGGAAAGTCGGCGAAGATGACAATGTCGTCGACGGTCTCGGAGAAGGCGGGTGCAGCGTCAAGCACGCAACTCTGGGCCGGAAGCGATACGAAGGCGTCTGGGAGGTCACCGGTGACGACTTCCATCCATCGTAGGGCAGCCTCAACGAACGCGTCCCGGATATTGGCTGGTGGGATCGAGAGGAATCGGAGGTCGATAGTGAAGGCCCGAGGGGACCCCGACGCCTCGAAGGTGACCGACTGGCCAGGGACGCCCACGACGGCGGCGCGCACGGTCGAGGTCCCGGATGCACCAATCCGCCAATCCCCGAGCGATGCGATCCCACTCGCGTCGGTTGTCGCATTGACCCCTTCAATCGTACCCGTCCCGGCCGAACTCGTGAGCGTGAACACCACCGGCACGCCGGCCACCGGCTGCCCTTGGGCATCCACCACCCTGACGCGTGCTGTCTTCTCGACCAGGAACGAGCTGACCCCGACCTGCGACACCGAAGACGCGGGTTCAATTCCGGCAGGTATGCCGATGCTCGTCGCTGTGATCACCGCCGTGACGCCGGTACTTGTCCTCGCCTGCAGCGTGTTGGTTCCAGCGATCGCGCCAAGGATCCATCCGTGAATCGTGGCGCGACCGTTCGCATCGGTCGTCGTTGTGCTCGGCCCCACAATCGTGCCACCACCGGTCAGCACCGTCCAGGTCACGGTGGTATTGGCGATCGGGTTGCCGAACGTGTCCCGGATCCGGACCACTGGAACGGTCAAGACGGGCTGACTCACGATCGCCGAGAGACCCGAGGCCCCCTCGACCACCTGAATGGAGGCCGGTGGGCCGGCAGCGGCGGTGACATTGAGTGTGGCGAGGAGTGGCTTCCCGACTGCCTGAACGCGTAGCGTTTGGGTGCCCGGGGTCGGGCCGAGCTGCCAGCTCCCGATCGATGCGATGCCCTGGGCATCGGTCATCGCTGAATCCCCGCTGATCGTGCCACCACCAGCCAGGACATCGAAGACGACCTGAACGCCGGCGACACCTGTGCCGCTCGCGTCAGTGACCTTGGCTGCGGGCGGGGTGGGGGAGGGCGCACCCACCGTCCCGGACTGGGTGCTCCCGCCGACGAACGAGATCGAGGCTGGCGGCCCGACCGAGGGTCCCGTTGGATTGCCACCACATCCCAGCACAATCGCGAGGAGCAGGGTACCAGTACCGAATCGGTGGTGGTGGCGCTTTGGCATGGCGATCCGCCCGAAAGGGTTGAGACTGGCGGTCGCTCGGACCGCGTCGAATGATAGTTCCGGCGAGAACAATCCGAGCCCCTTGGCCAAACCGTTTCGCGTTACCCGGGACGCCGTAACATTGCCGTAAGTTCCCTTGTCACATAGCTTTCCGTTCATGCAATCCCGCCTCGGCTCTCTGTACGGCACCGTGACTGGACGAGGGATGGCCCTCGTTCGGTGGATTGCATCCCACACTGTTCCTGTTCAACTCCGTTGCGAAACCCGTTCCGGTTCGCCTCACATCCATTCGCGACAGCCCCAACCGCCGGTCGAGTGCCGCGCGGCACCGGACGCACGAGGCGCCTCGCGCCCGTGTCGGTCCCGTGCCACGGTCTCTCCGCCCGGTCGGCCGAGGCTCTCGCCCGTGAGGACACCCCGCCGCGCGGCGGGAACCGGGAATGCATCGCGACGGACGAGTCCGCATCATCTGGTGCGGCCCTCATCCCACCTACTGGCCTCGGGGCCGGAACGACTCGGGTCGTTCCATCCCGCACGAGACTTCCGTGAAGCGCGAGATCCTTGTATCGGGCACCCAACGCGAGACCCGGGTTGCCATCCTCGAGGACGATCGACTCGTCGAACTGCTGGTCGACCGCCCGGACAATCGCCGCAGCGTCGGTGACATTTACCTCGGACGCGTCGAGGCGGTCCTCCCGGGCCTTCAGGCAGCGTTCGTCGACATTGGACTGGAAAAATCGGCCTTCCTGCACGCTTCTGACCTCCTCGAGCCCGAGGACGACGAGGAGCCCGAGGTGTCGGCCGAGTCCGACGGCATCGAGCTCCCAGAAGCCGGCGACGAGGAGGACGATGAGCCCGCCGATGCCCCCACAGGCAAGCGTCGCGGCGATGGTGGGCGTCGGGAAGTCGGCGGTCGCCGAACCAACGTCCCCGATATCGCCGATCTGCTGAAGAAGGGGCAGACCCTTCCGGTCCAGGTCACCAAGGAGCCGATCTCCACCAAGGGCAGCCGGGTCACCGCGCAGATCTCCATCGCGGGCCGATTCTTGGTGTATATGCCGTACTCCAGCAAGGTCGGTGTCTCCCGCAAAATCGAGAGTCGCGAGCAACGCGTCCGGCTCCGCGAGATGGTCTCCAAGCACCTGCCTCCCGATGCGGGCGGCATGATCGTGCGGACCGTGGCCGAAGGCGTCACCGAGGATCACTTCCGCCGCGAGGTCGAGTCGCTGCTCGCGCTCTGGAGCAAGGTCAAAAAGAAGCAGCACTATGTCCGGAAGGCTCCCGCGCTGCTGCACCGCGAGGCCTCGCTCACTCGAGCCCTCGTGCGGGACGTGTTCTCGTCCAAGGTCGATGCGCTCTGGTGTGATTCCAAGGACCTGCTCAATGACATCACGCAGTACCTCGAGCAGATCGATCCGGAGCTCATGGAGCGGGTGCATTGGTACGACGAGCCGGTGCCGCTCTTCGATCATTTCAAGATCGAGTCAGAGATTCGGGGGCTCTTCACCCCCAGGGTCGATCTTCCGACCGGCGGCTACCTGATCATCCAGCCGACCGAGGCGCTGGTTTCGGTCGACGTGAATACGGGTCGGTACGTCGGCAAGAAGGACCCCGAGAAGACGATTCTCAGGACCAACATCGAGGCAGCCCGCGAGATTGCCCGGCAGATCCGTCTGCGCGACGTCGGCGGTATCATCGTGGCCGACTTCATCGATATGGACTCGCGTGGCAATCGGGAGCGGGTGATCTCGGAACTGCGGACCCATCTCGGGCGGGATCGAGCCAGGACCCGGGCGTACGCCGTCTCCGAACTTGGCCTTGTCGAGATGACCCGGCAGCGTGTCCGCACGTCACTCTGGGCGTCCATGACCCGAGAATGCCCGACCTGCCATGGGACCGGTCGGGTCTTCTCGCCCGAAGTCGTTACTCGGCGGCTCGAACGGGCCCTCATGCGGGTCGGTCACGAGAAGAAGGAACGGCGGCTTGCCATCCGGCTCCATCCGGAGGTGGCGATCTACCTGCTCGAGGAGGAGCCAAAGCTGGTCCCGAGCCTCGGACGGTCGGGCGGTCTGGAACTGGAGATCCGGGATGATCCGATGATCGGACTCGACGAGTTTCGCCTCACCTCCAGGCCGGCTGGCCGGGATGTCACGGACCTCTATTCCGTGGCGTAGCCATGACTTGCGATCACCGAGAACCCTGGCTATCCTTGGGGGCTACGGTCCCGAATAACGAGACGAGAGAATCATGTACGTGATCATCAAGGCCCTCGGCAAGCAGTTCCGCGCGGAGAAGGACGGCACGCTGCAGCTCCCCTACATGGAGGAGAAGCAGCCCGGTGACGTCCTGACCTTCGACGAGGTGCTGCTCGCGTCCAACGGCGACACGATCACCGCCGGCACCCCGACGGTCGCGGGCGCCTCGGTGACGGTCGAGGTCGTGAAGCACGGCAAGGAAGACAAGATCTACGTCTTCAAGTTCAAGCGTCGGAAGAACTACCGCCGCAAGACCGGCCATCGGCAGAAGTACACCGAGGTCCGGATCACCGACGTCGCACTGGGTTGAGGTAATAGATGGCACATAAAAAAGGCGTCGGCTCCAGCCGCAACGGTCGCGATTCGAATCCACAGTACCTGGGCGTCAAGCGCTTCGGGGGCGAGGCGGTCACGGCCGGCTCCATTCTGGTCAAACAGCGCGGCACCAAGTTCCACCCGGGGAAGAACGTCTTCCTCGCCAAGGACGATTCGCTGCATACCTACATCGATGGCGTCGTGAAGTTCGAGCGCAAGGACAAGAAGCGACTCAAGGTGTCGGTGTATCCCGTCGAGGCGTAGTAGGCGAGAAACGAGATGCGAGAAACGAGAACAGCTGAAACGGCCGGCTCCCTCATTGGGACGCCGGCCGCTTGATTTCAGGCCTCGTCATTCGTTTCTAGTTTCGCGTTCAGTCGCTCCGGCCAATTCCCGCACAACCCTGCCACCCCCATCCCAGCCAGCTGACTCGCCCTCCGAGCGTCGTTCACTGTCCAGGCGATGACCGACACCCCCACGGCCCCAGCGCGCTCGATCAGCTCGGCGTCGATCAGGTCGGCCTCTTGCCAGAGCACGCGGGCGCCGGCCGCCAGCACCGGGCCAATCGGGTCGAGGGGATAGCTGCTCGACAGCACGCCAGTCGTGAGCTCGGGCGCTTGGGCCCCGATGCGGGCAACCACCCGGTGATCGAAGCCGTGGATCTGGCATCGCTCGGGATGGGGCGCCGCTCGGATCTGGGAGAGGAGGATCGCGTCATAGCGCTCCGCCACTCCCTTGACCTCGATATGGACAGTCAAACGCCCAGAAATCGCCAAAACCTCAGCCAAGGTAGGTATCGGACTGCCGTCTTTGAGCAGTTCTCGGCGAACCTCGACGGCCGTTGATGTGGATATCATCCTTCCGGAGGCCAGAATCGAGTCGTGATGGACCAGAATATCCCCATCTCGAGTGGTGTGGACATCCAGCTCGATCGCGTCACAGTGACCCCAGGGGTTTTCCACGGCCAGTTCAAAGGCTCGCCTTGAGTTCTCGATCGCCCGCGAGGAAACCCCACGATGCGCGATGACGGCCGGGTGGTGGTGTGGAAAACTAGTGTTCATCAGATGTTGACTCTCTGTTGACATTGTAGAAGTAACGTGATGTGGTAGTTCCCAACTTCAATGTACATAACAGGTTGTGGAAAGTGTTCACATCCTGTCCTTGAAGCGCCGGAAGAGTTGCCGTGACTTCCGCCCCACTCAATTCCTGCTCGCCGGGCCAACGATAGTGCCCGGTCGAGGCTCATGCGGGTTGTCGCATTGCTTAACATTCTGGCCCAGCGCGCGTCCTCTCACCGTGAATGATATGGCCACCATGCGTCCCAGCGACCAGGAGTATGTCTCTCGTTGGCGTTGTGGCGATGAGGTGGCCGCGTTGGAGCTGGTACGCCGTCATGCGCCCCCACTTGGGAGATACCTCCGGTCTCGTGGCGCCCTGGAGGCCGATCTCGACGACTTGCTACAGGAAGTCTTCTTCCGCGCGTTCCAGGCACTGGACAGTTGGCGGGGCGATGCCCCGCTCAGGGGATGGCTGTTTCGAATTGCAGTGAACCACCTACGGGACCAGCACCGACGGCGGGGTGGTCGAGTGATGCTCGCCTTGGTGGACGACGATCGCATCGACCCGGCCGACCCTGAGCTGGAACTGGAGGCTCGAGAGTCGTTCGACCTTCTCCAGTCGGGAATGGCGGCACTCTCGCCGATGCAACGCGAGGTGTTTCGGCTCCGAGTCGAGCAGGGCTTGGACTACGCCGAGGTGGCCGAAGCACTGGAAACCACCACCGGAGCAGCGCGGGTTCACTATCACCATGCGGTCAAGCGGCTGAAGGAGCTTCTGAAGTGACGACATCACATCTCATCGACCGCATGCCTGAGGTCGCGCGATTCGAGAGTGAATGGACGCGAGAGGAAGCGTCGCACTTCGAGGTCTGCGAGGAATGCATGGCGGATTGGCAGCTCGTCCTGCTCGCGCTACGTCGCCGGCTACCACTCCCCGACCTCGATGCCGAGCGGATCACCAAAACGGTGATCGCTCGCTTGCAGGCGCATCCTCAGACTTCGGCGCTGGGCATGGAGTCTCGTCGTCCGCGGTGGTGGCGACCTGTGGTTGGTCTCGCCGCCGCGGCGGCTGTGATGCTGACCGTGACGCTGGTCCGGTCGCGAATCGACGAGCCGGTCGTTGCCACGGCCCCCGTCCATGCGGCGACGATGCTGCCCGAACTCGATGAGCTCCTGCCGGGTGAGATGGAGGTGCTGCTGGCATCGATGGAGACGGAACAGGCGAGTCAGGAACCGATCGGGCCGCTACCGCGGCTTGGTGATTTGACGGATGTCGAGTTGGAACAGCTTCTCAAGGAGGTCGAGGGATGAGGTCATTCATGCGCTGGGCGGCGTTGGTGTCGGGAGCAGTCTTCCTTGGGACCCCGGCCTTGAGTGCGCAGGTCGGCCGCAACGCCGGCCGGGTCGAGGGGAAACCCGTCCGAGAACAGCTCGAGGCGGTATTCCTGAAGCGTGTGCAGTCGGAACTTGGCTTGAACGAGGCGGTATCGCTCAAATTCACCGGCATTCTCCGTGCATCTGCCGTCGATCGCCGCCGGGTCGAGCAGGCTGAGCGCGAGCTCAAGACCCAGCTTCAGGCACAATTACGTCCTGGCGTTGCCGCCAATCCCGGCGTGGTGAGTGAGGTGCTCGACAAGCTCCTCGCCAACCGCGTCGAGTTCGCCGAGAGTTTCCGCTCGGAAATGCGGCAACTTCAGGAGATCCTCACTCCGGTCCAGCAGGGGCAGTACTTCCTGATGCGTGATCAACTCATGCGCAGGGCGCAGGAATTGATCGAGACCAGGCAGGGCACGCCCGTGCGAGGTCGCCCAGCGGGGAACTGAGCCGGCTGTTGCGGGCGATGCCGCTAGATTCCGGGGATGACAATCCAGTGGACCGGGACCCTCCTACGCGTGTGCGCCGTGCCCTCGCCGGCGGAGCCGTGATCCAGCTTCACAGCCCTGAGTGGGCCGCGCTTATGGTGCGATTGGTCACCAACCCGATCGTGGCTCCCGTGCTGATCTCCCTGGGGGTCCTCGGTTTGATGCTGGAGTTGAAGGCGGGTGCGTATGGGGTGGGTGCATTGATCTCCCTCGCGTCCCTGGGCGTCTTCTTCGGTTCGGCGTTTGCGCTCGGACTCGCTGGTTGGCAAGAGATCATCTTCCTCGGCGCGGGCCTGATTGCCTTGGGGGTTGAGGTGTTCGTGCTTCCCGGTTTCGGGGTTGCGGGCATCCTCGGCATTGGCTTGATAGGCAGCGCCATGGTGATGGCGATGCTCGGCACGGCCCCGACCGGAGGAGATGTGATGAGTGCACTGGCGGTCCTTGGCACCTCCGTCGTGATCACCGCCGCCGTTTTCATCGCGTGGATCAGGCACCTGCCGAATTCGACACGCTGGCGCGGACTGCTCTTGCATGACAGTGTGCCGCGTGGCGATGGCTACCTTTCCGCGCCGATGCGCGACGAACTGATCGGCAAGCAGGCTCTCGCCCTTACCGATCTTCGGCCATCGGGTACCGCCGAAATCGATGGCGAACGGATCGATGTGGTCAGCGAAGGGGGCTACATCAAGTCCGGGGTGGAGGTCATCATCCTCCGCGCCGATGGATATCGTCATGTGGTGCGCGCCGTGCGCCCCCCGCCTCAGCTACCGTCCTAAGGGAGTTATTGCCTCATGGATCAGAATTCCGCAGGCTTGGCCACGCTGTTCGTGCTGTTCATCTTCGCCGTGCTCGTGCTGGTGGTCTTCTTTCGGTTCATTCCGATCGGGCTCTGGGTGCGAGCCGCGGCGAGCGGTGTGCGCGTCCCGTTCATGACGCTTTTCGGCATGGGGTTCCGGAAGGTCAACCCATCACGCATCGTCGATCCGCTCATCACGGCGACCAAGGCCGGCCTGCACCTCAACATCAATGAACTTGAAGCGCACTACCTCTCCGGCGGCAATGTCGCGCGCGTGGTCAACGCCTTGATCTCTGCCGACAAGGCTGGCATCACCCTCAGCTTCAAGCAGGCCACGGCGATTGATCTCGCGGGTCGTGATGTGCTCGAGGCGGTGCAGGTGAGCGTGAACCCGAAGGTCATCACGACGCCGAAGGTTGCGGCGATGGCGCGTGACGGCATTCAGCTCCTGACACTCGCACGCGTCACGGTCCGTGCGAACGTTGATCGGCTGGTGGGTGGCGCGGGCGAGGAGACCATTCTCGCGCGTGTCGGCGAGGGCATCGTCAGCACCATCGGTTCGGCCAGCTCGCACAAGGCCGTGCTCGAGAATCCGGATATGATCTCGAAGACGGTCCTGGCCAAGGGACTTGATGCTGGCACCGCATTCGAGATTCTCTCGATCGACATCGCCGACATCGATGTCGGCAAGAACATCGGCGCCGAATTGCAGACCGACCAGGCCGAGGC
>JBDTNH010000006.1:0-63916 GCA_039933845.1 Gemmatimonadota bacterium
GGGCGGTGTCCTTCTGGGCCAGCAGGGCGGTCGGCAGGCAGATCGCGAGCAGAAATGTGGAACGGAACACGGGAACTCCAGGGTCAGGACGTCGGGAATGCTGGGTGCCATGAAGTCTAAACGAGAGGCGAGAGGCGAGAAGCGAGAAGCGAGAAGCGAGTTACTGTCTCCCTGAGCGCAGCGAAGGGGTGAAGGCTCGGGTGTCAGCGCAATTGGCCAGTCACGCCGGGTTGTAGCGCTCCGCCCCTTCGCTTGTCTCAGGGGGACACCAGCGTCTCGCTTCTCGTTTCTCGCTTCTCGCTTCGCGTCCTACTGCACCTCCAGCAGCTCCACCTCGAACACCAGCGTCGCGTTGGCCGGGATCTTCCCATTGGCGGCCGGGCCGTACGCAAGCGAGGCCGGGATGATCAGCGTGCGCTTTCCGCCGACTTTCATCCCCTTGATGCCCTGATCCCAGCCATCGATCACCTGCCTGGCACCGACCGTGAACGGGAATGTCCCCGATTCGAACGCGCTCCCATTGGGGAACTTGCCATCGTATTTGACACTGACCTGGCTGCCGATCTTGGCTTCCTGCCCTGTGCCGACGATGCGGTCCTTCCAGTAGAGCCCCGCCTCGTTGTGCTCGAACTCGGCGATGTTGATCCCGAGAGTCGAGGCAAAGGTCGCGGTGGCGATCGAGGTGGGCGAGTTGCTGATCGCGGGCGCCGCGGGTTCGGCGGCAACCGGGACCACGGGAGTGCTGCCCGGGTCAACCGATTCGGGTGCGTCCTTGGCTGGGGCGCAGGCGGCGAGAAGGAGCGATGTGGCGAGCAGCGTGCGGAGCATGGTCGGGATCCTGGGGTGCGAGGAGATGAAGGCTGAACGCTAAACGCTTGACGCTCAACGCTCAACGCCCATGTCACGCCGAACGCAGTGAGGCGGCGGAGCCGAGGGGTTCACTCAACCTCCGCGGGCCCTCCGACGTAGATTGGGTCGTTCCCCCAACTTCTCTCACCATCGGAGTGCACCCGATGCATCTGTCTGTCCGCCTCACGGGCGTGGCGGCCCTCGCGGTCCTGTTGGCACCGCCGAGCTCCGCTCAGCATCCCGCCGTCCCACCGACCACCTGGGCCATCACCGGCGCTCGTATCGAGCCGGCCTCCGGTCCGGTCATCGACAAGGGGACGATTGTCATCCGCAATGGCCTGATTGCCGCGGTGGGCGCCGATGTGCGCGCACCAGCCGATGCCCGGATCGTCGATGGCGACGGTCTCACCGTCTATCCCGGCCTGATCGACGCCTCCTCCTCGCTCGGCATGCCGAGCCGAGGCGGCGGGGGCGGTGGCGGAGGCGGCTTCGGTGGTGGCGGCGGAGGCGCGACGCAGACGCCGACGCGGACGGGGGCACTCAATTCGAACTACGCGGTGGGCATGCAAGCGGAGATGCGGGCCGCGACCGAGCTCGAACCCGCGGCAAATGCCTTCAAGGCCGCGCACGGCGCCGGCTTCACGGCGGCGCTCACCGCACAGTCCAGCGGCATCTTCCGCGGCACCTCGGCGGTGATCACGCTCCGCGATGCCCCGGTGCCGGCGCTGATCGTTCGTGATGGCGTGGCCCAGCACATCGGTTTCTCGCGCGGTGGCGGCGGCGGATACCCCGGCTCGCTGATGGGTGTGTTCGCACAACTCAGGCAGGAATTGCTCGACGCCCAGCACTATCGAGATCTCAAGGCGGCGTACGCTCGGAGTCCGCGTGGCATGAATCGGCCTGATCACGATCCGACGCTCGAGGCACTCCAGCCGGTGCTGGCCGGGACGATCCCGGTCGTGATGGCCGCCAATAGCGAGCGTGAGATCACCCGGGCACTCGATCTGGCGAAGGAGTTCGGCATCAAGCCGATCATCGCCGGTGGGCGTGAGGCCTACAAGGTGACCGATCGGCTGCGGGCCGAGAATGTCATGGTGCTGCTCGATATCGATTTCCCGCGTCGGACGGCCCCGACCGGTGGCCGGGCGGACACCAGCGTCACGCCGGAACCGGAACGAATGGATGTGCTCCGCGATCGGGTTGAGTTGCCCAAGAGCCCGGGCAAGCTGGCCGGGGCGGGCGTCCGGTTCGTGATCGCCTCCGGCAACGACTACACCAACTTCCTGGCCAACGCACGCCACGCGGTCGAAGCCGGACTCGATCCGCTTCGTGCGCTCAAGGCGATGACGATCGATCCCGCGACGCTGTTCGGCGTCGGCGATCGACTTGGCTCCATCGAGGTCGGCAAGATCGCCAACCTGACGATCACCAAGGGCGGCCTGTTCGCGGATTCGACCAAGGTCACCCAGCTCTTTGTCGACGGCAATCAGATCGAGGTCTCGTCGGCAGTCACGCCTGCCGCCGGCGCTGCCGATACGCCACGCCGCGGTGCGCCGGGCAATGACTCACAGACGGAGCGGACCGATGCCAGCCACGACCACTAGCGCCATCCGGCGCCCGACCATCGAGGAGCAGATGAAGCGCACCACACTCGTGGCGGCATTGCTCGCGGTGGCGACCACGGCCTCGGCCCAGTCTCCAGCCCGGCAGGCCCCACCAGCGACCCTCATCACCCACGCCACCGTGCTCACGGTGACCAAGGGGACCCTGACCGACACCGACGTCCTGCTGCAGAACGGCAAGATTGCGGCGATCGGGAAGAACCTCACGGCACCGGCCGGCGCGCGCACCATCGACGCCGCGGGCGAGTACCTGATGCCGGGGATCATCGATCCGCACTCCCACATGATGAGTGACGCCACCAACGAAGGATCGCTCTCGGTCACGTCGATGGTCCGGATCGCCGATGTACTCAATCCGACCGACGACCACATCTACGATGCGCTCGCAGGCGGCACGACGACCCTCAACATTTTGCACGGGTCGGCCAATACCATCGGCGGCCAGAATGCCGTCGTGAAGCTCAAATGGGGGCGCCCGCTTTCGGAGATGATGTTCCCGGGTGCGATGCCCGGGATCAAGTTTGCCCTCGGCGAGAACGTGACGCAGAAGACCAACAGCCAGGTCATCGTGGTGGGCCAGCCACGACGCCAACCGCGCTATCCCTCCACCCGCATGGGTCAGGAAGAGGTCCTGCGCGATGCCTTCACGCGGGCGCGTGACTACCAGGCAGAGTGGAACGACTATCGGGCCAAGGTGGCGAAGGGCGAGAAGAACCTGGTCTTGCCACGGCGCGACCTCGAACTCGAGCCGCTCGTCGAGGTCCTCGAAGGAAAGCGCTATGTGCATGCCCACAGCTACCGCGCCGACGAGATGCTGATGCTGCTCGATCTCGCCGACGAGTTCGGGTTCAAGGTCAAGACGCTGCAGCACGCACTCGAGGCGTACAAGATCGCGCCAGAGATCGCGGCGCACGGTACCGGTGTCTCGACCTTCGCTGATATGTGGGGATACAAGATCGAGGCGTACGACGCGATCCCCTACAACGTCGCGGTCACCATGCGTGCCGGCGTGCTGTCCACGATCAATTCCGATGACGATGGCCGCGCGCGTCGACTCAACATCGATGCTGCCAAGCTGGTGCGTTATGGTGGCCTGACCGACGACGAGGCACTCTCGACCATCACCATCAACGGTGCCAAGCAGCTCGGGATCGACGCCAAGGTCGGCTCGATCGAGCTCGGCAAGGATGCCGACGTGGTGATCTGGAATGGTCATCCGCTCTCGGTCTACTCCCGTCCGGTGACGACGTTCATCGACGGCGAGATCTTCTTCGACCGCGAGCAGGACATGTCGATGCGGAAGTCCCTGGCGGAGGAGCGCAAGACGCTCGAGGCCGCCGAGCCCAACAAGCTGCCCAAGACCGGGCGCGGCGCGGGTCGCGGCGCAGCACCGGTCGAGACGCCCGCCCAGGAGGATCACCGATGACCCACCGCTTCAAACTTGCCAGTGTGCTTGTCCTGGCCGCGCTTGCTCCGCTCGCCGTTCTGTCGGCGCAACTTGGGTCATACAATCCGGAACCCGGTCCGCGTGAGACCGTGGCGATCCGCGGTGCGCATCTCTTTCCGGTGAGTGGTCCCGAGATCGCCAATGGCACGATCGTCATCAGCGACGGCAAGATCATGGCGATCGGCAGCACCGTCACCGTGCCCTCTGGTGCGCGTGTGATCGACGGCACCGGACTCTCGGTCTATCCCGGCATGATGGATGCTTCGACCGCGATGGGCCTCGCTGAGATCACCCAGGGCGCCAACGCCACGGTCGACAATGCCGAGACCGGCAACTGGAACCCGAATGCCCAGGCGCTCTGGGGGATCGATCCGCATAGTGCGCAC
Source organism: Gemmatimonadota bacterium (assembly GCA_039933845.1). Taxonomy (GTDB): domain Bacteria; phylum Gemmatimonadota; class Gemmatimonadetes; order Gemmatimonadales; family GWC2-71-9; genus Palsa-1233. The sequence goes on from JBDTNH010000006.1 coordinate 4,305, forward strand.
ATTGGCGTGACGCGCGTGGTCGGCATCACGCACGTCATCTCGAGTCCGACGGGCAGCATACTCGCCGGACAATCGGCGCTGATCAACTTGGCCGGCTTCACGGCGCCCGGCATGGCGGTGGTGCCACGGATCGCCATGGTGATGCAGTTGCCGGGTTCGGGCGGTCGAGGCGGGGGTCGGTTCGGTGGCGGTGCGGCCGCGACACCGGCCGCTGAGGGTTCGACACCACTCGACTCGCTCAAGCAGATCTTGGGCGACGCGCGGGCCTACAAGGTCGCGGTCGATGCCTACGCCAAGGACGAGACGCTGCCTCGGCCGACCACGGATCTGGTGCTCGCCTCACTCGGTCCGGCGGTCTCGGGTGAGATGCCGGTGATCTTTCCGGCACAGAGTGTCAACCAGATCAAGGAGGCCGTGAAGTTCGCCGAAGAGCAAAAGCTCAAGCCGATCGTGGTCGGCGGGCGCGACGCATGGCGGATGACCGATTATCTGGTTGAACACAAGGTGCCGGTTGTCTACACCGGGACGCTTGGCTTCCCGACCTACGAAGACGATGGCTACGACGCAGCGTACGCGGCGCCCGCCAAGCTCCGCGCGGCCGGTGTCACCTTTGCAATCTCCTCGGGCGAAGAGAACCCCGATGTTCGGAACTTGCCGTACAACGCTGGCATGGCAGCGGCGTTCGGACTCTCGAAGGACGATGCGCTCAAGTCGGTGACGCTCTGGCCCGCCGAGATTTTTGGTGTGGCCGACAAGCTTGGCACGCTCGAGGTTGGCAAGATCGCCAATATCGTCGTGACCAACGGCGACATGCTCGAGGCGCGGACCGACACGAAGTATCTGTTCATCGACGGCCGCAATGTGCCGCTCGCGACCAAGCACTCCGAGTTGTACGACACGTTCAAGGACCGGAAGTAGCCGTGCCTACCCGTTAAAAAACGCGGCGCAGCCGGCCTGCTGCGCCCGCACCGTCGCGAAGAACCCTGACGGCTGCAGGATCACGCCCGGGAGGAGATGCGTCAGCGCTTCCTTCCGGGCGTCGGCGTACGAGACGCCGTCCTTCCGGTACTTGCCGACCACGTAGCCACCGAAGGCGAAGTTGCAGGCGAGCACGATCCCGCCCATCGCCTGGAAACCCTGCAGCGTGTACCTGGCCTCACTTGGCCGTGCATCGGCTGTCGGCGGGCCGACCGGGTTCCGGGTGACCCACTTGTCGTCGCGATCCTTCATCCCTGACGCTTCGCCGACGCCATCCTTCTCCCAGTGGCTGTGGTCCATCGTGAGAATGATCGCCTCGTGGCGCAGTACCAACACGGCGCCCATCTCGTTCGGATACGTCCCGAACGCCTCCTTGTATTGATCCATCAGTGCGACGGCGCGCCAGAGGCCTGAGGCATCGTCGATGCTGGCGGAGTCGATCACGAACTTGTGGGGCTTCGCGATCTGATCGACCCATGACATGTCGAACTCCGCCAGCACCGGCGGCAGCGACGCGTTGGTCGGGAACGGCGGCAGGATAGCGGGGAGGGCCGCGCCGGCGCCAAGAATACCGAGGAAGTCACGCCGATTGGTCACAGAAGCCCCACAGGCAAAATGTAAGGGCGCAACATGTTGCGCCCGTGGTGGATCAGGCGGCAGCCGACGCCGGTATCAGCGAACATCCAGCATCCTGGGCCACGCTGACCGCAAACACGCCGGAAGGTTGCAGGATGACCCCAGGGAGCAGATCGGCCTTCGCCGCGGCATAGGCCGCATCGGCCGACATGCCGGCGGCAGCGTACCGGGGCACGACGGAATGTTGCAGCGCCAAGTTGCAGGCCAGAACGATGCCGCCGCTCTGCTGGAACATCGAAAGCATGAGGGGGCGGAACGGCTCGGGCACCGCGGCGTTGGGTACCCGGACCGGATTGAACATGACGGCCTTGCCATCGGGCCCGTTGAAGCCAGCGGCGGACCCGACCTTGAAGCGGCCCCAATATGCATCGTTCATAGCGAATTCGATCGCATGGTGGCGGAGCACCAGGACCCGGCTGATCTCCGGCATCGTCAGCCCGAAGACTTCAGCGTACTGCAGGCCGACGACGTTCGCACGGACCACAGGGAATCCACTTTCGAGTTCCGGTGCATCGAAGACCATCTTGCGCGAGCCGGTGACGCGGCCGGTCCAGGTCATGTCCCAGTCGGCGGAACTCGGCTTGGTGTGCGTGGGATTCGGGGTCGAGGCGAGCAAGGTCGAGGGTGCGGCACCGATCAGCGCCGAGGCACCCATCCATCCGAGAAAGTCGCGGCGTGGTGTACTCATGGTTCGCTCCTTTGGAGGTGTAGCAGAAGCCTACGCGGCGGGGCGGCTTCCGGTAACCCCCATCACGGTAACCGCCCCACCTCGGTGCTCGAGGCATGGGCTCCAGTTCGGATGATGAAGCGGGCCGGCGCCCCGATCGGGACCCACGTGCTGCCGCCGCTCAGCGTGAGCGCATCGGGCATCGGGTGAAGGAACCTGCCGGTCAGGTCCAGGGTATCCATCGCCACGGCGGTCTCGAGGTCGCCGACCTCCCTGATGTGCCCGCCGGTTCGGGCCACCGAGTCGTCGAAATTGATTGCCACGTCGGCGCGGAGGGCGCCGACACCGGGCACAACGAGCGAGCCGCCCCGAACCAACAGGTCATATGCCCCGCCCCGGTTGAAGGGCAGCGACTCATAGGCATTGGTATCCGCTCGTTCGTAGGCCTTGGTCGCAATCGCGTCGAGCGCCCCGATGATCGCGGCCGCGTTGTAGGTCCGGAGCCGCTGCTTCTCTGGGTCGCCCGGGAGTGCGCCGCTCTCGATCAGGACGGTGCTGGTGCCCCATGACTGCATCGCGTCGCCGAAGGCGCGCGGATTGAAGGTGTCGTCGTATCGGGCGATCCGACCGGCCACCACGTTCCCGAAGTCGGCCGCCAGCCACGCCGCAACCTGGCGGGCGCGGGTCCGCACCGGTCCATAGCCTCGAGTGGCCTCTTCGGCGGGAGGAAGAAGGGCGATGGCGGCTTGCTCGCCGTCGCCGACCCTGGTGCGCGCGCCCTGGTCGTGCAGGTTGAACCCGAAGTCGGGTGTGAGGCGGTCGCGAACCGCCTTGAGTGCCCGGGCTTCTGGGGAGGCCAGCCGGCGGACATCCCGATTGATATCGATCCCCGCCGCGTTCTCACGCTGGAAGATCTCGGCGCCGTCGGGATTGAGCATCGGGAGGAAGGTGACGGTGAGTAATTCACCCAACTGGTCGCGCATCCGATCCGTTGCCGGGTCCCCAAGCCACGCGAAGATATCTGCCAACGCCATCGTCGCCGTCGCCTCGTCGCCGTGCATCTGCGACCAGAGGAAGACTGTGGTGGGTCCGTGACCGAATGTGACGGTCTTGAGCGGGCGGCCCTGCATCGAGCGACCCACCTCCGCGACGGTGAGGCGCGGTGACGCGATGGATGGAGCCACCGCCGACCAGAACTGATCATCGGTGAACCGCCGCGTCGTGATCGCGGCAACCTTGTGTGCCTCCGCGATCCTGAGGCGGTGTTGCCAGGTCGTCACCTCGAGTTCCTGCGCCTGAACCGGGGCCGTGGCGATGGCGAGTGTGAGCGCCGCGCACACCTGCGAGATCGTGAATCGTACTCGCATCGTCACCTCGTCGCGAAGAGTTGGGAGATGTCGCGGAAGGCCTTGAATTCGAGTGCATTGCCGGCGGGATCCATGAAGAACAGTGTCGCCTGCTCACCGGGGAGGCCTTCGAAACGGACGTAGGGCTCGATGACGAATTTCGTGCCCGCGCCCCGCAGTCGATCGGCCAGCGCCTGCCACTGTTCCCAGGGGAGCACCACCCCGAAGTGACGGACCGGGACGTCATGACCGTCGACCGGACTGGTGGCTCGCCCACCGACCTCGTCGGGAGCGAGATGTGCCACAAGCTGATGGCCGAAGAAGTCGAAGTCGATCCAGCGATCGGAGGAGCGACCCTCCCGACAGCCGAGCACCGTCGTGTAGAAGGTCCGCGCGGCATCGAGATCGTCGACCGGGAAGGCGAGGTGGAATGGGGAGAGCGACATGGGAAGTCCGGCGAATGGTGAAAGGAGGGTGCGGTCCATATTCAGGTGGAGCGCAGTGCGGCGTCCAGGGAATCGGCGATGCCGTTCGGTCCGAGCTTCGCGAGCAGACCGCTCCGCTGAAGGGCCTGTCGCGGCTGTGGCCGCAACTCGGTCAGCACCACTCGCGTGCCATGCTTGCCCGCCCGGGCAACCACCTGCGCGAGTGCGTGGAGACCGGTGGCATCCATCGCCGGAACATGCCGCAACCGAATCACGAGCAATTTCGGCAGTGCGGTGACGGTGCCGACAGTGTTACTGAACTGCGCGGCTGCCCCGAAGCAGAACGGTCCGTTGATCTCGTAGACCTCGACACCCGGCGGGAGCACCCGTGTTCCGATGAGATCGGGGCCGTCATCATCGGAATCGGCGAGCTCGCCCGTCGCGACGGTGATGTCGGTCACCTCGGCCATCCGCTTCATGAAGAGGAACGCGGCAAGAACCATCCCGACCTGAATCGCGACGGTCAGGTCAACCAGGACGGTGAGGAGAAACGTAACCAGCAGGACCATCACGTCACTGCGGGGCGAGCTCAGCATGTCGCGGAAGCTGCGCCACTCACTCATGTGCCACGCCACGACGACCAGGATGCTGGCAAGGGCGGCCATCGGGATCAGGGCAGCCCAGCGTCCGACGAAGAGGGTGATGAGCAGCAAGGTCAGTGCGTGGACGATGCCAGCGACCGGTGTGCGGCCGCCGTTCTTGATGTTCGTGGCCGTGCGGGCAATCGCTCCGGTGGCAGGGATGCCGCCGAAGAGCGGCGAGGCGATGTTCGCCACGCCCTGCGCCACCAGTTCCATGTTCGATCGGTGCCGACCACCGATCATTCCGTCGGCCACCACCGCCGAGAGCAGCGACTCGATCGCCGCGAGGGCGGCAATGGTAAAGGCCGGACCGATCAACTCACGCACGCGCTGCAACGAGATCTCGGGCAGGTGCGGTGTCGGGAGTCCGGCGTGGATCGGGCCGAAGCGTGAGCCGATTGTCTCGACCGGGAGATGCCACAGCGTCACGACAACCGTCGCCACAATCAGCGCCACGAACGGGCCGGGAATGCGGCGGCTCAATCTGGGCCACAGTTGGATGATCAGGAGACAGCCAACGGCGATGCCGATCGCCCAAGGATTGAACGCGTCGAGGTGGCTGGCATACGCGCGCCACTTGTCGACGAAGTCGGCCGGGACCGTGCCCATCGTGAGGCCAAGCAGGTCCTTCATCTGACTGGAAAAGATGATGAGTGCAATGCCGCTCGTGAATCCCACCGTCACGGGGTACGGGATGAACTTGATGGCGGTGCCGAGTCGTGCCAGCCCCAGGCCGATGAGAATCACACCAGCCATCATGGTGGCGAGGAGCAGTCCATCGATGCCATGCTGCTGCACGATGCCGTAGACGATCACCACGAACGCACCGGTGGGTCCGCCGATTTGCACCCGTGAGCCGCCGAGTGCCGAGATCAGGAAGCCTGCGATCACCGCGGTGTAGAGGCCGCGGTCCGGGGTCACCCCGCTGGCAATGGCGAACGCGATCGCGAGTGGGAGTGCCACGATGCCGACGATGACGCCGGCGGTGAGATCGGCGGTGAACTGGGCTCGAGAGTAGCCACGCAGTGACGTAACCAACTTGGGAACGAGCACGAGATCCATGGTGACGGGTGTGGGCGAGAGGTGAAGGGTAACGAGTGGTGAGGGAAGCGGAAGGCGGCATGGGGCGGGGAGTCTTTGTCTGGTCTGGTTCCCGGTGCTATCCTCGTTGTCAGCCCCCAGTCTCTCCTGCCCAGTTCGGAGCCTCCCATGCGACACGCGCCTCTCCCGCTCCTGTGTGCCTTTGCGCTCGCAACCGCCTCGGCACTGCCGGGCCAGATTCCGCTCGACACCACGGCGCTGGATCGAGGGGCCACGGCCCGCCTCACCACCTATCTCGACGGGGTGGTCGGTCGAGGCGAGGCAGCCGGCATCGTCGCGGTAGTGCTCCAGCATGGCCGGGTGGTTTACGCTCATGCGAATGGGATGGCTGACGTTGAGGCAGCGCGTCCGATGACGGTCGACAAGCTCTTCCGCATCGCATCGCAATCGAAGGCGATCACCACCGCCGCGGCACTCACGCTGGTGGAGGAGGGGCGCCTGGCATTGAGTGATCCGGTGGCCAAATTCCTGCCCGACTTTGCCACGGCGACCGTTGGCGAGCGATTCGACTCCGCCGGGACGAGCCGCCTGCGTGAAGTGCCACTCGCGCACGCCATCACGATCCGCGAATTGATGACGCACACCGCCGGCATGTCTTACGGCCGCGAGTCCTGGCTCGAGAAGGCCTACGCCGCACAGGGACTCGGTCCCGAGGCCGGCCACGGTTGGTACTTCGCCCACAAGACCACCGACATCTGCACCGCCGTGACGCCGCTCGCCCACCTGCCTCTCGCGGCACAACCCGGCAGTCGGTTTGTCTACGGCTACAGCGTCGATGTGTTGGGATGCATCGTCGAGCGGATCACCGGGCAATCGCTCGCGACCGTGATCCACGACCGGATCACCGAGCCTCTCGGGATGCGTGACACGAAGTTCTGCCTCAACGGCAGGGACGCTGCACGACTCGCCACTGTCTATTCGCTCCGGAATCGGGCCCTGACACGAGCACCCGACGGCCCGCTCGGCCAGGGTGATTACGTCGATGGACCGTGCAAGGCATTCGCCGGCGGTGCCGGACTGCTCTCCACCGCGACCGACTATGCCACCTTCCTCGAGATGATCCGGCAGGGCGGCACGCTGAACGGCCACCGGATCCTGTCGCCCGCGACGGTGTCGCTCATGACCCACGACGCGATCGGGACGGAATACCGTGCCGACGGCGAGGCCGGATTCGGATTGGGGTTTGAGGTGTGGCACAATCCAGCGGCGGCCGGGCGCTACGGCGCACCGGGACAATTTGGTTGGGGGGGGGCCTACCATTCGAACTACTGGGTCGACCCGGCGTACGACCTGGTCGCGGTGGTGATGACCCAATTGCTGCCGGCCGATGGCTCGACCCTGCCCGACCGATTCAGGACGATGGTGTACCAGACGCTCGGTGCCCCGACGCAGAACGGCCCGCCACCGGAGTGACGGGCCGTCGATGTTGCGGAGTGGTGTCCTAGAACGTGACGCCGACCACCGCCATGATGAAGGACGTCGTGCCGCCGCCGATCGAGGCAGTGAGGTAGCGAGCCTCGATGTAGGGCTTGCCGAAGCTCAGGCCCGCGCCGCCGCCGAAGCCGAGCCCGCCCTTGCTTTCGCTGTCGCCACCGGCCGAGATCTTCTCCCGCAGGTAGCCGACAGTGCCGATCAGGTACGGCACGGTCGAGCTGCCGCCGGTGAGGTTGTACGTGATCGACCCGAAACCACCCATGAGCGTGGCCTTGAGGTCGGTGTCGACGGTGGCATCGACCTTGTTCTGGCCGTAGAGGCCTTCGGCCCAGAGCTTGGCACGGCCGTTCGCGCTCGCCCAGAACGAGACACCTGCGTTAGCCACCCAGCCGGTCTTGAAGCCATCGCCGAAGTCACCCGACGGCAGCGTGACGCCACCGGCGACGAAGACTTGCTGGGCGCGAGCAGGCGCCGTTGCGAGGACGAGACCGAGCGCGAGGGTGGAGATGCCGATCAGGGAACGTCGCATGCTACCTCCTGAAGAGTGAACTCAGCCCCGCCCAAACGGTGCGCGGCTGCTATCAATATGGAAATACATCGTCCAAACGCCAGCACGTGGGGCATCCGACTATTTTTCACGGAGCTGCCAGGGGCATCGCTCGCCACGTCGGGCGCGCGATTGAGAGGCACCCTTCGAACCTGACCCGGTTGATACCGGCGGAGGGAGGCAGCCCGATCCGGAGACCAACATGACCAGCATCCTTCCCGCCGCCGCGACCTTCGAGGACGCCTTCCCCTGCTCGACCAAGGTGCACTCGGGCCCCCCAGGCGGTGTCCAGGTTCCAATGCGTGAGATCACCCTGAGTGATTCTCCCGATGGCACACCGAACCCTCCGTTCCTCGTCTATGACACCTCCGGACCTCAAGGCTACGACGTCCGGGAAGGCCTGCCCTGCCTGCGCACCCCATGGATCACGGCGCGCGCGGTCGAGCAGCGGCCCGAGCGCGATCAGGCACTCGGCCTGGAAATGCCTGCTGGGCTTCGGCGGACCGTGCTTCGCGGCACCGGTCCGGTCACGCAACTGCACTACGCCAGGCAGGGCGAGATCACGCCCGAGATGGAGTTCGTCGCGATCCGCGAGGGGATGGCCGCCGAGTTCGTGCGCAGCGAGGTAGCGCGCGGTCGGGCGATCATCCCGGCCAACATCAATCACCCCGAGCTCGAGCCGACGATCATCGGCCGCGGTTTCCACGTGAAGATCAATGCCAACATCGGCAACTCGGCGGTCGTCTCCTCGATCGAGGAGGAAGTCGAGAAGCTTCGCTGGGCCGCGCTCTGGGGCGCCGACACGGTGATGGATCTCTCGACCGGCGACGACATCCATGAGACGCGCCAGTGGATCATGCGCAACTCGGCGGTGCCGATCGGCACGGTGCCGATCTATCAGGCGCTCGAGAAGGTTGGCGGCGTCGCCGAAGACCTCACCTGGGAGGCCTACCGCGACACGCTGATCGAGCAGGCCGAGCAGGGAGTCGACTACTTCACGGTGCATGCGGGCGTGTTGCTCCGCTACGTGCCGATGACGGCGAACCGGATGACGGGGATCGTCTCGCGGGGCGGCAGCATCATCGCCAAGTGGTGTCTCGCCCATCACAAGGAATCGTTCCTGTACACCCGCTTCCGCGAGATCTGCGAGATCATGGCGGCGTACGATGTCTCGTTCTCACTCGGTGATGGGCTCCGGCCCGGTAGCATCGCCGATGCCAACGACGAGGCCCAGTTCGCGGAACTCAAGACGCAGGGTGAGCTCACGAAGATTGCGTGGGAGCACGATGTCCAGGTGATGAACGAGGGACCCGGTCACGTTCCGATGCACCTGATCAAGGAGAACATGGAGAAGCAACTCGAGTGGTGCGGCGAGGCGCCGTTCTACACGCTCGGGCCGCTGACCACCGATATCGCCCCGGGGTACGATCACATCACCAGCGCGATCGGCGCGGCGATGATCGGTTGGTACGGCACCGCGATGCTGTGTTATGTCACGCCCAAGGAGCATTTGGGGCTTCCCGATCGGGACGACGTCAAGACGGGGGTCATCACCTACAAGATCGCCGCCCACGCGGCGGATCTCGCCAAAGGTCACCCGGGTGCGCAGCTGCGTGATGATGCGCTCAGCAAGGCGCGGTTCGAGTTCCGCTGGCGCGACCAGTTTCACCTGGCGCTCGACCCAGTGACGGCACTCGCCTATCACGACGCGACCCTGCCGGCCGAAGGGGCGAAGATTGCCCATTTCTGCTCGATGTGCGGGCCGAAGTTCTGTTCGATGCGGATCTCGCAGGATATCCGGGATGCTGCGCGCGCAGCCGAGGCGGAAGCCGGGATGGCGGCCAAGTCGGCGGAGTTCCGTGAACAGGGGAGCGAGATCTACCGGTAGGCCACGATGCACCACGGGCGGGCGACCAAGGTGCAGTCGTCCGCCCGTGCCGGATTCAGGATTGGGGTGGCTCAGCTCACGATGAACTGGCCGGCAATCGCGAGGACCGCATCCTTCGTGAGGGGTTCATCGAACGCCTCGCTGGCAGCATTCGCACTTACGAACATCGCGGTGTTGACTCCGCCCTGCGTGGTATTGCCTTCGCCTGCATACGTCGAGGCGAGCGCACTGACATCGGTGCTGGAGCCTGTGATCCAACCCTTCTGCCCCCGCATCCTGCGGACCTGTGAGGCATGCCGCGCCTCGACCGAATGGATCTGGAGTGCCGTCTTGAGGATGGCATTGTCGGAGATCAGGTTGCCCGCCTGTCCTTTGTAGGCTCGCACGCCGGTATCCTCGAACCCCTGGGAGAGGGCGCTGAACGTGGCGTAGTTGGTGAACACATCGGCAAATGCTCCGCCGGCGGTGAAGTCGAAGGTCGGCTTGGCGACCGCATCGGCGCCGAGGACGCTCTTGAGCAGCGCGACGTGGGCCGTCTCGTGCTTCCCGATCTGCTGGTACACCACTTGATCGGCACCAGGAATCAGACCGCTTGCGGCGTTGCCGGCCTTGTAGAACTCATCCTCGAGATATTCGAGTGTGAGGGCAAAATTGAGGACGTCCTTGATCTGCTGTGGCAGGGACCCTTGGGCGAAGGCGTTCTTCGCCATCAAGCCGAGCGCGAGCGGTGCGGATGCGATCGCGAACCCGGCGGCGTGCTTGCCGGCCTTTCGCAGTGCATCACGTCTGGAGACGGTGGTCTCGAGCAGATCCTGATCGATCCCGTCCATGATTGGTGTGGTGATCTCGGTCATGGTGAACCTCAGGAAGTGGGAAGCGACGATGCAATGATCGTCTCGTTGATGAATCCGCCAGCGGCTGCGAGCACGGTCGAGGTCATGTTGGCCTGATCAAGTCCCGTGGAGACCGCGACCACGTCGTCGCCGGCGAAATCCATGCTGCCGGGATTGAGCAGGTCGCGGATCGCCGATGCATGGCGCGCCTCGACCGAGACAATCTTGCCGGCCAGCAGGAGATAGTTCGCGTCGACGATCAGCGGGCCCGCGCCGTTATAGGCGCTCACGCCCAGGTCCTCGAAGGTCTTGGCCGTGCCGAGAACGGATGCTCGCGAACTGAAGGTGACGCTCGCGAAGTCGAAGGTCAGCGTCGAGATGGCATTGCTGCCGAGCGCGGCCTTCAGGAAATCCCGATGCGTGACCTCGTGATCGCGAATATCGGTGAGCAAGGTCTCCTCGGCTGCGGTCATGCCGCTGTACTTCTCTGCGATCACCTTGATATAGAATGCCGCCTCGAGTTGCTCCAGCGCGTAGGCATAGTTGAGCACGCCGACGTCCCCCGAGCCGAGGTCAAAATCATTGCCCGGCGGATTTGGGCCTGTGGGGTCGTCTTTCCCGCAGCCGATCGCGGCGACACCGACTGTCACGCCGGCCCACTGCAGAAAGGTGCGTCGAGAAGTGGCGCGGCTCAGCTTGCCAAGAAAGCCGAGCTCGGAATTTGTGGGGGAAACTAGGTCTGGCATGGATCCTCCTGAATCTGGTGGAGAGACATCTTGGCAGCAGCGTATTCACGCTGATACCTCCTGTACGTCGAGTGGCCGGGATCGAATCTCCAGGGCCCAACTGGCGGAAGGCTGGCGCTCTGTCGATCTTGCGCCCATTCCCGTTGCCAACCGCTCACGGCCCCGCTGCTCCATCCCGGCTCCCGCACGGAGTTCACTGATGATGCGATACCTTGTGTGTGCCTGTTGTGTGGCCTATCTGCCGCTTGCCTCGCAGGCCCCCGATTCGACAATTCCCGACCTCGACGCCCTCCGTCGCCAACCCGTGAGCGAGCTGGCGACGGCGATCAGTCGTTGGTCGAGTGACCGTGGTGCGTTGTTGCGTCGGTACGATGCCGAGTTCTCACCTGTCCGTCGTGCCCGAATGCGTCGGCTCGATTCGGGATGGATGACGGCGCTGGGCGCGCTGCCATTCGGCCAACTCGGGCGTGACGCCCAGGTTGACGCGATCCTGTTGCGGATCAAACTCCGTCACGAACTGGACCTGCTGGATCGTGAAGAGCGGCAGGCACACGAGATGACGATGCTCCTCCCGTTTGCGGACACACTCTGGCAGATACTGGAGCAACGGCGCACATTGGAACGTCCAGATCCCATCCTGACCTCTCGCCGATTGGCCTGGATGGCCGACACCCTCGCAGGAACGAGGGCCGCGTTCGAGCGGGAACTCGCGGCGGGCCGGACGCCAGTGAGTCGGAGTGTGGCGCTTCGGTCGACCGATGTGGTTGGCTCGCTCCGTCGCGACCTGAACGCCTGGTGGAAGTTCTACGACGGCTATGACCCGGAGCTCACGTGGCGGTTGAGCGAACCGGCCGACCGCTTGCTCAAAGGCATCGACGGCTGGCAGAGCTTCCTGCGCGAGCGCGTGGTCGGGATCAAGGCCGGTGCGGACGAGCCGATCGTGGGCGATCCGATCGGCCGGAGCGGCCTGGTGGCCGATCTTGCCAACGAGATGATTCCGTACACGCCTGAAGAACTGTTGACGATCGCTGAGAAGGAGTTCGCGTTCCTCGAGTCGGAGGCCCGCCGTGCCGCCGGTGACATGGGGCTTGGCGACGACTGGAAGGCGGCGCTTGAGCGGACCAAGCAAGACTATCCGCCGGTCGGCGGGCAGGTCCCGGCCGTCCGCGACATGGCGTACGAAGCGATCGACTACGTGATGTCGCACGACCTGATCACCGTGCCACCACTGGCGCGCGAAGTCTGGCGGATGGAGATGATGTCGGCTGAGGCACAGAAGGTCAATCCGTTCTTCCTGGGCGGCGAGTCGATCATTGTGGCCTCGCCGACCGAGGGCCAGACGGAGGCCGAGAAACAGATGGCGCTGCGTGCCAACAATCGACACTTCTCGCGGGCAACCGTCTTCCATGAGCTGATCCCGGGACACGAGCTGCAGGGCTTCATGGCGAGCCGAAGCAACAGCTACCGCGGCCTCTTCTCGACGCCCTTCTACGTCGAGGGTTGGTCGCTCTGGTGGGAGATGCATCTGTGGGATCTTGGGTTCCCCAAGACGCCGGAGAACCGCATGGGGATGTTGTTCTGGCGGATGCATCGCGCTGCCCGGATCATTTTTTCGCTCAACTTCCACCTCGGCAAGTGGACACCGGAGCAGTGCATCGACTTCCTCGTCGATCGCGTTGGGCATGAGCGCGCGAGTGCCACCGGTGAGGTGCGCCGCTCATTCAACGGCAGCTACTCGCCACTCTATCAGGCTGGCTACCTGCTCGGCGGCATGCAGCTTCGGGCGCTGTACAAGGAGATGGTGACCAGTGGTCGCATGACCGAACGCGCGTTCCACGATGCCGTGCTCTCGGCCGGACCGATGCCGATCGAGATGGTGCGGGCGCTGCTTGACTCGCGGGTCCAGCTCCGAGCCGACTACGTGCCGCAGTGGCGGTTCGCAGATTGACGCTCAAGGCTGGACGCTGGACGCTCAACGAGTCATCCCGACCGGAGCGGCCCGCGAGGGCCGCGAAGTGGAGGGATCTGCACTTCGGCGCAGGGAGGTGCAGATCCCTCGACTGCGCGCTCTTTGAGCACTCCGCTCGGGATGACTCGTAGTGTGTCCCCCTACTAGCGCAACGGCCCGATCCCATGCATCCTCAGGGATGCGTCGATTCCTTGCCGTGATCTTCCTGGCCGCCGCGTGTGCCCCTCGCGGCGGCGTGCCGACTCCCCGGCCGGATGCGCTGGGTCCGCCGTCGATCATCCTGATCTCGATTGACGGCTTCCGCGCTGACTATCTCGACCGTCATGTGATGCCGGTGCTCGACTCGCTCGCCGCGGCCGGAGTCCGCGCGCGCTGGATGGAACCGTCGTTCCCGTCGAAGACCTTCCCGAATCACTACACCATCGTGACCGGGCTCCGGCCGGACCATCATGGTATCGTCGCCAACAATATTCACGATGCCCAGCTCGGGTCCTTCTCGATGAGCAACCGGGCCGCCGTGCAGGATGCCAGATGGTGGGGGGGGGAACCGATTTGGGTCACGGCCGCCAAGGCGGGTCGCACCACGAGCGCGATGTTCTGGCCGGGCTCCGAGGCGCCGATCGAAGGGATTCACGCCACGCACTGGATGCCGTTCGACAACGCGGTGTCGCTGGCCGCACGCGTGGACTCCACCCTGCACTGGATGGACGTGCCGGCATCCGAGCGGCCGGCGATCCTGACACTCTACGCGAGCCCGGTCGACAACGCCGGCCATCATATCGGGCCGGCATCGCCGGCGATCAGCGATTCAATGCGTGCGGTCGATGCCATGCTCCGTCGCCTGGTCGACGGACTCCATGCCCGCCACCTGGGCCAGGCAGTCAACATCATCATCGTGAGCGATCATGGCATGGCTCCGACCGGCCCCGACAGGGTGATCGCACTCGACGACTACATCTCGCTCGATGATGTCGTGGTGAACGACTGGGGGCCCGTGACGATGCTGGCACCGAAGCCGGGCAAGGAGCAGCTGGTCTACAATGCCCTCAAGGGCGCCAACCCGGCATTCGATGTCTACTGGAGTCGGGAGGTGCCGGCGAGGTTTGCCTTCGGCACGAATCCGCGGATCGGATCGATCGTCGGGATCGCGGCCGAAGGCTGGACGGTGACATCGCGCGCCGGGATCGATCGGGTGATGCCCGGTGGCAATCATGGCTTCGACAACGCGCTTCCCTCGATGCGCGCGATCTTCATCGCCTCCGGCCCGGCGTTCCGGCGCGGCGCCGTGGTGGCACCATTCGCCAACATTCATGTCTACGACCTGATGGCCCACATCCTCGGCCTGACGCCCGCTCCCAATGATGGCTCGCTCGATTCGGTCCGGACGGTGCTCGCCCGGTGACGCTCGATCGCCGCAGCTTCGTGGCGGCGTCGCTCGCTGGTGTGCCACTGATGCGCATGCGTCCGGGGCTCACCATGCCGGATCGCATGGCTTGGTGGCGGGATGCGCGGTTCGGGATGTTCGTGCACTGGGGGCTCTACAGCATTCTTGGTGGCACCTGGCGGGGTGACGAGCGGTGGGCCGAGTGGATCCGGAACAACGCCGAGATCCCGGTGGGCGAGTACGACCGGCTGGTGGCGGAGTGGCAGCCGAGCGGATTCGATCCGGAACGCTGGGCCGACTTGGCGTGGCGGGCGGGAATGCGCTACGTGGTGCTCACCACCAAGCATCATGATGGCTTCTGTCTCTGGCCATCGACGGTCGGGACGTTCGATGTCGACGCGACGCCAGCCCCACGGGATATCTGTGGCGCGCTCGCGCGGGCATGTCGCGCGCGTGGACTCCGAGTCGGCTGGTATCACTCGATCATGGACTGGCATCATCCCGACTACCTGCCGCGCCGCCCGTGGGAGGCCGACGCTCGGCCGGTGGGCGACGCCGACTATGCGCGGTATTTCGCGTATCTCACGGCGCAGGTCGGCGAGTTGCTTACCCGATACGGACCGATCGATGTGCTCTGGTTCGACGGGCAGTGGGAATCGACCTGGACCCACGAGCTGGCGCTCAAGTTGCAAGGTACGATCCGGCGGCTCGCCCCCGAGTGCGTGGTCAACGATCGGATCAACGGCAGCGGCCGCCCCGATGGTGTGTCGCTGGGTGACTTCGGGACACCCGAGAACGAGATCCCGGAGACGGGGACGCCTGGTCGCGACTGGGAATCGTGTGTCACGATGAACGACAACTGGGGCTACAAGCGCCAGGACGATCAGTGGAAGTCGCCGCGCCGGTTGGCGGCGATGCTGGTCGAGACCGTCTCGAAGGGTGGCAATTTGCTGCTCAATGTCGGCCCCATGGGCAGCGGGGCCTTTCCGGCTGAATCGGTGGAGCGACTCGAGGCGCTCGGTGAGTGGATGAGGGTCCACGGCGAGCTGCTCCGCGGCAGCTCGGCGTCGAAGTTCAACGACGTGGCCAGGTTCCGGAGCACCACGCAGGGGCAGCACGCCAACCTGTTTGTGCACGATTGGCGTCCGGGCCCCTTGGTGCTCGAGGGACTCACACCGGCACCGGTCGAGGCGAGACTGCTTGACAACGATGGCGGCTCGATGCCACTCGAGATCCAGTCCTGGCCTGGTGCGGTGGCGGTGATCCTCCCGGAGCGTGCGCCGAACTCGCTGCTGCCCTGCCTCCGACTCCGGTTCGACGGCGCCTGGCAGGTGCGCGCGTAAGGTTTCGGATTGGCCGATCCGTTCTCTCCCCGACCCCATCAGGAGATGTCACCATGCGGCTGCTCGCTCTCGCCGGCCTGACGCTGGCCGCCATTCCGATTTCGGCTCAACAGGCCCCGGTCACGCCGACCATGCTGGTGGATTTCGGTGGCGCGGCCGATGACCCCGCCGCCGAGTTGCTGCAGGTGGGTGGCGTGGTCCGCACCAGCACGGGACAGTTTGCGGTGGCCAACGGCAAGCCATCGGAGTTTCGGCTCTACGATGCGACCGGCAAGTTCCTGCGTGTGCTGGCTCGTCGCGGTGGTGGTCCCGGGGAATACGGCTACTCGCTCACGCCACGCCCCTGGGCAGGCGACTCGGTCGTCGGATTCGGCCAGGGCAACGATCGCTGGATGCTGTTCTCGCTCCGGAGTGGGTTCGCTCGGGATTGGGCGTACACGGATGCGATGCCGCAGCCCGCGACATGGCCACTGCTGCATGGCAGCGCCATGATCCGTCGCAGCGTGGTCGGCTCGGCCGGATGTCCGAGTGGCGCGATCGCACGCCACGCGCCCCGGAGTGCCACGCAATTGCAGGAGGCGATTAGCGATCCCGCGGGCCGCCTCTGGCTGCACCCATTCGGCAGTCGAGACTGGACGGTGTACGAACCGAGTGGCAGTATCGCGGCGCGCTATCGCCTACCGGCCGGTTTCCTGATCAAGCAGTTCGATGCGGATCGCGTGATCGGTGTCTACCAGGACGATGATGGCTTCCCGCACGTGGCGATGTTCCGGACCGGCTTGCCCGTTCGTCGTGCCGCGGCAACGGGCGATTGCTCGACGTTGACGAGTCCGGTGACCAACGTGCGTGCCGCCCAGATCAAGACCGCAATGCGGAACGGCATGACCCTCAACGAAGCGTTCTACAGCGAACACAAGCGCTACCCAGCCAAAGCCGACGACTATCCATCGTCACTCATCCCGTCCGGAACCGAGCTCGTGGTCCAGAGTGCCGACGCCGAACACTATGCCTACACGATCACCGACAAGGCGACCGGCTGGCGTTGCCTGGTGCATGTCGGCAAGACCGACCCCGAGCTCGATGGGGTGCTGCTGTGCGGGATGTGAGGGGGGCGCGGCATTCCCGGTTGGGACTCGGGCCGTCTGGTCTGCTGGGCGCCGCACTCCGCCCCCTGACCTCCCGAAACATGACCGACCGTTGTATCGTCGGGTGACGAACGTTGTCACCCCGACCGGAGTCCCCATGCGTTCCCTCCTCGTTGTCGCCGCCGTCCTGCTGCCCGCCCCACTACTGGCCCAGTTCCCGTCTGCAGGTTCATACAAGGTCGAAATCCATCCCGTCGGGCAGGACGCCACGATCCCGGTGACTCTGATTGTGACCTCAATCGGCGATTCGACCGCCATCAAGCTCGAGCAGGGTCCGGGCTCCGAAATACCGGTGCCCTCCTACGCGGCGACCCGCGCGGGGTTCACCTTCTCGATCGCCGGCCAGATGACCTGCGATCTGGTGAAGGGGGAGAAGGGTTGGGATGGCATCTGCAGCGACACGTGGGAAGAGCCGCTCTTTACCGCCCACGTTCCCCCCAAGCCGGAGGCCGACACTCCCCCGAAGTGACGCATTGCCGCCGCGACTGCGGCTCCCTGTGGTCTCGCCCTCCGTCCGGAGGTTCTGCATGGGCCTCGCCAATCGTCCCCGTATCCGCCACGGCGAAGGCGATGTCGCCGTCCTGCGCGTCGAGCTGTCCGGGGTTACCCTCGGCATCTGGCGACGCCTCGCCATCTCGACCCGCGCGTCGCTGCTCGAATTGCATGCGGTCATCCAGGGAGCGTTCGGACTCGCGCTCGCCGATGAACATGAGTTCGAACGCGACGGTGTGCGCTACGTCGATCCCGATGGGGCCGACCGCCCCAGTCACGCGACCGATCACACCGCACTATCGTCACTCGGTATTGTCCCCGGCAGCCGATTCACGCACGCGGCCACGACCCTCGATGAACCGTGGCGGCATGTGGTCACGGTCGAACAGCTCACGCCGCGCCTCGTGCGGCAACGCGTGCCGCTCTGTCTGGCCGCCGTTGGCGCACCGCCGCCCGACGACTGCGACGGCCCGACCCGCTATTGCGAGCTCCTTGCTGCCCTCGATGCACCACTCGATCCGCGAGCCGCCGAACTCCGCGAGTGGCTGCCGGACGACTTCGATCCCACCTATGCCAACCTGAACGCAATCAACGCACAATTGGCACGGCTGCCGAAGCATCGGCCGGGACACCTCCGCGTCGCGAACCAAACCGCGGGCTGATGCCCGCGGCTCGGCCGCTTTCTCGCCTTCTCGCTTTCAATTGGAGTTTCCGTGCGCCGTACATCCGCCCTCGTGCTCCTGCTCGCCGCATGCGGTGGTGGTGCCGCATCCTCGACCGCCGATCTCGTGTTGCGAGGCGGCACGATCTACTCCGGCCCACAGAGTGCGGACACCGTCCAAGCGGTGGCAGTCAAGGATGGCCACATCGTCTGGGTGGGTGCCAACGCTGACGCCGACAAATGGATCGGCGCAGGGACCACGGTCCGCGATGTCAGTGGGAGGTTCGTCTATCCGGGGTTCGTCGATGCGCACGCCCACTTCAGCGGCATCGGTGAACGTGAACTGACACTCAACCTCGAGGGCACCCCCACCAAGGATGCCTTCCTCGCCAAGGTCGAGGATGCCGTCAAGAAGACGCCGAAGGGCGAGTGGGTGACCGGTCGCGGCTGGATCGAGACCTTCTGGTCGCCACCGGTCTTCCCGACCCGTCACGACCTCGACCGTATCGCGCCCGACAACCCGGTGATGCTCAACCGCGCCGATGGACATGCGTCGGTCGTGAACTCGGCGGCGCTTCGGATCGCCGGCGTCGATGGCGACACGCCGGCACCGCCGGGTGGTGCGATCAACCTCGATGTCGATGGCCAGCCCACCGGCATGTTGATCGATCGGGCCCAGGGACTCGTCGGTCGGCATGTGCCGGGCACCTCGACGGCGCAGGAGGAGCGCGCGATGGAGCTCGCGTCGGAGCGGTCGGTTCGTCTCGGCTGGACCCAGCTCCAGGACATGCACGGTTCCTGGAGTGAGATCGCGATGATGCGGAAGCTCTATGGCGAGGGTCGCATCAAGGTGCGCCTGTACAAGACGATCTCCGGACCCGGCGCGCAAGCCGATTCACTGATCAAGATCGGGCCCCAGCCGCCCGAGTTTGATGACCGGTTCGAGGTTCGCACCATCAAGCTTGTCTTCGACGGTGCGCTCGGATCGCGGGGTGCCGCGATGCTCGAACCGTACAACGACGATCCCGCGAGCATCGGCCTGATCACGACCGACACGGTGGCGGTCAAGTCGATGCTGGTGTCGGCGCTGCGTGGTGGGATCCAGGTGGCGTCGCACGCGATCGGCGATCGGGCCAATCGATTGCTGTTCAATCTCTACGAGGCGGCGCTTGATTCGGTGCCGCCGACGGAGCGAAAGGTCGCCGAGCCGCGCTGGCGTGATGAGCATTCGCAGATCATCCAGCCCGCGGACCTGCCGCGCTTCAAACAGCTCGGCATCATCGCGTCGATGCAACCGTCACACGCGATCGGCGACCTGCACTTCGTGCCCAGCCGGATCGGTCTCGATCGTACCGCGGGTGCGTATGCCTGGCGCACGCTGCTCGACATGGGTGTGCCGGTGGCCGGTGGCACCGATGCGCCAGTCGAGCGCGGTGAGCCGATGATCGAGTTCTACGCCGCCGTCGCGCGGAAGGACTTGCAGGGCAACGACGGTCCAGGCTGGCATCCGGAGGAGGCGGTCACCCGGCTGCAGGCCCTCAGGATGTTCACGTGGTACCCGGCGTTCGCCGCCTTTGCAGAGGATCGGGTCGGTACGATCGAAGTCGGCAAGCGCGCGGACTTCACGGTGCTCGATCACGACATCATGACGATCCCGGCGCCCGAGATCTTGACGACGACGAATGTGCTGACGGTGATCGGTGGCGAAGTGGTGTATTCGCCTTAAGTCGTGCCGAGCAGGCCTTCTTCGAGTGCCAGCTTGGTGAGGCCGGCGATGGTGCGGATCCCGAGCTTGTCCATCAACGATTCCCGATGCGTCTCGATGGTGCGAGGTGAGATCTCGAACGCGGTCGCGATCTCCTTGTTGGTGCGTCCGCGCGCAATCAGCGTGAGCACTTCGCGTTCGCGTGGCGTGAGTCGGTCGAGCGGCGAGGCGTCGGTGGCGCCTGCGAGCCCGCTCGGGAAGAGCTCCATGCCGCGTTGCACATCGAGCACGGCGCGGCGGAGGACGGCTGGGGCGGAATCTTTGAGCAGATAGCCACGTGCGCCGGCGCGCTGGGCCGCGAGCTGATATTCCGGGCCATCGTGCATCGAGAGGATCAGCACGCGCGTGCGACTGCCACGGCGCGTGAGCTCGGCGGCCACTGCGATGCCGGTGCGCCCTGGCATCGCCACATCGGCCACGAGCACCTCGGGCGCGAGTCGCTCGACCATGGCGAGTGCCTCATCACCGTCGGCGGCCTCGCCCACCACGCGCACCCCCGGTTGCCCCTCGAGCACCCGGCGGATCCCCTCGCGCACGACCGCGTGATCGTCCGCGATGCAGACCGTCACTGAGGCATCACTCATCATCCCCCCACAGGTACACTGACACGCACCGTCACGCCCTCGTCTCCATGCACCTCGACGGAGCCAGCGAGGGCACCGATCCGTTCACGCATGCCGACCAGCCCCAGGCGGCCCTCGTGCTCGAAGGTGGCGAGGTCCTTTCCGGCGGCAAACCCACGACCATTGTCCGTGATCGTGATCTCCACCCGGTCACCGACCACGACGACGGTGACCATTGCGGTCGAGGCGCCGGCGTGTCGGACCACGTTGGCGAGCGCTTCCTGGGTGGCCCGGAAAAGGGCCAGCTCGCGTTCGCCCGCCATCTTGGGAATCATCTCGGGCAGCTCGAATCGGATCGTCGGCCCACCCCTGGCCTCGGTCTCCTCGGCCAGGGCACGGATCGCCGCCAGCAGACCGAGATCGTCGAGAAGCGATGGCCGCAGGTCGTTGATGACGCGGCGCACGCCGCCGATGCCGCGATCGACCAGATCGAGGACCCGATCGAGGCCAGCCTGCGTCTCTGAGTCGACGTGCTCCCGCAGCATGCCGATCTCGAGTTGCACGGCCGAGAAGGTCTGGGCCGATTCGTCGTGGAGGTCACGGGCCAATCGGCGGCGCTCACCTTCCTCGGCGGTCACCTGCCGAGCCTGGAGCCGCGCGATGTCCTCTCGCCGCTCGTCGAGCCGCCGGGCGAGATCGGTCAGGACCATGAGGCCGAAGCCCACACCGATGGCTAGCTCGAAGATGATGTCGAGGAAATAGCCCCACGGTGCCCAGGCGCCGCGGGCGCGCAGGAAGGGGTAGTCGAGGTGATGGAGCCCCCAGAGGGCGAACGCCACCGCAAGGAATCGGGAGCCGACCGAGCCGGTGCGCCGAGCATGCTGCCAGAACACCCAGCCGGTCCAGAGAGTGGCGCCACTCAGGAGCACCACCATCGGTATCGCCACCACGGTGAAACGGTCGAGGCCGTTGACTGCGATCCAGCCCAGAACCAGCGGAAAGGCCGCGTAGGCCAGATAGGCCGGGCGCCACCGGGCATTCCGGGAGAAGACCAGGGCGGCCCAGAGGATCGCGAGGGCGACCCACCCGGTAATCACCTGATGCCAGTAGAGCCAGATCAGGTCGCCGGAGTTGAGGAAGGCGATGATGGCGAGGAGCCGCACGAGATAGAGCGCCCACGCGCCCGCCCACCAAGCCAGCCAGTGCTCGCGCAGCCAACGATGTAGCACGAGGGCGAGGCAGGCGAGCCCCGCCGTAATGGCGGCCTGGAAGATTGCGTCGGCCAGCTCGGTTGCGGCCGCCGGTGGGAAGAGGTCCTGCATGGGTCCAAACGTAGCCCGGCCGGCCTGGTTGGCTCTCCCGAATGGTCTGGATCCGGACTAGTTTCCCCGACCCGCGATGACCGCGGACAGGGAGAATCTGGCGATGGTCTACTATATCGGCATGATCCTAGCCGGCCTGGGCGCCGGTGTCTTGATTGCCGCACTGACGTACGTGACGCTGATGCTCACCGTGGTCATTTTCTCGATGATCGGCTTCACCAGTGCGCCGATCCTCGACAAGGTCTTCAAGGAGCGGTAGGGCCACTCTCCGGGGCCCGGTCTTCAGGTTCTGGCTGCTTGGCGGCACGCAGGGCGCCGTCGAAGTTGATCTTGGCGCCCGCCAGCATCTCCCGGAGTCCGCGGACCTTGGTCTGGTGCCCACCAGCGCGTCGCAACATTGTCGCCATGATTCCGTAGGCATCACCCAAGGCACCGAGCCCGAGCTGGGACGCCTGCGATTTCATCTCCTCGAGGAGGCGCTGGGTCTGGCGGACCAGGGCGTCGTCGGCCTGGTTGGTCCCAAGTTGCTCGACGGCACGGACGAGTCGCTCGTACTTCCTTGGCACGGTCTCCAGCCAGGCGATTTGTGCCTGTTGGCGTGCGCTCAGTTTGATGGCCACGCGGGTCTCCGCTTCCAGTGATGCAGCATGAACACCCCGTCAGATTGGCTCGGACCTCGGTCCGGTGCGGTGGGGATTCCTCGAAGATAGAGTGGTGGCATGCAGCTCTCCGATCTTTCCATTCGCCGCCCCGTCTTCGCGGCGATGCTCTCGTTGGCGCTGGTGCTCTTCGGCGTCCTGGGCTATCAGCGCCTTTCCGTGCGCGAACTCCCCGATATCGACCCGCCCATCATCTCGGTCTCAACCGTGCTCCGCGGTGCCAACCCGCGCGTGATGGAGTCGTCGGTGACCGACGTGCTCGAGGAGGAGCTGAGCACGTTGGAGGGACTCCGCACGCTCACCTCGAGTAGTGCGGAGCAGTCGAGCAACATCGTACTGGAATTCACCCTTGATCGTGATGTCGAGACGGCGGCACAGGACGTCCGGGACAAGGTGTCACGGGTCCGCGGCCGATTGCCGCTCGACATCGAGGAACCCGTCATCGCCAAGCAGGACGCCGATGCACGTCCGTTCTTCTATCTCTCGCTTTCGGCTCCTGGGATCGACCTGCTTGAACTGAGCGATGTTGCGGATCGGGTGGTCAAGCAGCAGTTGCAAACGATCCCCGGCGTTGGCAGCGCCCAGATTCTCGGGCAGCGGAAGTATGCGATGCGCGTCTGGCTCGACCCCGACGCCCTGGCGTCCCATGGCCTGACCGTACAGGAAGTGGCGCAGGCGATCCGGACCCGCAACGTCGAGGTACCGGCCGGCCGGATCGAGTCCAGTCAGCGTGAGTTCACCGTGCGTTCGCTCGGCGAGTTGCGAACGCCCGGAGAATTTGCGGATGTGGTGGTCTCGAGCGCCGGTGGGGTGCCGGTCAAGTTGCGTGACATCGCGCACGTCGAACTCGGCTCCGAGAATGAACGATCGCTGTTCCGTTTCGATGACAGTCCCTCGGTCGGCATCGGAATCGTGCGCCAATCGAAGGCCAATCAGCTCAAGGTGTCCGAGGCGATCTACGCGGCGCTGCCCGCCCTGCAGGCCGCCCTGCCGCCCGGGATGACGCTCCAGCCGGCCTTCGACGGCTCGGAGTTCGTCAAACGATCGATCCACGAGGCGGAGCGGACGCTGATCGAGGCCGCGATTCTCGTGGTGATCATCATCTTTGTGTTCCTCCGGAACCTTCGGGCGACCCTGATCCCCGCCTTCGCGATTCCAGCATCGATCATCTCGGTGTTTGCCGTGATGTTCTGGCTCGGGTACAGCATCAACAACTTCACGTTGCTGGCACTCACCATTGCGATCGGGATCGTGGTCGACGACGCGATCATCGTGCTCGAGAACGCGTATCGCCACCAGGAAGAGTTCGGCAAATCGCCCGAACAAGCGGCGCGCGACGGTACCAGCGAGATCGGCTTCGCGGTCATCGCGACGACCGCTTCACTCATCGCGGTGTTCGTTCCACTCGCCTTCCTCCAAGGCAACACCGGGCGATTGTTCAACGAGTTCGGTCTGGCGCTGGCGGGCTCGGTCTTCCTCTCGGGCGTGGTCGCGCTGACCCTCACGCCCATGTTGTGCGCGAAGATCCTCCGGGTGCCGACGTCGCACGGCCGCACGTACCAGATGCTCGAATCGGGGTTTGACCGCCTGGCCACGGGCTACGCCGCCCTCTTGCGCCGTGCCCTGGCGCACCCGTTGCCGGTCCTGCTTGGTACAGTGGTGTTGCTCGGTGGTGCGTGGGCGGTGTTCCGCACGCTCCAGCGCGAGTTCATCCCGGCCGACGACCGTGGCATCCTGTTTGGCGCGGTGATCGCGCCGGAGGGCGCCACGCTCGCGTATACCGACCGGTATCAGGGCCAGGCGGAGCAGATCCTGCTGGCTGACTCGGGGGTGGCACATGTCTTTTCGTCGGTCGGTGGCTTTGGGGGTGGCTCGCCGAACAGCGGGTTTGTCGGCGCCCTGCTCACGCCGATCGAGGATCGGCCTGACGACGATGCCGAGACCGTGCTCGCGCGCTTGCGGCCCAAGCTGGGTGGCGTGATCGGGGCGTTCGTCTTCTTGCAAAACCCGCCGGCGATCGGCGGCTTCGGGTCACCGGTGCAGTTCATCGTCCGAAACCCGAACTACGATTCGCTGCTCGTGGCGAACGCCAAGCTCCTGGCGGCCGCGCGCGGCGTCACCGGGCTCATCAACGTCGACTCCGACCTCAAGGTCAACAAGCCGGAACTCACGGTCGCCTATGATCGGGATCGTGCCGAAGACCTCGGCGTGCCGGTGAGCGATGTCGCCAACACCTTGCAGACACTCCTCGGCGGGACGCGCGCCGGGACGTTCACCCGCCAGAACAAGTTGTATGACGTCCTGATGCAACTGGATCCGATCAAGCGGGCGACGCCATCGGACATGGACAACCTCTTCGTGCGCGGTCGTGGTGGGGCCTTGATTCGTCTGGATGCGATCGCGAGCATCACGGAAACCACCGGGCCGCGCGCGATCTCCCACTACCAGCGGGTGCGCAGCTTTACCCTCTCGGCGGCCGTGACCCCGGACTTCACGCTGGGCGAGGCAGTCGACACGCTCAATGCACTCACGGCTGCCGAGTTGCCGGCGGGTACCACGGTCGCGCTAGGCGGACAGGCACGTGAACTGGAGGAGAGTGGCGGCGAGCTGGTGTTCGCGTTCGGCCTCGCGATCCTCGTGGTCTTCATGGTGCTCGCCGTGCAGTTCGAATCCTTGCTGCATCCGTTGACGGTGCTGGTTGCGGTGCCGCTCGCCGTGATCGGTGCGATCTTCACCCTCAAGCTGATGGGTGCCACGATCAACCTGTATTCGCAGATCGGCTTGATCCTGCTCGTCGGGCTCGTGACCAAGAACTCGATCCTGTTGGTGGAATACGCGAACCAGCAGCGCGCACGCGGACGCGAGCGGCTGGAGGCGATCCTCGAGGCCGGCCGGATCCGGTTCCGACCGATCCTGATGACCACGGTCGCGACGATCATGGGTGCCTTGCCGATCGCGATCGGGCTTGGAGCAGGTTCCTCCTCACGGCGCCCGCTTGGCTACGCGATCGTCGGCGGTGTCGCCTTCTCGGCGGCGATGACGCTCCTCGTGGTGCCCGTGGTCTGGATGCTGGTCGAGGGACTGCGATCCCGACGCGAACCGCTGCCGACGGAGGATGCGTCATGATCGCCACCATGCTGCTGCTCGGCGTGCTCGCCCAGGTCCCTGGCCCCGATTCGATCCCGGTGGTCACGCTCACGGAGGCCCTCGAGTCGGCGCTCGCCGTGAGTCCTGATTATGTGCGGAGCGTCGGCCAGCTTGAGAATGCGGAATGGGGTCGGCGGGCTGCTCGACTGACGTTCTTCGTCCCGAACGTCACCGCGAGCGCGAGCTACCAGCAGCTCTCGACGTCGCAGTTCAACATCGGTATCGGGCAGGCCGCGAATGCCAGTGGCTCGGCAAGTCTCGATGTACGCTACGATCTGTTCACGGGCGGTCGGAAGTGGCAGCAGGCCCGCCAGGCCTCGGCCGAATTCGATCGCGCCGAAGCCGGCGAGCTCGGTGCGCGATTCCTGGCGGCACTCGAGACCGAGCGTGACTACTACGGGGTGCTCGGTGCGCGCGACCTGCTGTTGGTCGCCCGTCAGCGACTCGCGCGCGCGGAAAGCCAGTTCGCGCTGGCTCGCGCGCGGGTGCAGGGGGGGGCGACCGTGCAGTCGGACTCGCTGCAACTCTTGCTCGAGCGTCAGCGGGCCGAGACGGCGGTCCTCACGCGCGAGGCGGCGCTCATCGTGGCCCGACTGCAGCTCGGTCGTCGGGTCGGCTTGGCCGGGCCGGTCGATGCCGCCGAGCCGGCCGACGCCGTGCCGCCCGTGCTCACGATGTCGCTCGCCGACGCCGTCCAGCTCGCCGTCTCGGTCGGGCCGGCCTGGCAGCAGGCGCGGGCCAGCGAGCGCGCCGCGATGGCCGCGCTCAAGGCGCAACGCGGCAGCTATCTCCCCTCCCTGACGCTCAACGCCACATGGTCGGCGTTCGACAACAAGTTCTTTCCAACCGCCACGAGTCGTCGGGCGGTCGGGATCTCGGGGTCGTGGGCACTCTGGAATGGGGGGCAGCGCGAGGTACAGATGCAGCAACTGTCCACCCAGCGCAATGTCGCCCGTGTGGTCCGTGAAGATCTTGAGCGAGGCGCACGTCATGATGTGACCGAGGCGTACACCACCTACGACGTCGCACGCCGGACGCTCGAGATCGACCTGAGTGCCGTCGGCGTCGCGACCGAGGTGCTCCGGGTCCAGGAGGCCCGGTATCAAGCGGGTGCCTCGACGGTGCTGGAGTTGCTCGATGCCCAGACCCAGTTGGCCGAGGCCGAGTCGGATCGGGTACGCGCGCAGTACGAGGTACGCCTCACCCGAGCTGGACTCGAGGCCATTTTGGGAACCAGACTTTCACCCGCATCCGATCCGAGTCGCCCGTGAACCCGAAGCTCAGCTATCCCGCCGCCCTTCTCCTCCTTGTGGCGTGTGGGGGCGATGCTCCCGAAGGGGGTGCCCAGACGGGCGGTCCACCGCCCGCCTCCCCGGTCGAGGTTGCCGCCGCAATTCCCGACACCGTCGTCGATGCGATCATCGCTACGGGCGAGATCGAACCGTTGCAGCAAATCGAGCTGAGCGCAGATGTCGACGGTCGGGTCACCGCGATCCTCTTCCGTGAGGGCGCCCGGGTTTCCGCCGGCGCGCCGCTCATCAAGGTCGATGACGCCGAGCTGCAGGCGCAGGTCGCGCGGGCAACCGCCGATCGGGACCTCGCACGCCAAGGGCTCGAGCGCACCAGGGTGCTGGTCGCCGACAAGGCGGCATCACAGGCCGACTTTGAACGGGCCGAGGCGACATCGCGCTCCGCTGAAGCGTCGCTGGCCCTGCTGCAGGTCCGACTCGATCGCACCACCGTGCGCGCACCGTTCGCCGGCGTGATCGGCGTCCGACGGGTGTCGGTCGGCGACTATGTCACGCCCCAGCGGGCCCTGCTCTCGTTGCAGACGGTGTCCCCGCAGCGCGCCGTGTTCCAGGTCCCGGAGCGCTACGCCACGGATCTCCGCCGCGGTCAGGAGGTCACCTTCCGGGTGGCCGCGCTGACTGGTCGGACCTTCACGGGCCGGGTCGACTTCGTGAATCCGGTGGTGACGCTGCCCGGCCGGAGCATCACCGTCAAGGCGCTGGTCGACAACCCCGATGGTGCCCTGCAGGCGGGAATGTTCATCGAGGCGAGGCTTGCCACCGAGACACGGGCCGCCGCGACCGTGATTCCCGAGGAGGCGATCTCGCCGGCTGCCGGCGCCTCGTTCGTCTGGGTGGTGATCGATGGCAAGGCGACCCGGCGTGAGGTCGAACTGGGCGTCCGGACACCCGGTTTTGTCGAGATCCGGAAAGGCGTCGACCTTGGTGAGCAGGTCGTAGTAGGGGGGGGGGAGCGGCTCTACGAAGGCGCGCTGGTGAAGCCGACCGTCGTCGAACGCCGTCCGCAGGGGGCGCGGGAAGGGTGAAGCGCCTCCTCGCCACCTGGAGTCTCGGGCTGGCGATCAGTGGCACCACCGCGTCGCTTGCGGCACAGGCGATACCGGCCGGCCGATGGGCGGTGCGCGTGCACGGCGAGATGCTCGAGGATCGGGGCGACCTGCGCTTCGATGGGGACAGCGGGCGCCTTCTGCTCGAGAGCGCCGACCGGGCGTGGCTCCCGGTCGATCAGGTCGAGCGGCAGGGGACCGCACTCCACTTCCGGATCGCGGGGGGGGGATTGTTCGTGGGCACCCTCGACGGCGATTCGCTGACCGGCCTCTGGCATGGTCCCGCCACCGTCCCGGTGCGATTCGAGGCGCGACGCCTCGCGGCCGGGTTCGACGAGTGGCCGGTCGGCCCGCGGCTTCGCTTCCGTGAGCTGGTGGTCGGCAGCGATGCCACCTCCTCCCAGTTTCCCGATGCGTGGCGGGCGCGTCTCCTCCCGCGCGAGACCCTGCTGGCGGAACATGCGCGGCTCGCCAATGCCGTTGGCGTGCCGGCGGCTGGCGTGGTGGGTATCACCCAGCGTGCCCAGGCGCTCGTGGTTGGTGAGCGCCCCGAGGGTCGCCGGCTGGCCGCCAAGGTACTCGACCAGATCGCGACCGGGCCAGCGGCTGATGCCGAGTTTCGGCGCATCTTTGGTCGCCCGGGGGCCTGGCGCATCGACATGCACCAGGTCGCCTGGGAGTTGGCCGCCGCGAGGATCGGTGCGGGCCATCTGCTTCCCGAACGGCTCGCCGCGGCGCTCCAGGCTGCGGGCGCGCTCCCATCCGGCGATATCGACAGCCTGCAGGTGCGGCGGACCCTCTGGGAACTGGCGCGCGGTCGGTACTTTCTGTCAGGGGGGGGGAGTCGTCCCGGGCTTTCCGAGGCCGATGGCAGGCTGCTCGGCGCTCGGGCCATTGTCGGCGCCTATGTCGATGCCCGACGCTGGTGGCTGGAAGCGGTGACCTGGTTGCTCGACCGGCCCTGGGTCGAGACCACCGACGGCTATCGCTCGCCGCGAGCGATGGTCGCGGCCTTCTGGGACACGGATTCCCTGCCGATGCCGAGCGTGGTCCCCACCAGCTACGGCGGCATGCAGGCGGTGCCAGTGGTCGGACTCGGCGCCCTGGCCTCACAACTGATCGAACCGGCCAACGCCGTCGCCGCCGAGTGGTTGGTCACTCAGGGTGGACTGGCTGAGGCGTTCGACACCTGGCGCCGCATCGAGACCATGGGAGTGCCGTCGCTGCCGATCGTGGTCGGGGCGACATCGATGATGCTCCGTGAGCCGGGCGAGGTGGTTCGGAGTCGTCTGGGCGGTTTCATTGGGCCGACGGACCAGATCCTGATCGATCCGACGATTCTGCCGCTCTTTGCCGTTGGCACCGTGGTGCACGAGTGGCAGCACCTGCGATTCAGCGCGGCGCGCTTGGCCGATCCGGCGGCCCGTGCGTGGCGAAGCCATCCGTGGGGCGTGCATCTTCTCGATGGCGACCCTTGGCTGGTGGAGGGTGCCGCAGAATGGGCGACGGAGCAGGTCTTCGCCCCGGCCGAGTCCCGGATGCCGATCTTCGCATTCATCGAAGCCGAAAAACGGCTGGCGCTCGGCGCCGAGCGACCTGACGACACGCACGTCCTCGGCTACCTTCTGGTGCGGGCTCTTGCCCACCGAGTCGACGATCCGCGACAGGCGCGGGCCCTCCTCGTCCGGCACCTTGCCGAACCACTCGTGCTGGCGGAGGCAATCGGATTGGGTGGTCCGGTCTCGGTTGAGATCGTCAGACCGAACACCCTGATGATCCTTCCGGAATTGACGTTCATCCCTGATGCTGGCGTGAGTCGTGATGTTGCTCGTCGCCTGCTGGTTCCCGATTTCACCCAGGAGTTCGACTGATGCACCGTAGCATGCTGCTTGTCTCGCTGGTGCTTTTCGGCACCCCCATCGCGGCTCAATCGACGGTCGCCGAGCGCACCAATGCTCAACGGACGTCGTCGCACGCCGATGTGCTGATGTTCCTGGACTCGCTCGCCGATCGTGGCGCTGGGATTCGGGTCGGGACACTCGGGATGTCGCCCCAAGGTCGACGCATTCCGTATGTGATCGTGGCCCGGCCGATGGTCAGTGATCCCGGGGAAGCGCATCGGAGTGGCAAGCCGATCGTCTACATCCAGGCCAACATCCATGCCGGCGAGGTCGAGGGAAAAGAGGCGCTCCTGCAGGTCATCCGGGACCTCACGCTCGGGTCGCTTCGCCCGTTGCTCGACAGCGTGATTGTGCTCGCGGTGCCGATCTACAACGCCGATGGCAACGACGCCTTCGGGCCCGCCACGCGCACGCGTCCGGGACAGAACGGTCCGGACACCGTTGGGCTTCGTCCCAACGGTCAGGGATACGATCTCAATCGCGACTATATCAAGCAGGATGCGCCGGAGACGCGCGCGTCGCTGGCGTTCGTGCGCGACTGGGATCCCGATGCCTGGATGGATCTCCACACCACGAACGGGTCCTACCACGGCTACAACCTGACCTGGTCCCCGGGACTCAATCCGAACCGGACGGCTGCGAATGCGTGGGTGCAGGACACGGTTCTCGAGCAGATCCGGGCGCGGTTGCGTCGCCAGGGTGTCCAGACCTATCCGTACGGCAACTTCATGGATCAGACCCCTGACTCGCTGTCGAAGGGTTGGGTCACCTACGAATCGGTGCCGCGTTTCGGCAGCAACCGGATGGGGATGAGCCGTCTCGCGATCCTGAGCGAGGCGTACAGCAACGATCCCTTCGCGAAGCGGATCACCTCGACCTACGCGTTCGTGGTGGCGACCCTCCGGTGGCTCGCCGAGCATCCGGTTGCGGTCCGGGAGCGCATGGCACGCACCATCGCGGCGCGGCCCGATTCGGTCATCATCCAGAGTGAATTTGCGCCGGCCAGGATGGACACCGTCGTCGCCGAGATCTCGCTGGCCAGCGGAGAGGGCAGCGGTGGATTCGCACGACGTCAGCGGACCGGCGAGTTCCGATCGGTGGTGATGCCGGTGATCGATCGCTTCGTCGGGACGCGATCAGAACAGATTCCCGCTGCGTACGTGCTCGGCCCTGAATGGAGCGAGATCGTGCCATTGCTCCGCCGTGAGGGCGTGGTGGTTGAGCAACTCGATGCCCCGTGGGTCGGCACGAGCGAGAAGTTCCGGATGGACTCCGTCAAGGTCGGCCGGACCTTTGAAGGTCACCGGTTGGTGTCGGTCGACGGCGCCTGGGGCTCCCCGACCGCCGACTCCCTTACGGTGGGGAGCTATCTGATCTCGACCGATCAGCGGGAAGGGCTTCTGGCGGCGTTCGTGCTCGAGCCGGCCTCCGAAGACGGCCTGACGACATGGAACGCGTTCGATCGTGGCCTTCGGCCGCGCGGGATGCATCCGGTGCGCCGTCTCGACCGGCTGCCGTCGGTCCCGCGCCACCTGGTACCCTGACCTCCGGAGGACTACGGATGCTCTCAGTCGGTGATCGCGCGCCATCTTTCGCGTTGCCGGATCAGGATGGCAAGGTCGTGCACCTGAGTGATTTTGCCGGAACCTCGGTGGTGCTGTACTTCTACCCGAAGGACGACACGCCGGGGTGTACCACCCAGGCCTGCGGAATGCGGGACAATTGGGCGCTGGTCAAGGCGGCCGGTGCGGTAGTCCTCGGCGTCTCGCCGGATTCACCGACCAAGCATGTTGCGTTCCGGAAAAAGTTCGATCTGCCGTTCCCGCTCCTCGCCGACACCGACCACGCGGTCGCCGACGCGTATGGGGCATGGGGCGAGAAGTCGATGTATGGCAAGCAGTATTTCGGGATCCTGCGGACGACCTTCATCATTGATGGTGACGGGGTGATCCGCCATCTATTCGAGAAGGTCAAGCCCGCGGGGCACGCCGACCAGGTCCAGAAGGCCCTGGCCGGGTGAAACCCGACCATCTGGAGGATCGAGCCATTTCGTTTCACGCGACTGTCCGATTTGCTGGCGTGCTGGCGCTGGGCGCCTGCGCCGGCGCCAACGCCGACCACGACCTGCCCCCCGCTGAGGCGACCACCACCGCCTCGACCACCTATGTCACGCCGGTCGATGGCGAGACGCATCTCGCCAACATCCGCCAGCTCACCTTCGGCGGTAACAACGCCGAGGCGTATTTCTCCAAGGATGGGACGCGCCTGATCTTCCAGCGACAGGACTCGGTCTCGAGCGGCTGCGATCAGCAGTATGTGATGAACATCGACGGTTCGGGCATGCGCCGGGTCAGCAACGGGAAGGGCCGGACCACCTGCGGCTACTTCATCCAGGCCGACAACCGGATCATGTACGCCTCGACCCAGGCCGACAACGCGGCCTGTCCGGCGCCGGTCGACAAGTCGAAGGGCTATGTCTGGCCGCTTGGGCATCTCGAGCTCTACACGGCGAACCCAGACGGCACGGACACGCGCCAGCTGACGGACAACGGGGCCTACAATGCCGAGGCCACCGCGAGTCCCGATGGCGAGCGCGTGATCTTCACGTCGACTGTTGATGGCGATATCGAGCTCTACACGATGAAGGTCGACGGTACCGACCGGCGCCGGATCACCAACCGCGTCGGGTATGATGGCGGGGCGTTCTTCTCGCCCGATGGCACCAAGATCGTGTGGCGCGCGCAGTATCCCGAGACGGCCAGCGATTCGGTCGACTACCTCCGCCTCCTTGGGGAGCGCATGGTGCGGCCGTCGGCGCTCGAGCTCTGGATCGCGAATGCTGACGGGAGTGACCCGAAGCAGCTCACGTCGCTCGGTGGGGCGAACTTCGCCCCGAGCTTCCTGCCGGACGGTCAGCGGATCATCTTCTCGTCGAACAAGGGCAGCACCGATGGTCGGACGTTCGAACTGTACCTGATCAATATCGACGGGACCGGGATTGAGCAGGTGACGCACTCGGACGACTTCAACAGCTTCCCGATGCTCTCGCCCGACGGGACCAAGATCGTGTTCGCCTCGAATCGCCACGGCAGTCAGCCACACGAGACCAACCTCTTCATCGCGGATTGGAAGGACTGACCTGTGACCGCACCAGCGCGGAGTCGTAGTCGCTCGGCCGGTCGATGGTTGTTCGACTGGTTCAAGTCCATTGCGATCGCGCTGGTGGTGTGGGTCTTCCTGCGGACCTTCCTGGTCGAGGCGTTCAAGATCCCGTCGGGATCGATGCAGAACACCCTCCAGATCGGCGATTTCCTCTTCGTCAACAAGTTTCTCTACGGGGCCGAAGTTCCGCTGCTGCACACGTGGCTGCCGGCTATCCGCGAGCCGGAGCACGGCGATATCATCGTCTTCGATTCGGTCGATGATCCGGACATGAAGATCGTCAAGCGGTTGATCGGCAGCCCGGGCGACACCCTCGAGATGCGCGGCGGGGTGATGTACCGGAACGCCGTGCGACTCGACGAACCGTACACGACACCAGTCGACCTGCGTCGCACTGAGAATTCGGTGTTGCGCGCCCGGATGCGTGAATGGCAGGTGGAGCACTTCGCCGGTCCGGTCCCGCCACGATACGTCCCAGACATGCACGACTGGGGTCCGGTGGTGGTCCCCGCGGATTCCCTCTTTGTGCTCGGTGACAATCGTGATGACTCGCTCGACGGGCGCTATTGGGGATTCCTGCCGCGCCGCAATGTCCGTGGGCACCCGATGCTGGTCTACTACTCATTCAACATGCTGAGTTCCCTCGACTTCGCGTTCATGCGTGAAGTGCGTTGGGACCGGGTCTTCACCGTTCCGCGCTAGGCGGGATCGCGGTCCTGAGGACGGACGCCGACCCGAGCGTGAGCACGGCGGCCGCGAGCGCAAACCCTGCGGCCGACAGGAAGGCGTGGCGCGCCCCGATCCAGGTCATCGCCAACCCCGCCACGATCGGCCCGACGATCCGCGCCAGCGAGTTGACGCTCTGCGCCACCCCAAGCACACGTCCCTGCCGCTCGCCGTCGGTGTGTCGCGAGATCAAGCCGAGGAGCGGCGGACCTGCGAGTCCATACCCGGCCCCGATCACCACCAGCACCAGATAGAACTGCCACGGTGATCCGGCCGAGCAGAAGGGCAGGAGGCCGAGGCCGAGCATCAGGAGCAGGGCGCCGCTCCGGGCAGTGCGCGTTTCGCCGAGCCATGCCACCAGTCGGCCGAGCAGGCCACCCTGCACCCCGGCCGTGATCACCCCGATGAAGGCGAACCAGTATCCCACCGTGCTTCGTTCGGCACCGAGCGTGAGTTCACCCCACAGCGGGAAGACGACATACATCACGCTGAACGCGAGGGTCGACAGGAACAGGATCAGGAGCGGCAGTGCCAGGCGTGTGGGGGGGGGAACAGGAGTGGCACGGACCGGGGTTGCCCGACGCGGCGGCGCGGCGGGCAGGGCAATCGCTGCCACCAGGAGATTGACGAGGGTGATCGCGGCGGCAATCCAGCCCGGGAGCGCGCTGCCACCGGTCGAACTGATCCCGCCCAGGATCGGTCCGACGATGAAGCCGGCGCCGACCGCCGCGCCGACCTGGCCCATCGCCCGGGCGCGGCGCTCCGGTGGCGTGCCATCGGCGAGCCAGGCCTGCGCCACATTGGTGGTTGCGCCCGTCGCGCCATCGATCAATCGTGAGAGCAGGAGCAATTGCCAGCTGCCCGCAAGTGCAAAGACGACATACGACATCACACCACCTGCGAGACCGAGCAGCAGGACGGGTCGACGGCCAATCCGGTCGCTCAGCCGTCCCCAGGCCGGGGCAAGGACCAGTTGCGCAGCACTGTACGAGGCGACGAGCACCCCGATGAGGGTGGGGCTCGCGCCAAGTCGCGTCGCGGTGCCTGGCAGGATCGGCAGGATCATCGCGAGGCCGATGACATCCACGAACACCGTCAACAACACGATGGTGGTGGCACGCGAGGAATGTGAATCCGGGGTCGACATGTGGGGAGGATCGTTCCGTGCCGGCGTTGCGGTCAAGCCGCGGGACTCCAGGACGACCGGGACTCAATGGCGCGGAGTGGTCTGGTCGCGATCGATGTAGGTGACCAAGCGGCCACACCCGCCACAGGCGAGCTGGATCCGGCCGACAGGCTCGCCAGTGAGGGACCGTGGTGGGCTGCGATCGACCGTCACGTTGCCACAACTGGGGCAAGGGAGCGATTTTCCCTCTCGATCGGCACTGATCAGACTCAAGGCCTCATCGGGACGAAATTCCTTGACGTGGCGCCGGCTCATCAGCGGTCCTTTCCACGCTCAGGCCTTGGGGGGGTCCCGAGGACATTTCGCGTCTTTTACAGGTACGGCCAATCTCCGGAACCGTCAAGGGAGGCCCGGCGCGACCCGGGAGCTTGACGGCCCGATAGCATCGGCCTACGTTGGCGCAACCCAGAGGGAACCAATGACGGAACTTGCGGCTCCACAAATCTCCTCACTCATGGAAGCACTGCCCGGGATTGCCGCGGTGCTCCGCTCCCCAGTCGCCAGTGCGATGGTCGAACTCATCCGGGCCGCTGCTGGCCTCGGCGAGTTCCACATCGAGGACGCCGAGGAGCTGCTCCGCTTCGGTGTGCGACGGAACCTGATCGAGGACGAGGAGGTTGAACGGCTGCTGGCCGACATCGAGGAGAAGCATCCCAACCCCGTCCGACGCCCGCCGACGACCGGAAAGGGTGCCAAGGCAGCCCAAGCCAAGAAGGTCGCGGCGGCAGCCAGCGTACCGGTGGCCCCCCCGGTCACCAAGACGCCAACACCGAAGGCGGCGGTAGCGCAGGCGGCACCGAAGAAGGCTGAGCCGAAGAAGGCGGCTCCGAAGAAGGCGGCTCCGAAGAAGGCGGCTCCGAAGAAGGCGGCAAAGGCAGCCGCAAAGAAGCCGAAGGCGAGCAAGGCCGCCCCGAAGGCCGCAGCCGCGAAGAAGAAGCCGGCAACCAAG
Source organism: Gemmatimonadota bacterium (assembly GCA_039933845.1). Taxonomy (GTDB): domain Bacteria; phylum Gemmatimonadota; class Gemmatimonadetes; order Gemmatimonadales; family GWC2-71-9; genus Palsa-1233. Next base: position 40,277 of record JBDTNH010000006.1, read on the forward strand.
GCCGCCGCCAAGAAGGCCACTCCAGCCAAACGTGCTCCCACGAAATCCAAGGCCAGCAACAAGGCCAAGCCGGCGGCTGGCAAGTCCGCGGCTGGCGGCAAGAAGGCCGGTCCCCGGAAGCGCTAGACGCGAAAGCCCTTCACCAATCGCGTCAATCGATCGGCGGTAGCCACCAGCGTGGTTGCCGCCGAGGCAATTTCCCGAGTGGCTGCCGACTGCGCCTCCGCCGAGTCACTCACCTGCTGCGCCGCGCGAGCGTTCCCCGCCGCCGAGCGTGCGACATCGGCGCCGGTGCCACCGAGCTGATCGGCCAAGGCACGATGTGCCGCGGCCTCCCGCGCCACGGTACCGGCTGCCTGACTGACTTCCTCGACCGCACTCACGATCTCGGCCAGCGCCCGGGTCACACCGGCAGCGACATCTTCGACACCCGAAACGCGTTCCTTCCCCGCGGCAACGGTCGCGGCCACCAGTCTCACCTGTTCATCGAGCACCGCGACCGTACGTGCGATCCGCCGTGCTCCCTCGGCGCTGGTCTCCGCCAACTGGCGAATCTCGGCCGCAACGACCGCAAACCCCTCGCCCGCCGTTCCGGCCCTGGCCGCCTCGATGGCCGCGTTGAGGGCGAGCAGCTCGGTCTGGCCGGCGAGTTCCCCGGTCAGATCCACAAATTCCGAGACCGCCGCCGCCGCGCCGTCAAGCTGTGCCACGGAGTGGGTGGTCCGCTCGACGACTTCGTGGAGCTCGAGCAGCGTGGCCGATGCTGCACCCAGATGCACCTGATGGGTCGCCGCCGTGCGGCGGATACCGTCGGCGACGGCGACCACCCGTTGACTCGCCGCCGTCGATCGCGCGGCGGCCGAACGCAGGTCACCCAGCAGCTCGTCGGCGGCACGCATGCTCTCCGCCTGGCGCTCGGCCGACTCGGAGACATTCGCAATCGCGCCGGAGACTTCGCCGGCACTGTCGGTGAGCTGGACCGACCGCGTCGAGAGCTGGGCAGCGTTCGCGGTGAGGGCGGACGAGACCTCGGCGACTGAACCCACCACGCTGCCCAGGCCCTCGCTCATCCGACGGATGGCGCCCGCCAATTGACCAAGTTCGCGGGGCATCGGTCCGAGATCGACCGCGCGGAGGTCACCCGCTCCAACTCGCTCGGTGGCCTGAACCAAACGACGGAGTGGGATCACCACGGATCGCACCGTGACCACCGCCGAGACGACGCCGATGATGAGCGCCACGACGAACAGGAACCAGACCCAGCGGCGCCTCTCAGTGCTCTGGTTCGAGATGACCAGTGCGCGCGAAGCCGCCGCGCCTTCCTCGATCGAGGCGAGGGTGCGAACCGCACCCAGCAGCGAGTCGGCGATCGGTGCACGCGGCGTCTCCGTCGCCGAATCCGATGCGAGCCGGAGGCGAGTGGTCAGTGTCGTGACCTCGGTGAGCGAGGCGCGCTCTTCGGATGTGAGGGCAAGGGACTGGGCGTAGGTGGTCGTGGCCGCCCGAAGTGACTGGAAGGCGGAGTCGAGGCTCATCAGGTCGTCGGGAACCGCCGACCGCTCGTAGCGATCGCCAACCCGGATGACGCCCACCACCTCGCGGGTGATGGCCTGCGCCAGGACGCCACGTTCCCGGAGAGTCGTGAGCTCCTCCTGCACCGCGCTGTCGAGCGAGATCACCGCGTTGACACCCAAATAGGTCATCACGAAGACCAGCAACAGAAGCAACGCCGTGCCGGCGGTCACGCGGCTCCGAAGAGATTGCTGGTCCATCAGCCGATCCGAGTCACGGTGGTGAGCAGTCTGGTGTCCTTTGGGTCGTTGCCGGTCACACCCGGCAATATCGGTAGTTGTCGGGTCGGGGACCCGGAAGATTGCGATATTGTCGCAATCCGGCGCAACTGCCCCCTAGACCGGGACAGCCGCCAGCCGTATCATCCCCGCGTGTCCATCCCGACGTCACTTGCGATCCGGTCGTTCGGCGACCGTGCTGAAGCCCTCTCACACTGCATCCTGCGTGCCGGTGAGGCGCCGAGGCTGATGGCCTACGACGACACCATCGGCTGCCCGACCGAGACACTCCTTGCGGCCCTCGAGTGGACCCGTGTGGTCGGGCTGCTGACCGACGATGACCTGCTCCACGCCGGACGGCTCACCACTGACACCGCTGCGGCCGTGGTCGAGCGACGTGACGATGCCCGCTCGCCATGGGTCTTTCTGGGGCCGCGCCTCGAGGATCCCCAGGTGGATACGCCGGGCGCTGAAGTGCTGATCGACGAGCCGGGAGTGCGGGCGGTGACCTTTCCGAACCGACCGCGCGCGCTCGCTCATTTTCTGAGTACCACCCTGGGGACCGGGGCGGTGATCGCCCAGTTGGGCCGCCGAGCCCCGGAAATGCGCCATGTGCGGCGCTGGATGGGCCCGATCGTCAATGAGCTCGACGGACCGAGGCGATGGGTCGCCGGCTGGTTCGCTGTTACCGCCGGTGGCGCGCTCTTCGTCGGGGACGATGAAGGCGATTCGCGTTACCGCTACATCGAAGTGGGAAGTGAATAGTGATCTACACTCTGTGCCGTGCCGTGATTTCCGCCGCCGTCCTTGGCGGCCTGGTCGTCGCACCCCTCACCGCGCAGGGGGCTGCCAAGCAGGGGATCATCGAGTCCCATGTCCAGAGCCAGCTCTGGCCATCTCGGAAGCTGACGACGGCCGAGACCGAGTTCAAGGATCGTGTGGTCGCGATGCGGGATACCGTCATCTCGCTCCAGGCCGCCGTGGAACAGGCCGACCGGGCGCGCCGCACCAGGACCTCGCCAGCGGTCCTCCTCAGCATGAGCCGGGCGGTTGGTGAGTCGTGCAGTCGCGTCGAGCGCAACAGCGAAGGGCTCAAGACCTTCGCCGGCGGACTTTCCACCGATGATCAGCGATTCGGGGAACCCGCAATCCTCCGGTTCCGGACAGCGATTGACGATCTGCACCGGACGATGGGACGCTGCCGAGCCGATCTTGACCGACTGATTGCGGATGGCCCGGACAAGCTCGATCCCGACAAGGTTCTGGTGGTATTGAACACGGTGCGAACGTCGACGTCCAACTACCTACCGGCCGCCTCCGGGCTCGCAAAGACCCTGAATATCCGGATCGAAGCGACCGACAAGTCTTGATTTCTTCGTTGGGGACGAGTCCCGGTCGCGTGGGAATGTGGATCAACATCTCCACATTCCGTGGACAAGCGCTGCAAGTGGTGTTCCAGTAGCAGTTTGGGATCCACATTTCTTGCAGGTTGAAGTGAGCTAACCCGAATAAAATCAGGCACTTGCGAGATTTGTCCCCGTTGCCGATAGTATTGGTCAGGCGGAACGTTCGCGCGTTCCGTCCTCTCCGATCTGGCGCCTCGGAGTGCCGTGAGAGCGAATGGTCCGCGAGCCGTTCCGACTTTCAGCGCCCGAACCGATGCGTTGCCCCGAGCTTCGCATCTGGTTCCGGAAGCGGTCGATCAGCCTGTCTGATCGGCCGCTTCGCTTTGCCCCCCATCATCACCTCGACCGAAGTCCGCCCCGATCTTGAACAGCCAGCGGTTATCGAGCTGCCAAATGCGCTTGGTCGAGACGCGTTCCTCGCCGGGGAAGAACTCGCGCGAGGCATGGGCCTCGTTGATCGCTGCGGTCTTGGCACTTGCGTCGTCGGCGAAGTGGAGGATTTCCGCCTCGAGCGTCATCGGGCGCACCGGCGAGCCGTACTCGAGACGCCCGTGATGCGAGAGGATCATGTGCTCGAGGAGGTTGGCCTCTTCCACGGTGCATGGCGGGGTCGCCGCGGCCTCGTAGCGACTCCGGAACATCATCGCCCCGATCGCGACATGCCCGGCGAGGCGGCCGCGTTCGGTGGTGTCGAAGACACCGGTCTCCCAGGAGTAGCTCTCGAGTTTGCCGATGTCGTGCAGCATGGCACCGACCATCACCAGCTCCTCGTCGGCCCGGGCAATGCGGGCGATGCTTCGCGCGATGCCGACGACCTCGGAGGTGTGTTGGAGTAGTCCCCCGAGCGTGGCATGGTGCCCGGTTCCTGGAGCGCCAGGGCACTGCTCGTACCGTTCGCGGAACGTTTCATCGGCGTAGAAGAGATCGACGGCCGCGCGGAGGCGCGGCGCGGTGAGCCGGTGACGGATGTCGTCGAGAAAGGTCCAGTACCGATCGACGGCGCCCACTGACGGGACCAGTTCGCTCAGCGGGACTTCGCCCTTGGGAAGGGCCCGGAGTGAGGTGAGCTCGAGCTGCTGGCTGTCGCGATACGCGGCGACGCTCCCGACCACCTGGACGAGCATGCCCTTGGTGATGCCGCGGATGAGTTCATCGCGCCCAGCCCAGAAGGGCGAGGAGTCGATCCGGCCAGTCCGATTGCCGAAGGTGAGAACGGTTCGCGGATGATCCCCACCTTTGGCGACGACATCGAGGACGAGCAGGGGATGATGGACGTCATCGCCGACAGTGAGCAGGGTCAGGTCGAGCATGGAGGTCTCCGAGTGGGCACGCGCACAAGTGTAACGCGGTTATCCGTCGTACGGCCCCGACGTGCATGGCACGACGCTGCCATCGGCGGTAGCTTCGCGTAATGCGCCCTCTCCATCTCCGGCTGCTCGCGGCTGGTGCGTCGCGCGACGACGTCGAACGCGTGATCAGCGATCTGCGAGCGGCCGGTCACATCGTCTCGACCCGTCTGGATGACACCGGCGATGCGCTCCCGGTGGACTTCGTCGTGAGTGATGCGGCGGCCGTGCCGACGCCCGAGACTCTGGCCGCCGCGGAGGTGCGACACCTGAGAGCCGTCTTGACCTTCACTCGCGGCAATCGCCTCCAGGCCGCGGCACTCTTGGGCATCGCGCGTTCGACCCTCCTCGCCAAGTTGCGACGATACGGCCTCGATTGACGCGATGCGTCAACGGATTCGGCCGAGACGCGAGACCACAATGTCGCGGACAATCGCGCCCCGCTGGATCCGGATCGTTCGATTCGCGACCCCGATGGCGAGACCGTGCGCACCGAAGCTCACGGGGCGATCGAGGCCGGTCAGCCTGATCCCGGCCGCGATCGGCAGGGCGCGAAGTGTGACCGCGGCGGTGTCGACGTCGGCGACGACCCGGAGCGCTCCGGCGCTATCCAGGATGCCAACCGGTCGTGCCAGGCGGATCGCTGCGGTACGCGCCTGATCGAGCAGGTCCCGGGTGGTGGCCGCGGTCCCTTCGACGGCGATCCGGTCCGGCCACGACGCCAGGCGCGGTGCGAGGATGCCGCCGACAACCCCGAGCAGGGTGAGCACGAGGGCGAGCTCCAGCAGGGTGACACCGTGATTGGTCATGCGGCAAGGTGATGCCGATGGCGGGTCGCGAGTGGCGCCAACTTCCGCAACACCGATACTCTTGGCGCACGATGGCTGCTCACCCAGATCCGCTCGTGGCGCTCCGCCGCCACGCATCGAGTGCACCTTGGCGCGCTCGGGAGCTCATCGCGCTGGCCGACCGCCTGTTCTGCTCCTCCGAGCCCGCGCAGGATCGGGCTCTCACGGAACGCACCCTACACTATTACGTCGCCTCACGGGTGGTGCGGACACCGTCGGGGCGGGGTGCGGGGACCGGCTGGGGGTATCCGCATCTGATCGAGCTGCTCGCGGCCCGCATTGCACGTGCGGCGGGCGATTCGCTTCAGACCATCGCGGCACGGCGCGACGAGCATGGCCTCGAGGCCCTCGAGCGGCAGGTGGCCGATTCCCTGGGTCCGGCCGGCTCGGAGTGGACCGATTCGACACCGGCCGGCGATTCGGGTGATATTCCAGTGGCATGGCGAGACCACGTGATCTCGCCGAGTGCGGTGCTCCGACTGGCCGCGACTCACCCGTTGCACGACGACCCCCGACGCCTCGGCGTCCTGCTCGACGACCTCGCCCGCGAGGTCGACCACTAGACTCGGGAGACGTGATGCGATCCTTGCTTGTCCTCGTTGTGGTGCTGGGGCTGCTCTTCTGGATGATGAGTGCATACAACCGACTCGTCATGCTCAAGAATCAAGTGGCCAATGCCTGGAAGCAGATCGATGTCCAACTCAAGCGGCGGCACGATCTGATTCCGAACCTGGTCGAGACGGTCAAGGGTGCCCTCTCCTTCGAACGCGAGACGCTCGAAGCGGTGGTGCAGGCGCGGACCCGTGCAGTCTCCGCCACCGGCGTGAAGGACGTGGCCAAGGCGGAGGGGGAACTCACCCAGGCGCTCGGCCGGCTGTTCGCGCTGACCGAGGCGTATCCCGACCTCAAGGCGCTCGGCAATGTGAGTCAATTGCAGGAGGAACTCACGTCGACCGAGAACAAGATCGCGTTCTCGCGTCAGCACTACAACGACGTCGCCACGACCTACAACACGGTGCAGGCCCAGGTGCCCACCAACCTGATCGCCGGTCTGGCCAAGGCCTCGCCGGCCGAGTTGTGGGAGATCGACGATCCGCTGGAGCGTGCGGTGCCAAAGGTGGATATCTCGCTCAAGTAGTCGGAAAGCGAGAAGGCGAGAAGGCGAGAAGGCGGCTCGGCTGCTTTCTCGCCTTCCTACTCAAGGTCCTTGCGCCGTCCAATCACCTGCGCCATTGCCTGGTGCACCTCGCCATCGAGTACGGTGCCCACGAGATCGCGCATCCGCGAGACCGCTTCGCGCGAGCTCATCCGATCCTGGTACGGTCGGGCGGTCGTGAGCGCGTCGAAGACTTCTGCAGCGCAGAGGATCCGACCGCCGACCGGAATCGCATGATCGGCGAGCCCGTCGGGGTAGCCGCTGCCATCGACCCGTTCGTGGTGCGAGCGGACATAGCTGATCACCTCCCGCAGATGGGTCAACGGGGCGAGGATCTGGGCACCGATGGTGACATGGGTCTTGACGTGCTCGTATTCGTCATCCGTGAGCGGTCCCCGCTTGGTGAGGATCGATTCGCGGATGCCGATCTTGCCGATGTCGTGCAGCCGACCGGCTGTCCGGACCCGCTCCACCTGCTCATCCGTGAGCCCCATCTCCGCGGCGACGAGGGCGGCGAGGTCGGCGATTCGGGTGGAATGGCCCCGCAGATACGGATCCTTCGCCTCGAGCGCATTGACCAGGGACTCGAGCGTCGCGACCGAGATCCGCTCCAGATTGCCCCGTTCGCGCCGGAGCTCGGCACCACGCCGGACGATCTCGTGCTTGAGCCAGCTCTGCGTGTCGTCCTGATCGATCAACTCGCGCCGCCGCCGCAGTGCGCGGGCGATGGCGCGCTCGAGGTCGGTCAGGTCCACCGGTTTGACGAGGTAGTCCATCGCGCCGTGCTGCATGCACAGCGCCGCCAGTTGCGCATCGTTGACCGCCGTCAGCATCAGGATCGCGACATGGTGGTCGCGCTGGAGAAACTGGGGTACCAACTCGATTCCGGACCCATCGGGGAGCTGGAGGTCGAGGAGGATGCAGTCGATCCGACGTCGCCGGACCAGGCCGAGCGCCTCGGCGCCGCTCCCGGCACCGACCACTTCGTGGCCGAGCGTGGTGACGAACCGCATCATCGGGTCACGGACGGCGGGGTCGTCCTCGACGACCAAGGTGATGGGCGTCTCGTCGGACAAGGAGGGCTGAGCGGCGAACGTGGGGTCGGACACGGAGGGCTCCGGGTGGTGGAACGGACGTGGGGTGTCGCGAATCTATAGCATCGTCCGGGTATCGGCCTTCTGGATTCGCCGAAACCGATCAGCACCGATCTCGTAGACGTTGACAGTGTCTCCCCGTGAATCACCCCACGATCTGGGGTTACTATTCCGGGTCTCCACCCCATCCGAGGCGATTGCATGTTCCGACCCACCTTACTTGGCGCCCTGTTCCTCTCCACTGGTACTCTGACGGCCTCCTCCGCGGGCCCCGAACGCGCCTTGCCGGCGCAGCAGGTCTTCGGCTTCGCCTTGGCGATGAGCGGTGACCAGCTCTTCGTCGGTGAGCCGACTTCAGCCAAGTCGCCATCCGGAGTGGTCCATATTTACCGACGAGGTGCGACGGGCTGGACGGCCGGCGCCGACCTCACCCTCAGCGGACTCCCGGCGGATGCGGCGTTCGGCTTCGCCTTGGCGGCGGAGGGGCCGACCCTCATGGTCGGGATGCGTGGCGATTCGCTGCGCGGTGGTGTCCACCTGTTCGCGCGCGGTGCTGCCGGCGCCTGGACCGAAAACGGCGCGCTGCCGGCCAGCCCCAGCGCTCGTGCGCAGTTCGGTCGGGCGATTGCCCTCTCGGGCGATTGGGCGTTCGTCGGCGCACCCGGCCAGGACGGCACCGGGGCGGTGCACGTCTTCCGGCGCACGGCAGGCAAGTGGGCAGCGGCCGGCATGCTGAGCGCCGAGGGCCTGATGGCCGGCGACGGGTTCGGGCAGGCGCTCTCGGTTGATGGTGATCGGATCGCGGCCACGGCGCCGGGGCACGATGCGTCGAAGGGGATGGTGTTCGTCTTCCGTCGCGGCGCCGACGGCACTTGGGCCCAGGAGGCCGCCGCCGCGGGCCGTCGTGTGCCGCCCACCAGTCGCCTCGGTGAGTCGGTCGTGTTGTCGGGAACCAGCCTGTACGCTGGCGCCCCCAACGCGAATGGCTTTGCGGGGATGGTGGTGGGGTTCACCCGGAGCGCTGGCAATGAATGGTCCGAGTCGACGACCCTCACGCCGTTCGAGGCGGGATCGAATCGCTTCGGCATCTCGGTGGCCAAGGTGGGCGACGAAATCTGGATCGGCGCCCCGTTCAGCGACGCGCGCGAGGGCCGGATCTATCGGGCCATGATGAACGCCGATGGCGACCTCACGGGTATGGTCAAGCTCGGCAGCGATTCCCTCTCGGTCGGCGCTGGGTTCGGTGAGGTGATGCTGGTTCAGGGCAATTCGGCCGTGATCGGCATGCCGCGTGACGCCGGCAGCAAGGGCACCGTGATCTTCCTCGCGAAGAATGCCCAGGGCAATTGGCGCACCTCGGGCATGGTCTATCCTGCGGCGAATGAGATGGCCAAGGTCACCGGCGGCGAGGTCCGGTGCGGGTCGAACGACAAGGCCGGGGTCTACGAATGCGGCAACACCTCGTTGCTTTCGTTCATGCCCGTCTCAGCCATTGGCGGTGGTCGCTCGAGTCAACTCAATGACAACTGGGGCTGGACCGATCCACAGTCTGGTCGCGAATACGCGCTGGTTGGCCGGAACGATGGCACCTCATTTGTCGACATCACGGATCCGGTGAACCCCAAGTACCTCGGCGACCTGCCGCTCACCAAGGGTGCCAATCCCAACGTCTGGCGCGACATCAAGACCTACAAGAACCACGCGTACATCGTCGCGGATGGTGCCGGTCCGCACGGGATGCAGGTGTTCGATCTCACGCGGCTTCGCACCGTGAAGACGCCACAGACGTTCACCGAAGACGCGCACTACGACAAGATCGGCAGCGCGCACAATATCGTGATCAACGAGGAATCCGGCTATGCCTACGCCGTGGGCGTGTCGGGTGCCGGCGAGACGTGCGGTGGTGGTCTGCACATGATCGACATCCGGCAGCCGGAGTCGCCGACATTCGCCGGCTGCTTCGCCGATCCCGCCACTGGCCGTTCAGGCACCGGCTACTCGCACGATGCCCAGTGCGTCATGTACCGCGGGCCTGATGCGAAGTACAAGGGCCATGAGGTCTGCATCGGATCCAACGAGACGGCGATCTCGATCGCCGATGTGACCGACAAGAAGGCCCCAAAGGCGCTCGCGAGCGCGAGTTACCCGGCCGTGGGCTACGCCCACCAGGGCTGGCTGACCGATGACCAGCGCTACTTCTATCTCGGCGACGAGCTCGACGAAGGTGCCGGGCAGCCGAAGACCCGGACGATGATCTGGGACCTGGCCGACCTCGAGGATCCGGTGCTCGCCAAGCAGTGGTTCGGCACCACGGTGGCCACCGACCACAACATGTACGTCAAGGGCAATCGCCTCTATCAGTCGAACTATCAGGCCGGACTCCGGATCCTCGATATCTCGGATCCGACCACTCCGCGTGAGGTCGGCTACCTCGACACCACGCCCGATGGCACGACCAACCAGATGTCGGGCAACTGGAGCAATTACCCCTATTTCAAGAGCGGCACGATCATCGTGACGAGCGTGGGAGAGGGGCTCTTCCTGGTGCGCGATCGCACCCAGGCGGTGCCATGATCGCGCGCGGCACCATCCTGACGGTGGCGACGATCCTTGTCGCCGCCTGCGGCGGATCGATGGGCGGGGCGGGTGCCACACCGATGGCCCGGGCGAATGACCTCAAGGTCTACGTCGTGAGCCAGAGTGGTGCCCAAGTCGCGGTCGTCAACGAGCGGACGCTCGCGATCGACACGGTGATCGATCTCACCAAGCTCGGCTTCTCCGCCAACGCCAAGCCGCATGATACCGCGGTCGAGCCCGACGGATCCGCGTGGTATGTCACCCTGATCGGTGACGGCAAGGTGCTCAAGTTCGATCGCGCCAATCATCTCGTGGGCCGGATCGACATGGAAACACCCGGCCTGATCGCGATGGATCGGATGCACGACTCGATGTACGTCGGTCGCTCGATGACGGCGGTCAATCCCCCGAAGTCGCTCGGCGTCATCAAGCGCAGCACCTTCGAAAAGGTCGAGGAACAGGAGGTCCTGATCGCCAGGCCGCACGCCATTGCCACCTCCCATGATGGCCGCTACGTGCACACCGCCTCGCTCGCCGAGAACCGGATCGCATCCGTCGAAACCGCCACCGGTCGCGTCACGCTCTCCACGCTGGCCGGCGCGCCGCGCTCGCTGGTCGAATTCACGATTTCGCCGGATGGGCGTACCATGGTCGTCGGTGGCGAGCTCTCGAACACGATGCTGGTCTATGACCTGACCGGGGCGCCGCCGTTGGTGCCGCTGCGCGAGTTCACGGTGGGCGGCAAGCCGTGGCATCCGTCCTTCTCGGCAGATGGCAAGCTGGTCTACGTCCCACTGCTCACCGACAACGCGGTTGCCGAAGTCGATCCCTTCATGGGGATCGTGCGTCGTCGGTTTACCGAGGGCTTTGCGCAACCGCATGGCTCAGTGGTCTCGCCGGATGGTCGCTACCTGTTCGTCAGCAACCGGAACACCGGGAGTGGCGGCATGGCGGGGATGAGCGGTCACGACATGCACGGCAAGGACGGTGACACCAGCACCAACGGCTGGCTCACGGTCGTGGACATCGCCTCGGGCAAGATGGTCAAGCAGTTGATGCTCGGCGCCTCGCCGGCCGGCATGGGAGCCGCTGGATCGCAATGAGGGGGGACGGCGTGCTGTTCGCCACGGCCCTCCTCGCGGCCGTGGCAGGGCCCGCTGCGCTTTCGGCGCAGCGGGCTCCGTCGTCCCCGACCTGGACGCAACGCGTGACGGGCATTCCGGTGACCGATGCCACCGGGAAGCCGGTCGCCTCGCCGTTCCTCGGGGGATTCAACCTGCCGCGGCCTCAGCTCGTCGACATCGACGGCGACGGTGACCTCGATCTCTTCGTGCAGGAACACCGCAACGACGTGAGTTTCTTCGAGCATCAGGGTGACCAGTGGATCTGGCGCACCGATCGCTGGCAGGATGTCGAGGCGGGCGAGTGGTTCCGGTTCGCCGATCTCGATGGCGATGGCGATCTGGACCTGCTTGCCGAACGACGGATGGGCTACATCCGCGTCTACCGGAACGATGGCACGACGCAGGTGCCGAAGATGGTCGCCATTGCCGACTCGCTCCGTGACATCACCGGCACACCGATCTTCGCCGACCCGCAGAACATCCTCAACGTCGTCGACATCGATTGCAACGGACGACCCGATCTTTTCCTCGGTCGCGTCGCGGGGTACGTCGATCGCTTCGAGAAGGAAGGCACCGACCGCAACGGTTTGCCTGTCTTCCGGCTGCTGCAGGAGCGCTGGCAAGGGATCGAAGTGCTCGGCCCGATGCCCGGGGACACCACGGCGTTTCAGGGTCGGCCAACATTGCACGGCGCCAACACCATGGCCTTCGGTGACGTCGATGGCGATGGCGATCTCGACCTGTTCTGGGGCGACTTCTTCGAGGCTGGCGTGCTGCTGATCCGGAACGAAGGCACCTGCCAGACACCGTGGCTGCAAGGCGCGCACGAGCAGTTTCCGGAGCGCGAGCGGATCGTGACCACGGGGTACAACGCGCCAGCGACCGGCGACATTGACGGCGACGGCCTGCTGGATCTGGTCATGGGTGTGATCGGTGGCGCTTACCAGCCCAACTACAGTGCGGTCGACAACCTCTACGAGGTTCGGCAGTCGGCGCCCGGGACGTGGACGGTCGTCACCAAGCGCATGATCTCGATGATCGATGCCGGTGCAGAGAGCGTGCCGGCGCTCGTGGATCTGGACCACGACGGTGACCTCGACCTGGTGATCGGCAACAAGATCGAACCGACCGCCGAGACGACGGCGTCACTCACCTGGTTCGAGAATGTCGGGACGCGCACCGCGCCTTCGTTTCGCGAGCGCGGCCGGTTGCCAATTGCCGGCACGTACCAGATGGCGCCAGCGTTCGTAGACCTCAACGGGGATGGCCTGCTCGACATTGTGATGGGGACGTGGCGCGACATGATCGAGTACTGGCCCAATCAGGGCACCGCCGAGTCGCCGAAATGGATTCGGGCCGACACCGCACTCGTCACCCTCACGCGTGGCAGCAACACCACCCCGACGCTCGGTGACATCGACGGCGACGGCGATCTCGACATGCTCGTCGGCGAGGCGAGTGGCCAGCTCAACTTCTACCGCAATGTCGGAACTGCCACGGCACCGCGATTCGAACTGGTGACCGACGAATTCGGCGGCATCGACGTCGGACGCCGTGCCGCACCCTACCTGGTCGACCTCGATGGCACCGGTCGCCTCGATCTCCTCGTTGGTAACGAGGCAGGTGAGGTGCGGCGATTCCGTCGCACCGACCGCGGGATCGATCCGGTCTTCATCGAGGATCCCGAGATGTATCTCCGCTCTCCGGACGCCGACGCAGTCGTCAGCATGGGAGATCTGTTTGGAACCGGCCAACTGGACGTGATCCTCGGAGGCACCGGAGGCGGCGTGCGGTGGTTCCAGAGCGCAACGGACCGGTGAGCCTCAAGCGTTCTCGGTCTCGTGACCCGCTTCTGGCGTTCGCGTCACCTCACGATTGGCAGTATTGTTGATGTCTGGACCCCCACGACATGACCGCAGTAGACGTTCCCCATCCTCACGGAGGCAGCAGTGATCCGTCGTATTGTACTCTCGTCCCTCGCACTCGCCGGTGTGGCCGCGATGGCCCCAACGCTCGCGATGGCCAGCCCTGATACGCCGAATTCGGTGTCCCCGTCGATGATGCAGTTTGGTCGTGCGGTGGCGATCTCCGGCGATTGGGCCTTCGTCGGCGAACCCGGCGGTGCCGGGCGGCCGGCCAATCCGAGCGCACCCGGTCAGGTGTGGGTCTTCCGTCGTGGCCTCCCGTCGGCGTGGCGGTCGGTTGGCATGCTCTCCCTGCCTGCCAACGTCGAGAGCACCGGTTTCGGCTCCGCACTCGCCACCGACGGATCGGTGCTGCTGGTGGGCCACGTCCCGCCCCGTTCCTTCGCTCGCCCCGGTCAGACCGCGGCGCCCGAGGCACCAGGGATGGTGCACGTCTACACCCGCGGATCGAACGGCTTCAGCGCGGCGGGTATCCTGCCCGCCCCGACCGATGCCGGTTCGCGGTTCGGTACCGCACTCGCGCTTGCGGGTGACATGGCCTATGTCGGTGCCCCGGGTCAGGGCAGCGGCGTCGTGCACGTCTTCCGGAAGACCAGCTCCGGTTGGTCGGCTGCCGGCATGATCACCGCCGAGGGCCTCGATGAGAATGCCGGCTTCGGTTCGGCGATCTCGATCGACGGCAACCGGATCGCGATTGGCGCCACGGGCCAGGATGGCAAGGGCGGTGTCTACGTCTTCTCGCGTGGCACCAACGGCATCTGGGCGATGGACGGTGCGTCGGCGCTCGCCTCCCGGCGCTCGTCCGACAATGCGCAGTTCGGGGCCACGTTGCTGCTCAAGGGCGACAAGCTGATGGTCGGCGCACCGGGCGCCAACTTCGTCCCCGAGATCGCGAACCCTGACACGACCGCTCGGCGGGGCGGCGGTCGCCGCGCCTTCGGCGGCGTCGGCATGGTCGTGACCTTCGAGCGCAACGCGGGCAGTGGTGCCTGGGTCGAGCGTGGGTTGATGACCGCCTATGACTTCCCGACGGTGGCGAGCTTCGGCGCCGACCTCGCCATGGTCGGCGACGAACTCTGGGTCGGTGCGCCGACGGCTGGAGCGGGAGAGATTTATCGGATCGGCATGAATCCGGCTGGTGAGATCACTCGAATGGGCAAGCTGGTGGTCGACTCGATCGGTCGGAGTCGCGCCCAGTTCGGTGCGTCGTTCGCGGTCTCCGGTGCACGGGCGATTGTGGGCATGCCGGGCGACATCTCCGGCGAAGGCACCATTCTCTTCCTCGACCGCGCGCCCGGCGGCACGTGGCGGACCGTTGGGTCGGCCTTCCCACCGAGCAAGGATCGCTTCGAGATGGTGAAGGGCAAGGAGGTCGTCTGCGAGAACGGGAAGGCGTCCGTCTTCGATTGCAGCAACACCGGACTGCTCGCGTTCCTGCCGACCTCGCAGGTCGGTGGCGGTCGTGGCTCGCAGATGAGCGACAACTGGGGCTACACCGACGCCGAGACCGGCAAGGAATACGCGCTGGCGGGGCGGAATGACGGCACCGGGATCGTCGACATCACCGATCCGGAGAACCCGGTATACCTCGGCAACCTCCCGCTGACCGCGGGTGCCAATCCGGCCGCGTGGCGCGACATCAAGGTCTACAAGCACTACATGTATGTGGTCGCCGATGGCGCGGGCCAGCACGGGATGCAGGTGTTCGACCTCAACCGGCTTCGTGGCGTCAAGACGCCGCAGACCTTCGAACCGGACTACATCTACACCAACATCGCCAGCGCCCACAACATCGTGATCAACGAGGAGACCGGCTTCGCCTACGGCGTCGGTGGCTCGGCGGGTGGCGAGCAGTGCGGCGGTGGCCTCCACATGATGGATCTGCGCGAAGATCCGGTGCACCCGAAGTTCGTCGGCTGCGCAGCCGACAGCACGACCGGCTTCCGTGGCACGGGCTACTCGCATGATGCTGTCTGCATCGTGTACCGCGGACCGGACACCAAGTATCAGGGTCATGAGCTCTGCATGGGCTCGAACGAGAACGCCATCTCGTTGCAGGACGTGACCGACAAGAAGAATCCGAAGCTGATCTCGACCGCGACCTATCCGTTCGTTGCCTACGCGCACCAGGGCTGGTTCACGGAGGATCACAAGTACTTCTTCCTCGACGACGAGTCTGACGAGATCCAGGCCCTGAAGGACACGACCGGCAAGGACATGGCGGCCAAGGGCACTCGGACGATGATCTATGATGTGACCGATCTGGATGACCCCATCCTGGTCAAGGAGTACATCGGGACCGTCAAGTCGTCCGACCACAACCTGTACATCAAGGGGAACAAGGCCTACCTGTCGAACTACGGTTCGGGCCTCCGGATCGCCGACATCACGGATCCGACCAACCCGCGTGAGGTGGCGTACCTCGACACCTATCCGCAGGACGAGAACGAGCCCCACATGGTCGGCGCCTGGAGCGTCTTCCCCTACTTCAAGAGCGGCACGATCCTGATCACCAGTGTGAGCGAGGGATTGTTCCTCGTGAAGGATCGGAGTCAGGCCGTCCCATGACGGTGCGGTTTCTTCGGGGGGGGGCAGCACGCTGGATGGCTGCCCTCCTCCTGCTACCGGCCTGCGCACTCGCGCAGGCCGGTTCGTCTTCGGGAGGTCCGACCCCCGGGACCGTGCCGTGGACGCGGTCGGTCGATGCCATCCCGGTGGTGAACGCCCAGGGCCAGCGGTATCCCCAACCGTGGCTGGGTGGCTACGACGTTCCCCGACCACAGCTCGCCGACATCGATGGCGATGGCGACGCCGACCTGTTCGTCCAGGAGCGCTCCGGCGCGGTGGCATTCTACGAACAGACGCCGGAGGGGTTCCGTTGGCGGACTGATCGCTGGCAAGGGCTCGACGTCGGTGAGTGGTACCGGTTCGTCGACCTCGATGGCGATGGTGACCTCGACCTGATGGGTGAGCTTCGGAACTCCTACGTCCGAGCCTGGCGCAACGATGGCACCCGAACCATGGCGAAGATGGTGGCCGTCGGCGACACGCTTCGGGATGCGGACAACGCGCCGATCTTCGCCGATCGGCAGAACATCCTCAACCTCACCGATATCGATTGCAACGGTCGCCTCGATCTCTTCATCGGACGCGTCACCGGCACGATTGATCGGTACGAGGCGGAATCGACGCTCGGCCCCGATGGGCTGCTTCGCTTCCGGTTCCTGACTGCACGCTGGGAGGGGATCGAGATCATCGGCGCTGGCTCACAGCCGGGCACTGGGCCGCTTCCCAACGGGTCGCTGCACGGCGCCAACACGATGGCCTTCGGCGATCTCGACGGCGATGGCGACCAGGACCTGCTCTGGGGCGACTTCTTCGAGCCGGGGCTGCTCCTGATCGAGAACACCGATCGGTGCCCGAACTTCTCGCTCCGCTCGACGCCACTGCCGTTCCCGGTCAGCAATCCGGTGCTCACCACCGGCTACAACGCGCCGACCGTGGGCGACATCGATGGCGATGGTGACGTCGACGTGGTCATGGGCGTGATCGGCGGCGCGTTCAACCCGGCGCGTTCGTCGGTCGACAACCTCTACCTGATCGAACAGATCGCTCCCGGCCAGTTCCGTCCGACCACCTCGCGCCTGATTCAGATGATCGATGTCGGCAGCGAATCGATGCCGGTCCTCGGCGACCTCGATGGCGATGGCGACCTGGACCTGCTGGTCGGCAACAAGGTCACCACCGACGACAACACGACGGCAACGATCACGCGCTACGAGAACACCGGCACCACGTCCGCCCCGGTCTTCACCGACCGCGGTGACCTCGGCATCCACGGCACCTTCAACTATGCGCCCGCCATCACCGATCTCGATGGCGACGGTGCACCCGACTTGGTGATCGGGACCTGGAACGACCATGTCCAGTGGTGGCAGAATCGCGGCACCGCCCAGGCACCAAACTGGATGCTGGTCGACAGCGCGCTGGTGGTGCTCACGCGTGGCAGCAACAGTACGCCGGCACTCGCTGACATCGATGGCGACGGCGATCTCGATATGGTGATCGGCGAGGCCAGTGGTCAGGTCAATCTCTATCGGAACGTCGGCACACGGACCGAGCCGAGGTTCGAGCTGGTCACCGACGAGATGCCGGGAATGGATGTCGGCCGCCGCAGCACGCCGACGTTTCATGACTTCGATGGCGACGGCAAGCCCGATCTGCTGATCGGGTCGGAGGACGGTGCGTTGCATCGCTGGCTCAATCGCACCACGGGTAGCGAGATGCGTTTCGAGCCGGACACCACCTTTGTGATGCAGGGTGACAACCTGTCGTCACCGACGGTCGGTGATCTCGATGGCGATGGTCGCCTCGAACTGATCATCGGTACGATGTCGGGTGGGCTGCGATTGTACCTGCCCCAGCCGCGGCCATAAGGCCGCGGGATGGTCGCGCCGGTCGAGGTTCAATGAATTCATCAACACGGGCGCAACATGTTGCGCCCCTACCCATTGGTCGTGTCATGGCTCACGGGACGTCGCACCACCGGGCGCAACATCTTGCGCCCCTACTGTTCGCGATGTTGGTCGCCGGAACGATGCTCGGCGCCCAGGCGGTGGCCGCACCGGCCACGGCGATCCAGTCGCGCACCTACGACTTCGCGGACGCCGGCACGTCGATGGGATACGAACTCTACGTCCCGTCGAGCTACGATTCCACTGTCCCGACACCACTGATCGTGGCGCTCCACGGCCTCGGCTCCAACCCGCGGCAGGTGATTCGGTATCAGGGCCTCACCGACCTCGCCGAGGAGCGAGGATACATCGTCGTGGCCCCCATGGGCTACAGCACCGGTGGCTGGTATGGCAGCCTCGGGCACGGACGGATTCCGACCAGGGGCGACTCCAGCATCGGTCCGGATAACCACGGCGCGCTCAGCGAAGAGGATGTCCTGAACGTCCTCGGGATCGTGCGGAACGAGTTCAATGTCGATGCGGACCGGATCTTTCTCTTCGGGCACTCGATGGGCGGGGGCGGCACCTATCACATTGCGATGGAGCACCCCACCCTCTTCCGGGCGCTCGGGGTGGCCGCGCCGGCGATCTATTCGAGTCCGGATTCCCTCCGGATCATCCGGGCGTTGCCGGTGATCGTGGTGCAGGGCGACTCCGACCGGTTGGTCGACGTCCGGACGACACGGCGCTGGGTCGCGACGATGGACTCGCTCGGAATGACCCACGAATACATCGAGATCCCCGGGGGCGACCACTCGTCGCTGATCGCCCGGGACCCCGGCAACATCGCCAGGATCTTCGACTTCTTCGATCGGGTCGGCGCTACTCCCGTCCAGAAGTAGCGCGCTGGCGCCACCGCTTCCGCCGCGCGTTACCCCCTTCCGTTCCACCCCTGCAACATCGCCTGAGACTATCTCCAACCCCCGGGCATCAACCCCACGATGGCCTTGGGCGTATTCTGGCCAGCACCCCCTGTCTGAGGCACCGCCTCATGCCGGGCCACACTGATCTCTGGAGCCGACGTGATGAATCGCCTGACCCCCGTTCTTGCCTTGCTTGTCGGACTGCCCGTGCTGGTCACGGCGCAGTCCGGCACCGTTCTCTATGATCAGGCGACCCGGCTCGACTTCAACCTGCCCGCGAACAGTCCGTTCGCGAGCCGGATTCCCAAGAACACGGTCCAGCCGATGCAGCTCACCTTCTCGCCCGAGGCCACGCTCTTCGGCGCGGGCACCCAGGCCCAGGACGGCCCGGGCGCCGGCCGTGATATCCGGTTCTCGGGCGGCGGGGGCGGTGGCGAAGTGATGGTCACCCGCGAGATCAGCGGCGGCGAGATGATGATGGCCGGTCGCGCCATGGGTTTTCTCGGTGGCGGCCCAGGCTCGGACGCCATCTCCGGCGCCTACACCGATCTCTCCGACGGCAGCTACACTGAAATGCGCGATTTCCTGGGTCGCGTCTTCCGGATTCCGGCAGAGCGTCCGACGTTCGCGTGGAAGATGACCGGCGAGCAGGCGATGTTCCTCGGCCACCCGGTCTATCAGGCGATCGCCCAGCAGGACAGCACCACCATTGAAGCCTGGTTCACGCCCGACATCCCCATCCCGGCCGGCCCCGCCCAGTATGGTGGCCTGCCTGGACTCATTCTGACGCTCGCCGTCGATTCGAATCGCGTGGTCTATACCGCGACTGCCATCGACACCACGACAGCGGTCAAGGCCATCAAGGCCCCATCTGAAGGAAGCAAGGTCACCCGTGAAGAGTACGATCGCATTGTCAAGGACAAGATGGCCGAGCTGGAGAAGTCCCGTCGTGGCCGGCGGAACTAGCATGACGCGCTTCTCGCTCCTTCGTCGTCTGGCTACCGCCACCGCGATGCTCGTGGCCGCGCTTGTGGCGCGACCGGCCGTTGCCTCGGCCCAGCAGTTTGATGTGAAGGGCTCCGTCGTCGACACGGGCCATACCGCTGTGTCCGGCGCGATGATTGTCGCCCTGACCCGTCTGGATTCCGTCATCGCGGTCTTCACGACCAGCGGTGGTAACGGCGCCTTCACCCTCAAGCGTCTGGTCCCGGGTGACTACATCCTGCAGGTCACGCGCATCGGTTTCAAGCCGGTGCGGCGCGACTTCAGCATCGTCAACGCCAATGTTGCCACCGACACCGTCGTCATGCTCGCGGCTGGCGCGGTCGAGCTCGACGAATTGGTGGTCAGCGCCGACCATGTGCCGATCGTCAACAAGCCGGACACGCTCGAGTACAACGCCGACGCGTTCAAGACCCGGATCAATGCGACCGTCGAGGAACTGCTCAAGCGGTTGCCCGGTGTGACGGTGGAGAGCGACGGCAGCATCAAGGCACAGGGCGAGACAGTCCAGAAGGTGCTGGTCGACGGCAAGGAATTCTTCGGCAATGATCCGAAGATGGCGACCCGTAACCTGCCGGCCGCGGCGATCGACAAGGTCCAGGTGCTCGACAAGAAGTCGGACAACGCCGAATTCACGGGCATTGACGATGGCCAGCAACAGAAGACGATCAACCTTGTCCTCAAGCCGAACGCACGTGTTGGATACTTTGGTCGCGCCGTGGGTGGTGTCGGACCGGCCCCAAATACTGATGCCGCGTTCGCCGGTTCGAAGGGCGATGATCCACGCTACACCAGTGCGCTCAACCTCAACCGTTTCTCGCCCGTGACGCAGCTCTCGCTGATCGCGAGCCGCAACAACACCGGGCAGTCGGGCTTCTCCCTGGCGACTCCAGTCGCATTCAGCCAGGGCCGTGGCGGTGGCGGTGGCGGTGGTGGCGGCGGCTCAGGGTTCAGTGAGACCATGGCGATCGGCCTCAACGGTAGCCGGAACTTCACCGACAACGATTGGGTCCGCGGCAGCTATTTCCTGAGCACCAGCGACAACCGTGGTGAGTCGATCACCGCTGAGCAGCTCCTGCAGGGTGCCAGTATCTCGGCCAATCGCAGTGAGACGGCGAACAACCAGTCCGAGAGTCTCTCGCACCGGATGAACCTGAACGCGCAGCGCTCGTTCAACACGTGGAACCGCTTGCGGTTCCGGGGCAACTTCAGCGTCGGCTCCAACAACTCGGACAACTTCTCCGACCAGGAGACGCTCAAGCCGGATGGCTCATTCCAGAATAGTGCCACCTCGGCGGTGTCGAGCGATGGCGACAATCTCAGTGGCGACGGCCGCTTCACGTTCTCCAGGCGCTTCAACCAGGCCGGTCGGTCGCTCATTGCCGAAGCCTGGGGTGACCTGAGCAAGCCGAAGCAGCTCTCCACCTTGAACTCGAGCACCGATTTTTCCAATGGGGTCGGCGGCATCACGACCCGTGACGTGCTCCAGTCGCAGCAGCGCGACAGCCGGACGTTCACCTACGGCAACCGGCTTGCACTCACCGAGCCCCTCGGCAACGGCGCGGTGCTCGAGCTGTTCGGCGAGCGCCGGGCGATCTCCGAGAATCAGAACTACGACGTCAACGATCTGGTGGCCGGCGTTCCCGTGCCGAACCTCGACCTGACCACGGCGTTCGAGCGCACCTATACCTATCTGCAGGGCGGCGGCCGCTTCAGCCGCAACACGGCGAAGCTCCGGTGGGTGCTCGGACTCGAGGCCCAGAATTCGGATCTCGAGGGCACGATCATCAATCGGAACGAGTCGATTTCCAACGGCTTCACGAACCTGCTGCCGTCGGCGAACCTGCGGTACCAGTTCAATCAGGGCAACAATTTCTCGATCAACTACCGCACCTCGACCCGCGATCCGTCGCTCAACGAGTTGCAGCCGTTCACCGACAACACCGACCCGCTCCGGACCTATGCTGGCAACCCGGACCTGACGCCGCAGTACAACCACAGCCTGCGCGCTGACTTCCGCCGGTTCGATCAGTTCACGTTCCGGAGCATCTACCTCTACGCGAACCTCGGCTACAATCGCAACCAGATCGTCCAGTCACGCGACATCGATCCGCAGGGTCGCCAGACGGTCATGCCGATCAACCTCGGCGATGGCTGGAACAGCAATGTTGGCGGGAGCTATGGCACGCCGATCCGGGCACTCGGCGCCCAGATCGATCTCGACTACAGCTTCTCGCGGTCGAGCGGTTTCGAGCTCGTGAACCAGGTCGAGAACGTCAGCCACTCGGCGAACCACAATATTGGGGTCCGACTCCAGAATCGTTCCAAGGAAGTGTTCGACCTCAGCGTCGGGACCAATTGGACCTTCAACTCGGTCAAGTACTCGATCAACGAGGCACTCAACCAGGACTACCTCAACCGCTCCTATAGCGCAGACGGTACCTGGTACATCGGCGAGACCTGGTCGACGAGCGCCTCGGCCAACTATCAGGTCTACGACCAGAACCTCTTCGGGCCGCGCGACAATGTCTTCATGCTCGGCGCATCGCTCGGCCACCAGCTGCTCGACAATCGTGCCGAGATCCGGATCTCGGGCCTCGACCTGCTCAACCAGAACACGGGGATCTCGATCTCGAGCTCGAGCAGCTACATCCGCGAGACTCGGTCTCCGACGCTTGGTCGCCGCCTGATGGTGCAGTTCAGCTATCAGCTTGGCTCCAACCTGGCCCCGCCACGCACCCGGGGTCGTGATCGCTAGGGTCAGGGCACATTGGGTTGGATGACAGGCGGGGCACCCCATCTGGGGTGCCCCGCCTAGTTTTCGCCTCATGGAACTTGGACTCTACTCGTTTGCCGAGACTGCCATTGAGGATCGGGCGCATGCCGCTGTTCGGCTTCGCGAACTCCTCGCCGAGATCGAGCTCGCCGATCAGGTAGGGCTGGACGTGTTCGGCGTCGGCGAGCACCACCGGGCCGATTTTGCGGTCTCGGCCCCAGCCGTGGTCCTGGCCGCCGCGGCGATGCGGACGACGCGAATCCGGCTCACGAGCGCGGTGACCGTGCTGTCCTCGGATGATCCGGTCAGAGTCCACCAAGCGTTCGCCACCCTCGATCTTCTGTCTGGGGGGCGCGCCGAGATCATGGCGGGTCGCGGGTCGTTCACGGAATCGTTCCCCCTGTTCGGCCATCCTCTCGACGCGTACGATGCCCTGTTCAGCGAGAAGCTCGATCTTCTTCTGGCACTCAGACAGGGCGGTCCGGTAACGTGGTCGGGTCGATACCGCCCGCCCCTGCACGACCAGCGGATCTTTCCAGAGCCGATGCAGGCGCCGATTCCGATCTGGATTGCGGTCGGCGGCACCCCGCAGTCGGTGATTCGTGCCGGAACGCTGGGTCTGCCAATGGCGCTCGCGATCATCGGCGGCTCGCCAGACCGGTTTGTGCCGATGGTCGAGCTCTACCGCGAGGCGTTGACCCGGGCTGGCCACGATCCACTGACGACTCCGGTCAGCATCAATTCCCACGGATTCATCGCCGACTCGTCGAACGCCGCTGCCGAGATCGCCTTTCCGCCCTACCAGGATGCGATGGGTCGTATCGGGCGTGAGCGAGGTTGGCCCCCGCCAACCCGCGCGCGGTTCGACGCCGAATGTGCGGCGGCGGGAGCCCTCCTGGTGGGCGACCCGCAGCAGGTCATCGAGAAGATCCTCCGCGAACATGCCCTGTTCGGCCATCAGCGCACGCTGTTGCAGTTCACGGTAGGCCTGACGCCCCACCGAGATGTGCTCCGCGCGATCGAGTTGTACGGCACCGTCGTCGCCCCGGCGGTACGTGAGGCATTGGGATAGCCCGAGCTGCATCGGATCGCTGATTGCACACCGATCGGTGACAATGCCACGCCGGCCGGACGCCAGCAGAATCGGCGGGTGGTGATCCGGCGCCTGTAGGGGCGCAACATGTTGCGCCCTTCCCCCCGCAGGCGATGATCTGTGGAC
>JBDTNH010000007.1:0-58401 GCA_039933845.1 Gemmatimonadota bacterium
TCGGCTTCAAGCTCGAGAACGCGACGATGGCCGACCTGGGTCAGGCGAAGCGGGTTGTGCTCGACAAGGACAACACCACGATCGTGGATGGCAAGGGCAAGAGCGACGACATCAAGGGTCGCATCGCCGAGATCCGTGGCGCGATCGAGAAGAGCACGTCGGACTACGACCGTGAGAAGCTGCAGGAGCGGCTGGCGAAGTTGGCCGGTGGCGTGGCGGTGATTCATGTCGGCGCCGCGACCGAGACCGAGATGAAGGAGAAGAAGGCCCGTGTCGAGGACGCGCTGCATGCGACCCGTGCGGCGGTCGAGGAAGGGATCGTGCCCGGCGGTGGTGTTGCACTGCTCCGTGCGCAGTCTGCGCTCGACAAGATCAAGGGGACCGGCGACGAGAAGATCGGCGTCGCGATCCTCCGTCGGGCCATCGAAGAGCCGATTCGCGCGATTGCCGCGAACGCGGGCGTCGAGGGTTCGATCGTGGTGGCACGAGTTCGGGAGTCGAAGGATCCGAACTTCGGGTACAACGCCGCGACGGACGAGTACGAGGACCTGGTCAAGGCCGGTGTCATCGACCCGACCAAGGTGACGCGGACGGCGCTGCAGAATGCCGCCTCGATCGCGTCGCTGCTCCTGACCACCGAGTGCGTGGTGGTGGAGAAGAAGGAAGACAAGGGCTCCGCGTCGGCGATGCCGGGCGGCGGCGGCATGGGTGGGATGTACTGATCGCGTGAAAGGCGATCAGTATCCGTAGGGGCGCAACATGTTGCGCCCTTGCCGGAGATCCACCCATACGACTCTGTATGGATCAGACACATCGGCCACCCCACGGGGTGGCCGATTGTGTTTGGGGAATACCGCACCCACAGCCGCCCCTTCGTCGCGATCGGAACTCGCCGCTCTGCGGCTCAGACAGCCGATCGCTTCTCAGGAGCGGTGCGGGAGCGATATTGCCGGCCGACCAATGACCTCCCCGCCCGCGACGCGTAGCGTCGTGCGGCGGGGCCTCCGAGGTGACACCACCTTGATCTGTGCGAACGCTCGCTACTCCGCTTTGACGTCCAACGCGGGGCTGCGACTCACAACCCGACCGAAATCACCGCCTGCATCCTGCCATGCGTAGAACTGTGCCAACGTGGTGAAAGACATCGTGAACGGGAGGCGAATCGGAAGCGTTGGCGCGATATCCAGCCAGAGCGATTCCGCGAGCTGGAGTCGTTCGGCCGGTGACAGGGCGAGTCCGTCGAGGAGCGTCTGATCACGTGCGGCCGCAAAGGCGGCATCCTGGTCTGGCATCATCGCGCGCCTCCGTTCCGTTGCGTCTCGAACCTGAGGTGAACCCTAGGGTGAGGCAGGGCGGTGGGCAAGCTCCGACGCGTCCCCGCACCCGCACCCGCTCCTTCGTCGCGCTCGGAACTCGCCGCTTCGCGGCTCAGACAGCCGATCGCTTCTCAGGGCCGGTGCGGGAGCGGTATTGGCGGCCGACCACTGACCTCCCCGCCCGTCACCTGCCGGCCGCCGGAATGCGCGGTTGGCCCTTGACGGCCGAACCGAGCTTGGTGCATTGTGAGAAGGATCCATTCCCCTGGATGGAGGATGTCATGACCTTCCGACCCGCCCGCCCGCCCGCCCGCCCGCCCGCCCGCTCGCCCGCCGGCCAGCCTTCCGAATGCCGGTAGGGAGAGTGGCCGATGACTCCTCCGCCAATTCCCGACACACCGTTGCCGATCGTCCTCCACGCCGAAGGTGAGCAGTTGACGATCGACGCAGTCGCCCACAGCCTCTACGGGCAAGTCACGATGCTGCCGCCGATCAAGACACTCGACGAGCTCGACGAACGGATTCGCACCGATCGCAAATTCGACGTCCTGGTGGTCGATGTGGTCTTCAGGCACGTCTCGGCGCTCTCACGAATCGGACGGTGGACGACGCAGTTCCCCGAGCTCAAGATCATCGTGCTGACCGGCCTCTCGGGCCTCCCGCTCGCCAACCAGTGTATGGCCGCGGGTGCCCGTGGCGTGGTCTCGAAGCTCGATGGTCCCGAAGAGCTTCGGAAGGCAATCTCCGCAGTCCATCGTGGTGAGACGTTCATCTCCAAGGACTTCGGCGTGGCGAGCGACGTGCTGTCGCCGGCCCTCGCGGGGCTGGGCCCGCGGACGCTTCGCATCCTGGTTCTCCTCCGCCGTGGCCTCAGTCATCGTGCGATCGCACAGCTCGAGAATATCACCGAGAAATCAGTGCAGTACCATGAGCGAAAGCTGCGGCAAGCGCTTGGCATGGCACCGGGCCGAGGTGGCTGGACCACACAATAGTGGGTTTAGGGTTCGTTTAGGGTTGAATTGTCGGTGTGAATGAGCGAATCTGATTCAAGCGGAGGAGGCCTGTCAGGCTTCGCACCGTCAAACAAGAGTGATCGTCGACTACCCATTTGGGAGAATCAGCTATGAAAACTTCAATCGTTTCACTCGCGTCTTTGATGATTTGTGTAGGTGGAGCGGGGAGCCTCTCTGCGGCTGCTGCGCAGGCTGACGAAGGCGAGTGCGTCTGGAATGAGGCCTACGGAGGTTCGTGCGAGGGAGGTGCGGGGCTCTTGCAGTGCGGTGAGACCGTTGTCGATGAGTGCCACAATTCCCATTGGAAGCCCTACTGGTCAAGTTGCGCGAACGGCATCTTGTCGTGCAAGGCAAGGTGGGAGGACTAGGAGGAGGGATTCCCACCGCGCGTGCTTCTACCTCAGGGTCGGAGCGTAGGGCGCGGCAATCAGTTGAACCCACTGACATCGCCGATCCCTGCAATGTCACCACGTGGCATCAATCAAGCGAGGTATAGTACATGCGAAATCACCTTACGTTGGCTGCTTCAGTCCTCGTCACCCTTGGTGGTGCAGCGGTTCTCCACGCGGAGACCATGGCGGATGAGGGATTGTGCACGTGGACCGTTACGTACGCCGGGTCGTGCGTGTTTGGGAATATCATCGGCGAGTGCCAGGACACCGTGCTCGACGAGTGCCACGACTCGCATTGGCAGGTCTCCCAGGCCAACTGTTCTTCCGGTTCGGGATACATCACCTGTTGGGCCCATTACGTGCCCTAGGCGAGTGCACTGGACCAAGTGGCGGCTCATTGGCCCGGCCATTCGTGGCCAAGGGTCGTCGGGGAGCTGCGGTGACTTGTGGCTCATCAGAAATCGCACCGGAGAGTTCATATGGCAGAACAGAGTAAGCTCTCCACGCTTTTCACGGGCATTGCGGCGTTTGCAGCTCTACTAGTTGCTATCATGGTGGTGAAACGAGAGCTGTTCCCAACCGATCGAGGAGGAATGGCTCCTGAGAACGCGATCGCCGAACCGGTCGACAATTGGACCACGCTTGTGGCCGGTGGGCATCGCTATGGAAGTGCCAACGCGAAAGTCGTCATCGTGGAGTTTGGGGATTTTCAGTGCCCTGCCTGTGGGCGATTCCACGAATCGCTCCAGGCAGTAATAGCCAAGTATGGATCAGATGTGGCGGTCGTTTTCCGGCAATGGCCGCTTGAGGAGCTCCACCCCATCGCCTACGCCGCGGCTCGTGCTGCGGAATGCGCATCGGCCCAAGCGGCCTTCAAACCGATGCACGACGAGCTTTTCGCGCAGCAGGATGAACTCGGGGGCAAGAGCCTCGTCTCGATTGCGGCTGACGCCGGAGTCAGTGACACCGCGAAATTTGCAAAGTGCATGGAGGTGCAGGGTCGAGTTGATGCAATCGAGCGTGACATCGAGCTGGCCAGGAGCATGGAGCTGCGCGGCACTCCCACGATCATAATCAATGGGCTACGATATGGCTCGGTTCCGAACAAGGAGCGCCTCGATCGGCTCGTGCGCTACCACCTGGACAAGCTTGCCGATGATTAGTGTGATCCCTCGACCCGTTTCTACTACCTGGACGGAAAGATGACCCAGCCAAGGCCCGGCCGTGCGGTGACTAACGTCTCCGCTCGCAGGATCGGAATGCTCGCAGGGCTCCTGACATTCGTACTTTGTCGTGTTGGTGTCGGGCAAGCGAATGCAATCACCGGTGTGCCACGTCCGATCCTGACCATCGAGGGCAGCGACAACGATTTCAGCTACTTCACCACCTTCGCTGCTTCCGCAGACGGGAAGCTTGCTTTTGCACAGCAGCAAGATGGAGCTCTACGTGTGTTTTCCAGCCAGGGGAGAGCCATCGGGTCGATCGGTCGAAAAGGAGAAGGACCAGGGGAATTTCGTGGCTTGAACTCCATCGGCTGGCTAGGTGACACGACATGGGTAGGGGACAATCGACTGAGACGCCTTACGTTTATTGGCCCAGGCGCCAAGTTCCTCCGGACGGTTCCGATCCCGACGCAGCTAACCGGTGAAGGCGGGCAGAATTCTGAGTTCCTGTCCCCTCGGCTTGTGGCGGTGACACCCGATGGCACTCTCCTCATGCAAGGTCTCCGGATGGAACCAACCCCGGCGGGGGCAGGAACCATCGTGCGCGGCGTGTCGACTTGGCTGGTGCTCGCAACTCGCGAAGGCGGGATTCGCAGAATCGTCGCCCAGTCACCTCCCGATCCATGTCACTTGCGAGCTCCCACTTCGGAATTACGGATTCCGTTCTGTCCGGCACCAATAATAGCAATCGCACCAACAGGAGACCTGCTCGTATTCGTAACGACAGTCACCTCGCCAGCCGAAAGCCATATTGTACTCTCGGCGGTAAATACGTCTGGTGAAGTGGTGTATTCCAAACGACTCCCCATATTGATCGAACGTATCTCTGACGCGGTGCGCGACACCGTAGTCGAGGGATTTCGTGAGGGCGATGCGGTTTTCCGGGAGATGCTCGGTCGAATTGAAATTCCGCGCTTCTACCCTCCGATTTCCCGTGTGAATGTCGGGGCGAACGGGGATGTATGGGTCGGATTGCGGCCTCGGGCAGGGGATTCGTTCCGGGTATGGTGGGTATTCGACGCCAGGGGTGCGAAGGTTGGCGAGACTAGGACACCAGCGAATGCGGATCCCGCCGCTGTTGACCCACGCGGGCTCTGGATCGCAGTGGTTGATCGAGTGGGTGTCGAGAATATCGTTCTCTACCCGAAGCCGAACTAGCGCCGCCCCCTTAGCCCACGCCCATCACCCACCGACCCACTCCCAATCGCCCTGCTCGCACGCGACGATCCTGGGTTCCAAGTTGCGCCCAAGCAGCGTGTCCGGGTTACCCAGCAACGGCAACGGCCCGCCCGGCCGCCCATCGAGCATTCTCACCAGCCCGACGTGGAACAGCTTCGACAAGCGCCCGAACACCACGCACCGCGCTAGATTCCGGGCTTCACCACTAGCCGGAGCCATCGATGCCCCACCGTGCCACCAGCAGCGGGTCCGCCCTCCTGGCCCTCCTCATCGCCTTGGGCTGTGCTCCTGTCGCCGACAGCGCACCGCCAGAAATCAGCGGTGATCGGCTGCTCCAGGACATCACAATGCTCGCCTCCGACTCGTTCCAGGGTCGCCGCCCGGGCACTGTCGGTGAGGAGCGGACGATGGCCTACCTCACCTCCCAGTTTCAGGCCGCCGGCCTCGAGCCCGGCAACCCCGATGGCACGTGGACACAGCCGGTCAACCTCGTGGGCATCACCTCGGTGCCGACACTCACGCTCCGTGGTGCAGGCGGGACCCGCACCCTCGCGTGGAAGACCGACTACGTCGCGCAATCACGTCGCGAAGTACCCAAGGTGTCAGTTGCCAACGCGGAGCTCGTCTTCGTCGGCTACGGCGTGACGGCACCCGAGTTCAACTGGGACGATTACAAGGGGGTCGACGTCAAGGGCAAGACGCTGGTGATGCTGGTGGGTGACCCACCGGTTCGCCTCGCGAGCGACACCGCCGCGCTCGATCCCGCGAGGTTCCGGGCCAGCGCGATGACCTACTACGGCCGCTGGACCTACAAGTACGAAGAGGCCACGCGCCGCGGTGCCGCCGCGGTACTCGTGGTCCATCAGACGATTCCGGCCAGTTACCCGTGGGAAGTGGTCGAAGGCGGCTGGACCGGCGAGCGCATGGATGTCAGCACGCCCGATGGTCATGCCGGTCGCGTCGCCGTCGAGGGGTGGCTCTCCGTCGATGCAACCAAGAAGCTGTTCGCCGATGCCGGTCTCGACTTCGAGGCGCAGGAGCGTCTCGCACGCACCGCCGACTTCCAGCCAGTCTCCCTCAAGACGTCGGCAACATTCGATGTCCAGAACACGATGCGCAATGTCGCCACCCACAACTTCATCGCGAAGCTGCCCGGCAGCGATACGGCCGCGGCCGGCGAATACGTGATCTATACCGCACACTGGGACCACTTCGGGATCGGCAAGCCCGTCAACGGCGATTCGATCTACAACGGCGCCCGTGACAATGCCTCCGGCACCGCGGCGCTGATCGAACTGGCGCGCGCGTTCAAGACCGCGGGCGCACCCCGACGCACACTGCTCTTCCTCGCCGTGACCGCCGAAGAGCAGGGGCTGCTCGGCTCCAAGTGGTACGCGGAGAACCCGCTCTATCCGCTCAACAAGACGGTGGCGGATATCAATGTCGATGTGATCAATGCCTGGGGACCGACCAGCGATGTGACGGTGGTGGGAACGGGCAACACGACGCTCGAGGACATCCTCGCCGAGGAGGCTGCGACTCGCGGACGGACCGTGGCGCCCGACCCGGAACCCGAGGCCGGTGGCTTCTACCGTTCGGATCACTTCGAGTTCGCCAAGCAGGGCGTGCCGGCCATCTACCTCGATCAGGGCACCAAATACACGGGGAAGCCGGAAGGGTACGCCAAGGAGAAGCGCGACGACTGGACCAACAACATCTATCACCAGCCGTCGGATGAAGTCGACTCGACCTGGGACATGTCGGGCGCCCTGGCCGACCTCGATCTGCTCTATGCCGTCGGCCGCCGTGTCGCCGACGCCGAGATCTGGCCAACCTGGAAGGACGGCACCGAATTCAAGGCCGTGCGCGATCGGATGCTGGGGACGCCGTGACGAGCCGGGTGAGGAGATCCGTGCATCGTGCGTTCAGCCAGTCGTCACCACCTCGAACCGGTCACAGGAGTTGCTTGACGTGAAATGGATCACCACCGTTGCTGCCAGTCTGTTGCTCCTCACTCCCTCGCTCGCGGCCCAGAGCCGTGAGCCATCGGTGATGGGGACGTGGCGCGTCGATGCCGGGGCGGACACCAAGGAAGGCCCCAAGGAGGTCATCATCCGGGCCGACTCGAGTGCCAGCTGGGGACGCGAAACGGTGCGCTGGCGGGTGGTCGATCAGAAAATCTGGATCGCGATCGGCGGTGAGTGGGAGATCTATGATCTCAGGCTGCGGCAGAATGACCTGCGGCTCTCGGGTGGCGATCTCAAGAACGCGGTCACGCTCAAGCGGGTGGGGCCGCCGACGCCGCGTGCCGCGAATGTGGCGGTGCCACCGGATCCGGACGGGCGGTAAACGAGAAGCGAGAAGCGAGAAGCGAGAAACGAGAGGCGTGGGATCCAACACCTCGCCTCACGCCTCTCGCCTACACCGCCACGCGCTCGCCACTCTCCCACCCACCGTCACGCACCAACGTCAACATCTTCTCCGCCACCACTGATGGTGGCCTCACCGAAATCGGCTCCTCGTCGGGGTAGGCCGCGGCACGCATCGCTGTGCGCATCGAACCGGGATCGACGATCAGCACGCGCGGACCGCCGGCGCCAAACTCCTTGGCGAAGGTCTCCGCAAGGTTTTCCATCGCCACCTTCGAGACCTGGTACGCTCCCCAGTCGGTGCGCACTGCGGTCGTGACCCCACTCGACACGAACACGATCACCGTGCCGGCGTGACATCGCGGCAGCAGGCGGCGGGTCAGGTCGAACGGCGCCGAGACATTGGCCGCCATCACGGCATCGAAGTCCTTGCGTGACCACTGGGCGAGCGGAAGCCGGGGGCCGAGCAGGCCGGCGTTGTGGATCAGCAGGTCGAGTGAGATGCCGTCCTTCGCGAATCGACGTGAAATGCGCGCGGCGGTGCCTCGAGAGGTGAGATCACCCTGGAACACCGTGACCCCGGGTACGTCGCGGCCGAGCGCCTCGATGCCACGCCGCCGACGCGCGACGGTCCAGGTACGGGCACCCGCGGCATCGAGCGCCAGCACCAGTTCGCGCCCGAGTCCGCGGGTCCCGCCGGTCACGAGGGCGGTGGCGATCGAGGGAGTAGATTCAGGCATGGGTGGAAGATACTTGAGATCCAGAGCACGACC
Source organism: Gemmatimonadota bacterium (assembly GCA_039933845.1). Classification (GTDB taxonomy): domain Bacteria; phylum Gemmatimonadota; class Gemmatimonadetes; order Gemmatimonadales; family GWC2-71-9; genus Palsa-1233. The sequence goes on from JBDTNH010000007.1 coordinate 8,266, forward strand.
TGATGGTCGTGCCTAAATTCGTCACACCTAAAAGGTGAGCCACCATGAAGCTTGACCCATCGCCGTTCCTCGTCAGCGCCAAGCATCCCGCTGATCTGGACGCTCGTCCGACGAAGCTCCCCAGCCTCTACGACAAGAATGGCGATTATGAGGACGCGCTCGCCGACCGTGTCAAGCGGTTGAGCACGCTCCAGCAGAATCTCTACGCCGACGATCGCTACGCCTTGCTTGTGATCTTTCAGGCCATGGATGCCGCCGGGAAGGATGGCGCGATCCGCCACGTCTTCTCGGGCGTCAATCCGCAAGGAATTCAAGTCTTCTCATTCAAGCAGCCATCCGCCGAGGAGCTCGATCACGATTTCCTCTGGCGCACCACCACGCGGCTGCCGGAACGCGGACGGATCGGCGTCTTCAACCGATCCTACTACGAGGAGGTCCTCGTGGTGCGCGTGCATCCCGAGTTCCTTGGGTCAGAGCGTCTCCCCGACCAGCCCGAGTCACTCGACGCGCTCTGGCAACAACGCTACGCCTCGATCCGGGATCACGAGGCGCACCTCCATCGCAATGGCACGCGCGTGGTAAAGTTCTATCTCCACCTCTCGCCCGAGGAGCAGCGGGACCGCTTCATGGCACGGCTCGACGAACCCGAGAAAAACTGGAAGTTCTCCGGTGGCGATCTCGAGGAACGCAAGCAATGGCCTGCCTATCGGCGGGCTTACGCAGACGCGATCGATGCCACCAGCACGCCGGAGTGTCCATGGTATGTGATCCCGGCCGACGACAAGAAGAACGCGCGGCTGCTGATCGCGGAGACGTTGGTGCGGACGCTGGAGTCGCTCGACCTGCGCTATCCGGAGAGTGATGCCGACGCGATCCAAGGGTACCGCGCGGCGCTGCAGGGCGCCTAGAACAACCCGCGCTGCGCCGGCACCCGGAGCGCGATCGGCCCCACCGGATGATCTTGAGGGGCGACGTGCAGCTCGCCAACGAATCCCACCGCCGCCAGCGCGCCCTGCACGGTGCGCGATGCCACCTCGGGCGTGTTGCAACGCTGGCTCAGGTGGGCCAGCACGACCGTCGCCAGATGCTCGTGCCACAGCTCGGCGAGCAGCATCCCGCTCGCGGTGTTCGAGAGATGGCCACCCTCGCCCGCGATCCGCTGTTGCACCGAGGCCGGGTAGCCGCTGGTCCGCAGCAGCACCTCGTCATAGTTCGCCTCGATGATCAGGCAGTGGCGGTCGCGCAGGAAGTACCGCAGCGCCTGGGTGGGCCGGCCGAAATCGGTCGCAATCGCGAGGGTCGGCCCATCGGCGACCCGGACACCGAGCGCGAGTGGCTCGGCGGCATCGTGCGGGCAGGGACACGCCTCGACGGTGAACGGTCCGACCACGGCTGGGCCGCGACTGCCGGTGGGGAGCCACTCGCACGGTTCCCCCCCCCGCGAGAGTGCCGTCCAGGTGCCGGGCGACGCGATGACGGGGATCGCATGGCGCTTGGCGAATCGGGTGGCCCCACGTGCGTGATCACCATGCTCGTGGGTGACGGCGATCGCGACCACCTGGGTCGGATCGAGGGCCACGAGCTGGAGTCGACGTTCGAGTTCGCGGCCACTGAACCCCGCCTCGATCAGGAGGATCCCCCCCCCATGTGCGAGCGCGAACGCGTTGCCCTTCGACCCGCTGCCGAGCACGTGGAGCGTGGTCACCCGGTGGGGGTGAGCCGCTTGTAGAGGGCGGTGAGCGCCGCATCCATGGCGTCGTTGATCGGGACATCGCGGCGCGGCAGCACGCGATGCGCCACCGCGAGGAATGCCGGCAACGAGATGCTGGACTCCGCGTCTCCCCACGCGAAGGCGCGCACATGCTTGGGCGCGCGGGGATCGCCGAAGAGGTTCGCACCCGTCTCGATCACGGTGCCCGTGGGCAACAGCGTGCCGATTGCGGTCTTGACGTGGTCGCCGATCAATGAGCCGACATTCGCGCGACCGGTCTCGACGCGCTCGGCGCCGACATCGAGTCGAACCTGGCCGTAGGTGTTCTTGAGGTTCGACGTGATCGTGCCGGCCCCGAGGTTGACCCACTCGCCGATCACCGAGTGACCGACGAAGCCGTCGTGGCTCTTGTTGGCGTAGCCCGAGAAGACCGAGGTGCTGATCTCGCCATGGAGGCGGCAATGGCGGCCTGCGCTCACGTGCCGGAGCGAGCCGCCGGTAATGATCGTCTGCTCCCGGATCCAGCAGGGCCCTTCGAGTCGGGTCCCGCTCCGAACCTCGACGCCCGGTTCGAGGATGATGGCACCCTTCCGGACGTCGAACACGACCCCGGGCTCGACGGTTGCCCCGCGGGTCGCAATTGCACCGGCATTGCCGAGGACAATCGACCCCTCGGGCAGCGGATCGGTGCCGGCCTCGAGGGCCATCAGGGTGTCATTGAACAGGAAGTGCTCGAGTGCCTCGAGCAGGCTCCAAGATCCCTTGAGTCGGAGTCCCTCAACCACGAGCCCGTCGCCGTCGTCGTGGCGGCCATCCCAGCTCTCGCCGGGGTCGAGCCGCCACGCAACCGCACGGCCCGCATGGAGCAGCCGCTTGGCGCCACCGATCGGGCGCATTGGCAGCTTCGGACAAAAGGTGGCATCGGCAATCCAGCAGGGGCCTTGCACCCTTGCCGCCGCCACGATTGGTGTGCGGCCCGACAATCTCGGTCCAGCGGCATGCACCGCGATCAATCCGGCGACGGTCCCCTCGGTGGCCAGCGCCCATCGTTCCGCAATCGTCCAGCCACCTGCCCGGAGTTCGGCGATCGGCGTGGCTTTGGTGAACGGTGCCCAGGCGGCGCCTGGCGCGTCGGGGTCGAGCAGGTACAGCGCAGTCATGTCACTCCAGTTCGCGCACCCTGGTCGGGAGCGCATCAAGCGTGTGTTTGAGGTCGGGCGCGCGGGCGCGATCGAGCACCAAGGTGCGCTGATTGGCGTGGACGACCACCAGGTCGCGCACGTTGGACAGCACCAGCGGCGGCCCATCGTTCCAGACGATGCAGTCGCTGCATTCGACCAGCGTCACGTCGCCATGCACCACATTGCCGCGCCGGTCACGAGGGCGGACCCGCGCCAGTGCCTCCCACGTGCCGATATCATCCCATGGGAAGTCGCCCGGCACGACGGCGATCGCGTCGCTCCGTTCGAACACGCCGACATCGATCGAGACCTCGCGCACGTCCCGAAAGAAGCCGGCCACGTCGCCCGCCTCGAGCAGCGCCAGGTAGGGAGCCATCTCGGGCGTCCGAACGCGGACCTCCCGAATCAGATCCGTGCCGACCCAGGCAAACAGGCCGCTGTTCCAGTATGCGCCCTCCGCCATCAGGTCAAGCGCCCGGGCCGCATCGGGTTTCTCGACGAACCGCTGTACGGCGCGTGCCGCCCCATCGAGGCGAGCACCTGGTACGATGTATCCAAACCCGGTGTCGGGTCGCGAGGGTACCATGCCGACCGTCACAAGTCGGCCATGGCGTGACGCCGTGTCAAGCGCCGTAGCGGCCGTGGCGAGGAATGCGGTGGCATCCCGGATCGCCCAGTCCGCATGCATCGAGAGCACGCTCGCCTCGGGATCCCGGCGCATCGCCTCAAGTGTCGCCCAGACGAGTGCCGGTCCGGTGCTCGCCGCTCGCGGCTCGATCAGGTAGTTCTCCTGAGGCACCGAGAGTACAGCCTGCAGCGGCCCGGCCATCTCGGCTCCCGTCACGATCAAGATGCGATCGGGCGGGATGAACCCGGCCAGTCGATCGACGGCCTCCTCGGCGGTGGAGCGATTGCCGCGGAGCGGCAGGAGCTGCTTGGGGTGACGGGGAGACGATAAAGGCCAGAATCGGGTGCCCGAGCCCCCGGCCAGCAAGACGCCCCAATACATCTAGACGAGACCAGACAGCCGGGGCAGTTCGCCCCGAATCGCAAAGAGCAACTCGCCCAGGTCGCCATCAAGGGCGGCGAGCACCACCACGGTCGCCCCAGAATCGAGTCGGACGATCACCGCGCTGCCATCGGGGCCGTCGAGGACGGTCTGGCTCGCGGGACCGTGCCCGATGGCGCTCGAGAGGGAGACCAGGGCACGCTGCGCGGTGGCGGCGAGCGCGGCAATCGCCTCCAGCTGGGCATCGTGGGGCATCGCCGACGCGATCACCAACCCCTCGTCGCTCACCACCAACGCGCCGGCCACGTCGGGACGACCGGCGAGGGTCTCAAGGGCGTCGGTGAGGGGCGGGATCACAGTCACTCCGGGAATGTGGTGGGCAATCGCGAAGCTAGGCCACGCCGGTGGCCGAAGTCAAGCAACGACGCCGGGTTGCCGCACCTCCGGGAGCGGTCTAACCTTCCGAGATGACCATCCGAACTGCACTCCTCTTCCTGAGCATCCTGACCGTCGCCTGTGGCGATAACCGCCTCGGTGACGCCTTCTTCGAGAACACCGCCGACACCCTCACGGTCAGCTCGATTGTGGGCACGCCCGTCTCTGCCTCGTCGGCCTACAGCGTCTCGGAAGATCGACTGGTCCGGACCGATCTCACGACCAATTTCGACTTCGTCTATCTCTTCGACGGAGGTCGTCACCTCCTGCTTCCACTCGATGTGGTTGGCCTCGGGGCACGCAGCTCGAATCCCGGGCTGCAGCTGTCGACCGCCGCATTTGATGCGATCGTCAATCCACCGAGCGGCGGTTACATCACCGACGACTCGGTGGCTGTAGCCGTTGGGAATATCGTCATCGCCCGTTCGCGAATCACCTGCACGCTGAGCGTGCCGCAGTACGGCAAGATGGAGATCCTCGGCTTCGACGATGTGGCACGGACGATGACCTTCCGGGTCGTCGCAAACACGAACTGCGGCTTCCGGGAGCTCGGTCCCGGCTTCCCGGCTCGCTGAGGGTGATCGATCTCAAGCGCCTGCGACACGATCCTGCGGCGTTTCGCGGGGCCCTCGAGCGACGCCACGACGCCGAGGCGCTGACCCAGTGTGATCGCGTGGTCTCGCTTGACGGCGAACGACTCGCGTGTCTGGCACGCGTTGAACTCTTGCGGGCCGAGCGCAACGAAGCGAGTCGTGAATTTGGACGGCGCAAGCAAGCCGGCGAGGACGTGGCCGCATTGCAGTCCGAGCTTGCCGACCGCGCCAGCGAACTCAAGTCGCTTGAGGAAGACCTCCGCGAATTCGAATCCCTCGTCGAATCGCATTTGCTCAACATCCCGAATCTCGTCGCCGATGACGTCCCCGAAGGTGGCGCGGACGCCAACCTCGAGGTGCGCCGCTGGGGCACCGCACCACGCTTCGGCTTCACGCCCAAGCCCCACTGGGAATTGGGCGAGGCCCTCGGCCTGTTCGATCTCCCGCGCGGGGCCAAGGTCGCCGGCAGCGGCTTCCCGGTCTTCACCGGCCAGGGCGCGCGCTTGGTGCGTGGCCTCGCGAGTTTCATGCTCGATCTGCACACCCAGGAGCACGGGTATCTCGAGGTGCAGCCGCCCTACCTTGTGAACGAGGCCACCGCCCGAGGTACGGGGCAGTTGCCGAAGTTCCAGGAAGATCTCTACCAGAGCGAGCGAGACGGGCTCTACCTGTTGCCAACTGCCGAGGTGCCGGTCACCAACCTGCATGCCGGCGAGATTCTCGACGCCGCCGACCTGCCCATCACCTACGCGGCGTACACGCCGTGCTTTCGCCGCGAGGCGGGCTCGCACGGGAAGGACACGCGCGGGCTGATTCGCGTTCATCAGTTCGACAAGGTCGAACTGGTCCGCCTCGTGCGGCCGGAGGAGAGCGAGGCCGACCATGCACGCATCACCGCACATGCGGAGACGGTGCTCCAACGGCTGGAGATTCCGTACCGCGTGCTGCTGCTCGCTGCAGGCGACACCGGTTTCTCGAGTCGCCGCACACTCGATCTCGAGGTGTGGGCGGCAGGAATCAATGGCTGGCTGGAGGCGTCGAGTGCCAGCACCTTTGGCGACTTCCAGGCGCGTCGCGCGAACATCCGCTACCGTCCCGAGCCTGGTGCCAAGCCGGAGTTCGTGCACACGCTGAACGCCTCGGGTGTCGCGTTTCCGCGCACCATCATCGCCCTGCTGGAGAATGGTCAGCAGGCCGACGGCACCGTCCGATTGCCCGATGCGCTCGCCCCGTATGTCGGCACAGACCGTCTCGTCTCCCGCGCGTAGACGCGGCCTCCGCCGATTCGCCCCCGCCGTCGCGCTGCTGCTCGTTGCGGTGTTGGTCGCGGTGTCGGTCGGGGCGTCGGTGATCGTGGCAAGGCACTTCCGGAACGACTCCCGGACTGCCTCGGATCTCTACGCTCGTGCCATCGGCGGCCTCAACGATCCGGATCCGCTCGGCGCCGATCAAGCGCTGTTCGATCTCGGGAAGGGCATGGTCGCCCTCGGCATTCCGCTGGTGGTCACCGACTCTTCGGGCCATGTGGTGAGTCACGCGAACCTGCCGTTTACCGCCACCGACAACGACCCCAGGCTGCCCGGCTACATCCGTGAACTCGACGCGATCAATCCGCCAGTGGAATCGTCGCTGCTCACGGTGCACAGCGGTCGTGTGCCGGCATCGGGGCTGCTCCGCCTCCTTGGCATCATGCAAGCGGTGATCATCCTGGTGATGGTGGCCGTGGCCATTGTCGCCTATCGGAGCCAGACGTCCGCGCGGCGGGACCGTCTCTGGGTGTCGATGGCGCGCGAGGCCGCACACCAGATGGGCACTCCACTGACGTCCTTGCAGGGCTGGATCGAGCAGTTGCGCGGTGGCGGAGTGCCGCCCCTCAAGCTCGCCGAACATCTTGATCACGATGCGGAACGGTTGCAGCGAGTGGCGCAGCGATTCGAACGGATCGGCAACCCCGCGCGTCGCGATCCGGTCTCGCTCGGTGCACTCGCCGAGAAGGTGGCGGTGTACTACCGGTCGCGCCTGCCGCGGCACGCGAATGCGATCACGGTCGAGGTCGATGCACCGGGCGCCGGACCGATCGTCCATGGGGACCCGGTCCTGCTGGAATGGGCGTTCGAGGCGCTCGTCAAGAACGCGGCCGACGCCCTGCAGGGTCGCGGCGGCACCATTGTCCTCAGCGCCGACATCGAGAGCGGCATGGTCGCGGTGCGAGTCCATGACGACGGACCCGGCGTGCCGCGCGAACTTCGTCGGACATTGTTCGAACCCGGGGTCACGACCAAGCGCGGTGGCTGGGGCATCGGGCTCGCGCTGGTGCGCCGCGTGGTGGAGGAGGCCCACGGCGGCACGATCACCCTCGAACCCGTGACACAGGGGACGACCTTTCTGATGCGCTTCCCATTGGCAGCCAAGTGAGCGACGCGCTGCTGCACGGGCTCAACGATGCCCAGCGCCGCGCCGCGGCGCACGTCCGAGGGCCGATCCTGGTGCTCGCTGGTGCCGGGTCAGGCAAGACGCGGGTGCTCACGACGCGGATCGCCAACCTGATCCAGGCCGAGGGCGTCCGACCCGACCGGATCTTCGCCGTGACCTTCACCAACAAGGCCGCGGGTGAGATGAAAGAACGGATCGGGACGCTGCTCGATCGCGATCCGACGGGGCTCTGGATCGGCACCTTCCACTCGCTCTCGGCCCGCCTCCTCCGGCGCGAGGCCGAACGCATCGGGTTCACGCGGGGCTTCACCATCTACGATCAGGACGATTCGACATCGCTGATCAAGCGCCTGCTCGACGAACGCAATCATCCGGCCAAGATTTTCCCGCCGCGAGTGGTGCAGGGGATCATCTCCGGCGCCAAGAACCGAATGCAGACCGCGCAGGACCTGGAACGATCCGCACCCGGCGATCCCACGATCCGCGTGGCCGCCGACGTCTACGTGGCCTATCAACAGGCGCTCCGCACCGCGAATGCGATGGACTTCGACGATTTGCTCCTGCATCCGCTGGCGCTGTTCCGCGATCACCCCGACGTGCTCGCGCGCTGGCAGCAGCGATTTGATTTCCTGCTGGTCGACGAGTTCCAGGACACCAACGGCGCCCAGTACGCACTGATTCGGGCCCTCGCCGGCACACACCGCAACCTGTTTGCCGTTGGCGACGACGACCAATCGATCTATGGCTGGCGCGGCGCCGATGTCGGGAATATGCGCTCGCTCCAGACGGACTTTCCGGGTACCGAGATGATTCGGCTCGAGGAGAACTACCGCTCGACCAAGCCGATCCTCGACGCCGCCAACGCCGTGATCGCCAGGAATAGCGGTCGGCTCGGCAAGACGCTCCGGACCTCGCGTCCGGGCGGTGACTCGTTGGTGGTGCTGGGTGCCGCCGACGAACGCGATGAGTCCGAGTGGATCGCAGCGGAGCTCGCGCGGCGCGAGCGCACGGGGGTCGGCTACCGCGGGATGGCCGTACTCTATCGCACGAATGCCCAGTCGCGTGCCCTCGAGGAGGCGCTCAGGCGTGGCGGCGTGCCCTACCGGATCATCGGTGCGATCTCGTTCTTCGATCGTCGCGAGGTCAAGGACCTGCTCGCCTATCTCCGGTTGGTCGCCAACCCGAGCGACGATCAGGCATTTCTCCGGGCGATCGCCGTGCCGCGTCGCGGCATCGGGCCCTCGGCGATTGCCGAACTCACGGCCTCCGCCCGCCACTGGCACCTGCCGCTCCTCGCCACCGCCGAGAAGGGGGAAATGGTCACGGGGCTCCGGCCAGGCGTCAGGACGGCGTTGCTGGAATTTGCCGACCTGATTCGTCGGAGCATCGACCGCGCGGGTGAATCCGCCCCGGCAATCGTCATGGAGGAGTTGCTCGCCGCGCTCGACTACGAGAAGGCGCTCCTTGCGGAAGGGCTCGAAGGGGCCGATCGCTGGGACAATGTCCGTGAGCTCGTGGCGAGTGCGGCCGAGTGGTCGGAGGTCGTGACGGCGGCGGAAGATCAGGAGCCGGGCACGCCGCTCCAGCGTTGGCTCGCCGAATCGGCGCTGCTCTCGGCGGCCGACAGCAGCAACGGCGACGCAGAGGGCGTCATGCTCATGACCCTGCACACCGCCAAGGGGCTCGAGTGGCCCGTGGTGGTGCTGTCGGGGATGGAGGACGGACTCTTCCCGCTGGGTCGAGCGCTCGAATCGACCGAAGGGCTCGAGGAAGAGCGTCGCCTCTGCTACGTCGGATTGACGCGAGCACGTGACGCCTTGATCCTCACCTGGGCGCGCGCCCGGAGACGGGGGGGGGAGATGCGGCCCGGCTTGCCGTCGCGCTTTCTCCGGGAATTGCCGACCGAGCTGATCGATGAGCAACGGACCTCGTTCGGCGCCGGCGGGATCACCAGCGGGTGGTCGGGCAGCGGCAACTGGAGTGGCAGCGGCGGCGGGCAGGGGGGAGGCAGTGCCCGCTGGGGCAGTTCGCGCGAGAAGCGTCCCCCACCGCCAATCGCGGAGGTGCGGCAGTCATTCCGGTCGGCGCCCGCGACGCCGACACCGGCACCCGAGCAGGATAATCAAGCAGCACCTCGCTATATCAAGGGGGAGCGCGTGAGCCATCGGCGGTTTGGTTCGGGCGCGATCATGGGATTGAGTGGGGCGGGGAAGGACACCAAGGTGACGGTGGCCTTCGACGATCCCGAGGTGGGCACCAAGCAACTGCTCGTCGCCTTTGCTGGCCTCGAGCGCGACTGGGAGAGTGCATGAAGATCGGAACCGGCGAGGTCAGCCACATTGCGAAGCTCGCGGAACTCGAAATCTCTGCCGCTGAGCTGCAGAGTCTGGCGGCCGACATGGAGCGGATCGTCACCTTCGTCGAGCAGCTTCCCGATGTCGGGGCCGACGCACTCGCATTGATCGACGTTGGCCCAGCGGCACTCCGGCTCCGCGCCGACGTGGTTGATCCGGTCCCCCTCTCCCGGCCCCCAGCGGCGAACGCTCCTGCCTGGCAGGATGGTTTCTTCGTCGTGCCGGCCCTCGACGGTTTGGGTGACGAGTGACCTCACTCACGCTCGTGGCCGATCTGGTCGATCGCCTGGAATCGGCGGCGGCCCTCAACGCGACCCTCGCCTGGTCCCATGCCGCACTCGAGGCGGAGGCGGCGATCAGCGGAACCCGATCGGGGGGACGGCTCGCGGGAATGCCGATCGCGATCAAGGACAACATCGTCACCACCACCCTCCCTACCACCTGCGCGTCGCGGATTCTCGAGGGGTATATCTCGCCGTTCGAGGCCACCGTCGTGACGCGTCTCCGCGAGGCGGGCGCCCTCATCGCGTGCAAGGCGAATCTCGACGAGTTCGCCATGGGGTCGTCCACTGAGCACTCTGCCTACGGTCGCGTCCACCATCCGCTCGACCGGGACCTGGTGCCGGGTGGATCCAGTGGTGGCTCGGCGGCATTGGTCGCGGCCGGTGTGGTGCCGGCGGCACTGGGCTCCGAGACTGGCGGGTCGGTGCGCCAACCGGCGGCGTTTTGTGGCATCGTCGGCATCAAGCCGACCTACGGCCGCGTGTCACGACACGGACTCGTCGCGTTCGGATCGTCCCTCGATTGTGTCTCGCCATTCGGGCGCACCGTCGATGATGCCGCACGGGTCCTGGAGGCAATCTCGGGACACGATCCACGCGATGTCACAACCCATGCGCTGCCACCACTCGATGCGAGCGAGCGACTCAAGCGGCTCGACGGCATCACGATCGGATTGCCGGATGAATACTTCCCCGATGATCTTGATCCTGGGATCCGTGCCGCGTGCGACACGACCATTGCTCGCTTGCGCGAACTCGGCGCCACGGTCCGGCGCGTGAGCTTGCCGCACACGTCGTCCGCGGTCCCCGCCTACTACATCGTCAACCCGGCCGAGGCCGCGGCCAACCTCGCGCGCTATGACGGGGTGCGCTACGGTACGCGACAGATCGGTGAGGCCGGTGACCTGCGTGCACTGTACCGCGCCACCCGGGGCCGAGGCTTCGGGCCCGAGGTCCGCCGTCGCATTCTGGTCGGGACCTTCGCCCTCAGCGCTGGATACGCGGATCGCTACTACGCACGGGCCCAGGCGGCGCGCCGCGGCATCATCACCGATTTCACCCAGGTGTTCGCATCCGGCGTGGACCTGCTGTTCACTCCCACGACACCGACGCCGGCCTTCCGGGCGGGAGAGAAGCTGGCCGACCCGGTGCAGATGTATCTCGCCGATGTGTTCGTGTGCCCTGCGTCGCTCGCCGGCGTGCCGGCAATGTCGCAACCAATCGGTCGGAGCGGAGGGCTGCCCATCGGCGGACAGCTCATCGGGCCATCACTCGGCGAGGGGCGGATGATCGCAGTCGCCAGGTTGCTCGAGTCGGTCGTCGATGCCATCGCGGAGGTCCGCTGATGGAATGGGAAACGATCATCGGCCTCGAGGTGCATGTGCAGCTCGCGACGGTCACCAAGATGTTCTGCGCCTGTCGCACCAGCTACGGCGAGCCGCCCAACACCGTGGTCTGTCCGACATGTCTTGGGCTGCCCGGTGCGCTGCCCGCGCCGAATGTCGAGGCCGTCAGGCTCGGGGTCCTCGGTGCACGTGCCCTCGGCTGCACCGTGCACCCGACCAGTGTCTTCGCCCGGAAGAACTACTTCTACCCCGACCTGCCCAAGGGCTACCAGATCTCGCAATTCGACAAGCCACTCGCGACCGACGGGGCGATCATGATCGACACGCCGGAGCGGGGCACGATTCGCGTCGGGATCACCCGACTGCACCTCGAGGAAGACGCTGGCAAGTCGCTGCACGATCGCATTCCGGGGCAGACCGCGGTCGACCTGAATCGCGCCGGCACCCCCCTCGCCGAGATCGTGGGGTTTCACGACCTGCGATCGCCGGCGGAAGCTCGAGCGTACCTCACGACGCTCCGGCAACTGCTCGTGTATGCCGGGGTGAGCGAGTGCTCGATGGAGAAGGGTTCGCTCCGGGTGGATGCCAACCTCTCGGTGCGTCGTCCGGGCGCCCCGCTCGGCACCAAGACCGAAGTCAAGAACATGAATTCGTTCGCCAATGTCGAACGGGCGTTGGAAGCGGAGCGCATCCGACAGATCACCCTGCTCGAACGCGGCGACACCGTGCAGCAGGTGACCCTCACCTTCAATGCGGCGACGGGTGCCGTGAAGGTGCTGCGGATCAAGGAGGACGCGAACGACTATCGCTACTTCCCCGATCCCGACTTGCCACCGATGGTGCTCGAGTCGGCATGGCTCGACGCCCGCGACGCCGAATTGCCGGAGCTCCCTGTCGCGCGGCAGGCAAGGTTCCGCGAATCGCTGGGCCTGCCGGAGTACGACGTGGGGGTACTCACGGCCGAACCGGGGATCGCCAACTACTTCGAGGCAATCGTCCACGCCGGCGCGGACCCCAAGACCGCCGGCAACTGGGTGATGGGCGAGGTGATGGCGCGCTTCAATGCGTCCGGTTCGTTCGCGGTGGCCGCGGAGCGGTTGGCCGCGCTGATCGCCCTGCAGGCGAGCGGTTTCGTGAGCGGCAACGCGGCCAAGGACGTGTTCCGCGAGATGGTGGAGGACACCGCGTCCGAGCCAAGGACGATCGCCGTGCGGCTCGGTGTCGTGCAGGTCCAGGACACTACTGCGCTCGAAGGGTGGGTCGACGAGGTGATCGCGGCACACCCCGACGAGGTCGGACGCTATAGGGGGGGGGATGCCAAGTTGATCGGATTCTTTGTCGGCCAGGTGATGAAGCGTTCGAAGGGGAAGGCCGACCCCAAGGGGATCCAGCCGATCCTCATGGCGAGGCTCGACCAATGAGCGGCCCGCGCACGATCGCTGAACTCCGGGCCGAGATTCCGGCCCTCGCCACGCGCGGCGGTGCATCGGCCAACGCGCGGTTCGATGGACCGGGCGGAACCCAGGTGCCACAGTCCGTCATCGATGCCATGGTGCACTATCTCACGACCTCCAACGCCAATGCACATTGGGGGTTCCCCGAGAGTGATCGCAGCGATGCGATGGTCGAGGACGCGCGAGAGGTCCTCGCGGCGTTCACCGGCGGGCAGCCGGAGGAGGTCGTCTTCGGCGCCAACATGACGACCCTCACGATGCACCTCGCGCGCGGACTCGGGCGCGGGTGGCAGGCGGGCGACGAAGTGATCGTCACGGGCCTAGACCACCATGCCAACGTCGCCCCGTGGGAGGCACTCGCCATCGAACGTGGGATCGTACTGCGGTGGTGGGCGGCCGACCCCCTGACGGGCGAGCTCGATCTCACAGATCTGCCCGGTCTGATCGGTCCGCGCACCAGACTGATCGCCGTCGGTGGCGCCTCCAATGCGCTCGGCACGATCACCGACATCCGTACGGTGGCCTCGCTTGCCAAGCAGCATGGTGTCCTGGTGCTCGTCGATGCCGTGCATCTGGCTGCGCATCGTCGACTCGACGTCGCCGCCCTGGGTGTGGACTTTCTGGTCTGCTCGCCATACAAGTTCTACGGTCCGCACGCGGGGGTACTCTGGGGGCGTCACGAGCTGCTGGAGCGGGTTGACGCACCTCGACTGCGCCCCGCGCCCTCGACTGGCCCCGAGCGCCTGCAGACCGGCACCGCGGCGTTCGAGGCCATTGCGGGCTGCGCCGCTGCGGTACGCTGGCTTGCGTCGGTCGCTGGCAGCGGTGGCACACTCTCCGAGCAACTCGACGCGAGCTTCTCCGTGCTCGAGGCGCGCGAGATGGTCCTCTTCACGCAACTCTGGGATGGCCTCGGCACGATTCCGGGACTCCGGCGGTTCGGGCTGCCGCCAGGTCCAGGGCGAACGGCGACCGTGTCATTCACGGTCGATGGACACACCGCCCAGGCTGTGAGTGCGATCCTCACGCGCCACGGGTGTTCGGCGTCGCATGGCGACTTCTACGCATACACGGCGGCCGAGGTCGCCGGTGTCCTGCCAAATGGTTGGGTGCGTCTGGGGTTGGCTGCCTACAGCGACGACACCGACGTCGAGCGTGTGCTCGTGGCGCTCAAGACGATCGGGGCTCCGACGTCGTAGTCCTGGTCACCGCCGGCAGGTGCGGATCCGCTTCCGGTGCGGACAACCCGAACTGGGCCTCGGCGAGCGCCAAGACCCATTCCCGATCCCGACGCCCCGGACCGCGCATCGCCTGACGCCGGACATCCTTGCTCCGGACAATCGCGTGCTCACCATTCGGATCAAGTGTTTCGAGCGCATGCTCCGGATCGTTGAGGGTTGCGCGAATGTAGGCGACCGCTCGCTCGAGGTGTGCCTGGATCGTTTCCTCCGGTAACACCCACCGGCTCTGATCCGCCGCCATCTGCATGCCGACCTGCCACGGCTTCGAATCCGTCAGGTGCACCATGCCGCGGAACAGTCGACGATTGGTGCGCACCGAAAAGATGGTGGGTGAGAGGATTCGCTCGAGATGCGCGTCCGCCGGGCGGTGGTCGAGCCGGATCAGCTCGCGGGCGGCACGTGGCACGGCCTGACCGAGCTCGGTCTCGACCCGTGATTCCCAGTAGGTGTGGCCCATGTTACGGGTGCTGCTGGTAAGTACAAGCTGCCGCGGTACGAAATGGTTGTGGGCCACCACATCGGCAGCGAGGTGGGCGAGGTAGCCTAGCCCGAACGCCCGCAGTGTGTCGGAGGGTGCCTGATCGTAGACTTCGCGGCCGACGTGCCACGCGTGACAATGGCGATCGGCCGGCGCGAATTTCTTCGCCATCGTGGTGTCGGCCGCGATGCTGCCGTAGAGAAAATCATAGGGATAGGCGCGCAGCAGATCGGCCGCTGCCGGCACGATCAGCTGCAGCGATCCAAGAATCTGCTCGCCCAGCACGACATGGGTGCCGGGGGTCCACGCGTGCGCCGACTCCGGCCAGCAGAGGCTGACCACCACGACCACAAGCAGGACTGCACCAACCTTCACGCGACGTCCTCATCATCGGCGTCATCATCGGTGTCCTCTTCGAGGTCCTCGTCGAGGTCCTCGAGATCGTCCTCCTCCTCCTCGACGTCTTCGTCGTCCTCGTACTCCTCATCCGCCTCGCCCTGAGGAACAAGGAAGCGACCGATGTGACTCAGCAGCCCTGCAGAGGTCCGCACCGACTGGATCGCGGCTGAGGCGTCCATCAGGGCCGCCTCGGCCTCGTCGGTAGCCACCTCGAGAAGGGCGTCGAGGTCTGCGAGACGACCCTCCGCCTGACGGACCGCCTTCTTCACCCCCCGACGGACGTCCTGGGAGGTCTTGATCACTTCGTGAACTTCGTCGCTCAGGCGTCCGATCAATTCGGAGCCCGAATCGCCGAGGCGGTTGATGGTGGCAAGCGTCGGCGTCAGATCGTGTCGCAATTGAGTGAGCTCGCGCGCCACCGTTTCGCTCGTGTCGCGTGCTTCCCGGATCGCGACAATGAGCAGGGCGGCGATGATAACGAAGCTCAGCGCAATCAGGGCGACGGAGATGGCAACGGTGGGGCCTACCCAGCTGGCCATGGGCCACTCCCGGTTGAGGTCATCCCCCAATTCTAAGCACTTTGCGGTCCCCGGGTTGCAACACCACACCCGACAGGGGACTATTGGGCATGCCACCACGCTTCGTTGTCACCGGCCGCCGCCCGCTCGGCGGCACCATTCGCCCGGCGGGAAACAAGAACGCCGCCCTCCCCGTCATCGCCGCCTCGCTCCTGGCCGACGGTCCGGTCACCATCGCCAATGTGCCCCGGATCCGCGATGTCGAGACGCTCCTCGAACTGATCACCTTCCTGGGTGCGACGGTGTCCTGGGGCGAAGGCTCGGTCACGATCGATCCGCGCAACCTTGAACCACGGGCCCTCGATCCCGGGCTGTGCACGAAAATTCGGGCCTCGATCCTGCTTGCCGGACCACTGCTCGCCCGGTTCGGCAAGGTCGTGCTGCCGCCGCCCGGTGGCGATGTGATCGGTCGACGCCGCATTGACACCCACTTTTTTGCGCTCGAACGGCTCGGCGCCCGGGTGGATGTCGGCGCCAATTACACCATCGAGGCGAAGCAGTTGCATGGCGCGGACCTCTTCCTCGACGAGCCGAGCGTCACCGGGACTGAGAATGCCCTGATGGCGGCCGTCCGCGCCAAGGGCACCACGATCCTGCGGAATGCCGCGGCGGAGCCGCACGTGCAGGACACCGCCCGGGCGCTGGTCGCGATGGGGGCGCAGATCTCGGGCATCGGCTCGAACACGTACACGATCGAGGGGGGGGGGGCGCTCTCGGGAGCCAACGTCGGGATCGGTCCCGACCACATCGAGATCGGCTCGTTCATCGGGCTCGCGGCCGTCACGAACAGCGCCATCACGATCGAGGGTGTTCGTCCCGACGATCTCCGGAGCATGCTGCTCGGCTTCGAGCGACTCGGGATCAGTCCCCGGATCGACGGCGACCGTCTCGTGGTGGCTGCCGGCCAGGAGCGGCGCATTCGTCCCGACCTCGGCGGGCATATTCCCAAACTCGAAGACGGCCCCTGGCCTGCGTTCCCAGCCGACGTCATGTCGATCGCGATCGTCGCCGCGACGCAGTGTGAGGGCATGATCCTGATCCACGAGAAGATGTTCGAGTCCCGGATGTTCTTCGTCGACAAGCTGATCGGGATGGGCGCCCGGATCGTATTGTGCGACCCGCACCGTGCCGTGGTCAGCGGGCCATCCCACCTGCGCGGTGGGACGGTGGAGTCGCCCGACATCCGCGCCGGCATGGCGATGCTCCTCGCGGCACTCGCCGCCGAGGGCATCAGTACGATCCACAATGTCGGGCAGATTGAGCGCGGCTATGAGCGGATTGACGAACGACTTCGGGCACTCGGCGCCGAGATCGAGCGGCATGACGGCTGAAACGCGGATCCCGGGAAGCGAACTGCCGCTCTACGAGGTCCCGGGATGGCGCAATCGGTTTGGGGTCAGTGCGGGGATCACGGGCCGCGGCGACGGTCCCGAGCCGTTTGATCTCGGGCTCTGGTCGTCCGGACCGGTCGGGGAGACCATGCAACGGTGGCGGCGGTTCCGGCGAGCCGACCCACTGTTCCCGGCACAGGTCATGTCCCACCAGGTTCACGGAGACGTGGTGATGTGGCACGACCCACTGCCCGCCGGCTGGACGATCCACGAGGCGGCCGACGGGCATGCCACCGCGGCCGCTGGGGTCCTGCTGATGGTGACGGTGGCGGATTGCGTGCCGATCTATCTGGTGGCGCCGGCGCACGGGGCGATCGCCTTGCTGCATAGCGGCTGGCGCGGGACGGCTGCGGGGATTCTCCAGCGGGGCGTTGCGCTCCTGGCCGCCCGGACCGGCGCGACGCCAGGTGAGTTGGTGATGCACACCGGCGTCGCCATCTCGGGGCCGAGGTACGAGGTAGGCCGCGAGGTGATCGAGGGCGTGGGTTTACCGCCCCATGGGGCCGGGCCGTGGCATCTGGACATTCGGGAACTGCTTGGTCGACAGGCACGTGCCTTGGGGATTGGCGAGGTGACCACCAGCCCGCACTGCTCGGCGGAACCTGGTGGCCCCTTCTTCTCGCACCGCGGCAGTGGCGGGGCGGATGGCAGGATGGTGGCGTGGCTGGGCCTGATCCCTAGGGATTGATCCCCTTGTCCCGCCCGGCCCGGGCGGGCTATCTTTCCGTGCTGGAGCAGTGATGGGGGCAGGTGTCTTGTGTCGGGTGCTCCCCGACATTTTTGTTTATCCCCCCGTTGGCTCATGTCATCAGGAGTTGTCGGATTGTGACCGAGTCACCGCTCAGCCCCGCGTCGTTGCAAGCCGCCGTGGCGTCCCTCGGCTATGAATTGGTCGATGTGACGCAAGGGGGATCCGTGGCGGCTCCGGTGGTGACGCTTCGGATTGATCGTCCGGGTGGCGCGGAACCGGGGCAGGGAGTCACGACGGACGACTGCGTCCGGGTGTCCCGAGCCATCGAAGCGTCGCTCGAGGCGAGTGGCGCGGTTGGCGACCACTGGCGGCTGGATGTCTCGTCGCCGGGGATCGAGCGACCGGTACGGTTTCCGGAGCATTGGCGGCGCTACATCGGACAGCAGGTCAAGGTCCGGGCCACCGGGATCAGCGGGCGGCAGGTTGCCCGGATCATCGCGCTGTCGGACGAAGATGAGCTGGAACTGGAAGTGAATGGAGCGCGGTATCGCGTGCCGCGTGAGGCGGTTCGGGACGCCACACTGGTGGTGGACTGGTCCGCCATCGGGTAACCGGTAGCAGGAGACCGAGGACATGACGTCGTCCGTCGACATGGTAAGTGCATTCCGCGAGCTCTCGAACTCCAAGCAATTGGAGCGTGCCGAGCTGTTGGACCTCTTGAAGGACGGCATTCACGCGGCCCTGATGAAGAAGTTCGGCCCCAACGTCCGCTTCGAGATGGAGATCGATGAACTCTCGGGTGCGATGGGCGTGACTCGCCTCCGACAGGTTGTTGCCCTGGTCGAGGATGCGAGCGCGGAGATCTCCCTCGAGGAGGCGCGCTTCGAGGATCCGGACTTCCAGGTTGGCGATGTGCTTGAGGAAGAGGTCCCCACCGAAGCCTTCGGCCGTCTCGCGGTGCAGGCCGCGAAGCAGCGAATCATCCAGCGTGTGCGCGAAGGCGAGCGCAACCGGATTCGTGACGAGTTCGCGCACAAAGTCGGCGAGCTGCTCTCGGGTGAGATCCAGCAGGTCGAGCGCGGCAAGTTCGTGATCATGCTCAATCGTTTCCGCGAGGCGGAGGCGATCGTGCCGTATCGTGAGCAGAATCACCGCGAGCATTTTCATCAGGGCGACACCATCCGGGCGGTGCTCAAGCGGCTCGAGGAGACCCCGAAGGGTCCGCGCCTCGTCCTGTCGCGGGCCGACGCGCTCTTCGTGAAGGCGCTGTTCAAGCTCGAGGTGCCCGAGATCCAGCAGGGCATCGTCGAGATTCGCGGGCTGGCTCGCGAGGCGGGCTCGCGCACCAAGGTCGCGGTGATCTCACGTGACGATGCGATCGATCCGGTCGGCGCGTGTGTGGGGCTCAAGGGCTCTCGGGTCCAGGCCGTCGTGACCGAACTCGGTGGGGAGCGCATCGACATCGTGCCGTGGTCACCTGATCCCGAGCGGTTTGCGCGACTCTCGCTGGCCCCCGCCCGCGTGGCGAAGGTGTTCAGCGACGTCGCCACGAAAACGATTCAGGCCGTCGTGGACGAGGACCAGCTTTCGCTCGCCATTGGGCGCAGCGGACAGAATGTCCGGCTCGCCAGCGAGTTGACCGGCTGGAAGATTGATCTCTATTCGAGCCGCGAATGGCTCGATCGGGGTGGCGATGGCCCGATGTTTGGGGCTCCCGAGGGTGCCGACGAGGATGACATGCCGCGGGTGCCACTCGCCCAGCTCGAGGGACTGTCGGCGGAACTCCTCGCCGTGCTGGATCAGGCTGGCTATAGCGCGCTCAACGACGTGATCGACCTCGAGCCGGAGGAGATCGCGCAGATTCCCGGCATGACGCGCGGCACGGCCGATGAATTGGTGCGGTTCGTCGCGGATTTGACCGAGGAGGTGCCCGGCCCGGAGGCCAGTGCGGCGCCTGCGGCAACTCCGGCCGACGAGTCGGAAGCGGCAGCCGGTGGCGGCGACGTCGGCTGACCTGGTGTCCGAACGGCTCCTCGGGCTCATTGGCCTAGGGATTCGGGCCGGGCGCGTGGTGACGGGAGTGGAAGCAACTCGGGCGCTGCTGCAACGTCGGCAGGCGCGGGTGGTGGTACTCGCGGCGGATGCGTCCGACCGCGCGATCGCCAAGGTGGTGGCGCTGGCCAAGGGGACCCGGATTCCGGTCGTCACCGGCCCCGCCGCCTTGGCGCTCGGGGCGCGCATTGGGCGCCCGCCGGTGATGGTTGTTGGAGTCCGGGATCACGATCTGGCGAAAGGCATTCTCGCCCTCGTGACCGCCCCGGACGGACCCTGACGGAGGACTCGAGTGGTCAAGACGAGAGTGCACGACCTCGCTGCAGAATTTGGCATCCCATCGGATCAACTGTTGGGGATGCTGCGCGAGATGAACATCTTCGTGCGCAGTCACCTCTCCGCGCTGGAGCCTGATCAGGTTTCCGCGGCGCGGGTGCGCTGGGAACGTGAGAAGCGGCGCAGCGCCGAGCCGGAGGCGCCCAAGAAGGGGCGTCGCCGCAAGACCGCCGAGCCCGACCCGACACCCGCGCCAGCGGAGAGCCGGCCGGTGCGCCGTCGCCGGACTGCCGCCGAGGTACAGGAGCAGGAAGCGAAGACCGCCGATGAGGCGCCCGACGAGCCGGAGCCAGTCCTCACGGCCGAGTCGCTCGTCGAGGCCGCGGCATCCGAGCCGGCCAAGCCGACGCTCTCGATCGAGGAGCGCGCCCGCCTGCTGTTCAAGGATCTCCCGGCCACGGCCGAAGAGGCCGAGGCCAAGCGCGTCGCCGATGCGAGTGCCGCCGAAGCCGAGGCGACGACCGCTCCGGCCGCACCGCTCGCCGACACCGATGTCCAGATCGCGACCGCCGCGACGTCGCCTGCCGCGAAGTCGACCGAAACCGCTCCCACCGGCGTCAAGCCGTCGACGCCCACCGCTCCTCCCGCAAGCACGGCGCCACCGAAGAAGGCGTTCATTCCTCCCCGCGTGCCCCGGCCTGCCGCCAGTGCGGCACCGCCGGCTCGTGGCCCGCGACCCAAGCCGGTGTTCTCCTCGAGCGCACCGGTGCAACCGCGAACCCCTCCGGGCCCCGCGGCCCCGCGCACCTTCGGTCCCGATGCCCAGCCGGGGGGTGGACGCCGAGCCAAGGGCGGCAAGCGTGGTCGCAAGAATTTCGTCGACCAGGATGCCGTCCAGGCAAACATCGACAAGACCCTCGCCGGCTTGAAGAGCACCGGGGGGGGGCGGAAGCGCGGCCGGTCGGTGGAGCCGAGCTATCGCGAGATCATCGCGTCCCGTACCGCCGAGGAGAAGGAACGCGAGAAGACCCGGATCCGGGTCAACGAGTTCATCTCCGTCGCCGAACTGGCGGACTTGATGAAGATCCCGGCGAACCAGATCGTCGCGTTCGCATTCAAGGAACTCGGGTTGATGGTGACCGTGAACCAGCGCCTCGATTTCGACCAGATCGAGCTCATCGCGAGCGAATTCGGGTTCGAGGCCCTGCGTGAGGAGGAGTATCAGGCCGATGTCACCGAGACGGTGGTCGATGCCGAGGAAGACCTCAAGCCGCGCTCGCCGGTGGTGACCATCATGGGTCACGTCGACCATGGCAAGACGTCGCTGCTTGATTACGTCCGAAAGGCGAACATCGTCGCGGGCGAGGCCGGCGGCATCACGCAGCACATCGGGGCGTACAACGTCCATTTGCCCGATGGTCGGGAGATCACGTTCCTCGATACGCCGGGTCACCAGGCCTTCACCGCCATGCGTGCCCGCGGCGCCCAGGTCACCGACCTCGTCGTCCTCGTCGTCGCGGCCGACGATCAGGTGATGCCCCAGACGGTCGAGGCGATCTCTCACGCCAAGAACGCCGGCGTCCCGCTCGTGGTGGCGATCAACAAGATCGATCTCCCCGCGGCGAATGTGCTCAAGGTGAAGCAGGAGCTGCTGCAGCACAGCGTCGTGCTCGAGGAGTTCGGTGGCACGGTGCTGCACGCCCCGATTTCAGCCAAGTCCGGCCAGGGCGTTGATGGCCTGCTCGAGCAGATTCTCCTCCAGGCCGAGGTGCTCGAGCTGACCGCGAATCCCGATGCGCCGGCGAGTGGGACGGTGCTCGAGGCGACACTCGACCCGGGCAAGGGACCGCTCGCCACGGTGCTGGTGCAGCGCGGCACACTCCGAGTCGGCGAAAACTTCATCTGCGGCAAGTTCTCCGGACGCGTCCGCGCGCTCTTCGATGAGCGCGGTCAGAACGTCAAGCAAGCCGGGCCGTCGATTCCGGTGCAGATCCTCGGGTTCGAGGGGGTGCCGTCAGCAGGCGACACTTTCTTGAGCGTCGCCGACGCCTCGGAGGCGCGGGAGATTGCCCAGAAGCGCCAGCGACTCGAGCGCGAAGCGCAGAACCGACGCTCCGCCCGCGGTGGCACGCTCGAGGATCTCTCCCGCGCGCTCAAGGAGGGTGAGGTCTCCCAGTTGCCGATCATCATCAAGGCCGACCAAGGGGGGCCCGCCGAGGCACTTGCCGACGCGCTCGCCCAGCTCGGAACCGACGAGGTGCGGGTCGATGTCGTCCACCGTGGTGTTGGTCAGATCACCGAGAGCGACGTGCTGCTGGCCAAGGCATCCGGAGCCATCATTATTGGCTTCCATGTCCGGCCCGACGCCAATGCGCGCGGCGCAGCCGAGCGTGAGGGTGTCGACATCCGCACCTATCGGATCATCTACGAGGCGGTCGAAGACATCCGCAACGCCCTCGAAGGCCTGCTCAAGCCGGAGGAGAAGGAGACGATCCTCGGCGAGGCCGAAGTGCTCGAGCTCTTCAAGGTCAGCAAGGTCGGGACCATCGCCGGATGTCGTGTCACCAGCGGCGTGATCCAGAAGACCGCGAAGGGCCGGGTGGTACGCGATGGGGTGACCGTCTACACCGGCGACTTCGCCTCGCTCAAGCGGTTCAAGGACGATGCGAAGGAAGTGCGCGAAGGCCTCGAGTGCGGTATCGCCGTCGCGAACTTCAACGATCTCAAGGTCGGGGACCGGATCGAGGCGTTCCGGCTGGAAGAGATCAAGCGGACGCTGGAGGCCTCGGCCAGCGACTCGAAGGGCTGAGTCGTGGCCGGCAAGGGAACATCTCGTCGACCGGAACAGGTCGCGGAAGCGATTCGCGTCGTGGTCGCGACCGCCCTCGCCGAGGGTGAAGTTCGAGATCCGCGGGTCGGGTTGATGACCGTGAGCAGCGTCGAGGTGACGCGCGATCTGCAAGTGGCGACGATCCGGGTGGTGCCGCACGGCGATGATCCGGAGAAGCTGGATGAGGCCGTCGAGGGCCTCGTGAGCGCGGCGGGCTACTTGCGCCGCAAGGTGGCGCAGCAACTGAGCACGCGGATCGTGCCGGAATTGCGTTTTGTTCGGGACGTCGGGATGGAACACGCCAGGCGGATCAACGAGATCCTGGCGGGCCTCCACCACGACGAGGAGGATCCCTCCTGAACGGGGGGCTGCTCATTGACAAGCCGTCCGGCTGGACCTCGCACGATGCTGTCGCGGTCGTGCGTCGCCAACTGGGACTTCGTGCGGTTGGGCACACCGGCACGCTGGATCCTTTCGCGACCGGGCTCCTGGTCGTGTTCGTCGGTCGTGCCACGCGATTGGCCCGGTTCGTCGAGGCGTCGCGGAAGGCCTACACCGCCGTGATTCGCCTCGGTGTCGCCACCGACACCGAAGACGGTACCGGCCAGGTGACCGCCAGCGCCACCCCCGCGTCGTGGCCCACCCGATCGGAGGTCTCCGCCACGCTCGAGGGGTTTCTCGGCATCAGCGCGCAGCGCCCCCCGATCTACTCGGCCAAGCACGTCGCCGGCACGCGCAGCTACGAACTGGCGCGCACGGGGAAGGCCGTGACGCTCGATCCGGTCGAGATCCGGGTCGATGCGCTCGAGCTCCGGAGCTGGGAACCGCCGGACATCACGGTCGAGGCGGTGGTGGGGAAGGGCACCTACCTGCGGGCACTCGCCCGGGATGTCGGGGAACGCCTGGGGCTGCCGGCTCACTGCGCCGAGCTCCGACGCACCCGGGTCGGGCCGTTCGATGTCGCCGACGCGATTCGGCCGGAGCAGGTGACGGCCGCCGTGGTCCGGACGCCAGCGGCAATGATGCGGCACTTGCCGCAGGTCGAGCTCGATGCGCAGGCGATCACCGATGTCGGCTTCGGTCGGCCGGTCGCGCGGATCGATGGGGGGGGGAGTGCCGGACCGGTGTCCCTCTTGGCGCCTGACGGACGCCTGATCGCGGTGGCCGAAGCGCGGGGCGAGGTGTGGCAGCCGGTGGTCGTCTTGGAACCGGCCGCATGACGCCGCTTGCCCCGCCCCCGGCTGGCACCGTGGTGACCGTGGGAACGTTCGACGGCGTGCATGTGGGGCACCAGGCCGTACTGGCGGAGATTGCGCGGCGGGCGCGGGATCGGGAACGGGCCAGCGTGCTGGTGACGTTCGAACCTCATCCGCTAGCGGTCGTGAACCCGATGGCGGCGCCGCCTCGACTCACGACGGCGACCGAGCGGCTCGAAGTGCTGGCCTCCTCCGAGCTCGACCGCGTGATGGTGCTGGGTTTCGATCGGGAGATGGCAGCGATGAGTCCCGAGGCCTTCGTGCGTCGGGTGCTGGTTGGGGCCTGCGGCATGCGTGAACTGGTGATCGGCCACGACCATGGATTCGGTCGTGGCCGCCAGGGCGATGGGGCAACGCTCCGGGCGCTGGGCACCGAGCTTGGGTTCGACGTTGACGTGGTGCGGCCCGTGAGCGCCGGGGGCGGGCAGGCGGTCTCCAGCACGAGCATTCGCCGTGCGATCGCTGGGGGCGATCTGGCGTCGGCGGCTCGCCAGTTGGGACGACGCTATACGGTCTCGAGCCGCGTCCGGCGTGGCGAGGCTCGGGGTCGGACGATCGGATTCCCGACACTCAATCTCGGGATCCCAGTCGACAAGTTGTTGCCACCCGATGGCGTCTGGGTGGTCAATGTGGAGACGCCCGCCGGTCGGTTTGGCGGGATGATGAACCAGGGGCACCGTCCGACCTTCGATGACGGCCGCCGCTTGCTGGAAATCCATCTGCTGGATGTCGAGATGGATCTGTACGACCGGATGGTGCGTGTCGAATGGCTCGCACCGCTCAGACCGATTCGCCGCTTCGATGGGGCAGTATCGCTCCGCCACCAATTGGGGATCGATGCCGAGCGCGCCCGGGCCATGCTGGCCGGCGCACCACATGACCTTGATACGCCGCTTCCGGCGCCCGAGTGACGATGTTTGCTTCGATACGCAATCGCGTGGTGACGATCCTGGCCCTCGTGGCCTTGGCGATCTTCTACCTCTTCCCCCGACCGGAAACGGTCCGGGAACAGCTCGCCGACGGCCGAATGCAGGACACGGTCATGACGCGTGTCCCGCTCAAACTCGGGCTCGATCTCCAGGGCGGCATGCATCTGGAGCTGGAACTTGACGAGAGCGGGCAGGTGTCAAGCGACAAGAAGCGCGACACCGATCTGGCCGTGACCGTCCTGCGGAAGCGCATCGACGAGTTCGGTGTGGCGGAACCGGTGATCCAGAAGGTCGGCGACGAGCGCATCATCGTCGAGCTGGCCGGCATTCGGGACGCAAACCGCGCCAAGGAAATCGTCCAGAAGACGGCGTCGCTCGAATTCCGTCTCACGGACAAGACCAATGCCCTCGAAAATGCCCTCCCGGCCATGGACCGCGTCCTCAACCAGCTCGGCGTGCGTGGCGATGCGGGCGCCGCGGCAGCAACGACGCCGAACCAGGTCGCTGAGTTGCTCGGTCAGGGCACCGACAGCTCCGGCCCGGGCGCCGATTCGACCACCGTCGCTACCGATAGCGCGACGGCGGATACGAGCAAGGCCCCAGCCGGTGGGCCGATCCTGCAGGCGCTGATTGCGCCCGGGTCAAGCTACGGGTTGGGCGGCACGATTCCGGGCGAGTATGCCGTCCTCGAGACGGCATACGTTCGAGTTGACTCGATGCTCCATATCCCTCAGGTGGAGCGACTCCTTCCCCGCAATGTGGTGTTCCGCTGGGCAGGCGAACCAATGGCGGTCGGCACCGAGCAGATTCGGCTACTCTACATCCTCGACGGCGAGGCAATCCTGACCGGGGACCGGCTCGAGACCGCCACACCCCAGATCGACCCGACCCAGAACAAGCCGGTCGTGAATTTCACGATCGACCGCGCGGGCGGACGGCGCTTCGGCATGGAAACCGGTCGCCACATCGGTGACTTCATGGCGATCGTGCTGGACAACAAGGTCCAAGGCCGTGCGCCAAGCATCAACGGCCGGATTGATCGGAGCGGTCAGATCACCATGAGCGGGTCGCTCCAGGAAGCGCAGGACCTGGCCCTCACGCTCAATGCCGGCGCCTTGCCGATTCCCCTCAAGGTGGTCGCGGAGCGGCAGGTCGGCGCCTCGCTCGGATTGGACTCGATTCGGAGCGGCATCACCGCGCTCCTCATCGGCACCCTGCTCGTGCTCATCATCATGATCTCCTACTACCGATTCGCCGGTGTACTGGCCGTCGGCGCCCTCGGACTCTACATCCTGTTCACCATCGCGGGTCTGACCGCGATCGGGGCCACGCTGACCCTCCCTGGCCTGGCGGGACTGGTGCTGTCGATCGGCATCGCGGTCGACGCCAACGTGCTGATCTTTGAACGCATCCGTGAGGAGTTGATCGCCGGCCGAACCGTGCGACTCGCGGTGATGGAGGGCTTCCAGCACGCCATGAGCGCGATCATCGACTCGAACGTGTCGACCGTGTTGACGGCGCTCTTCCTCTTCCAGTTCGGGACCGGTCCGGTCAAGGGCTTTGCCGTCACGCTGATCATGGGTATCGCCGCGTCGATGCTCACCGCGATCTTCATCACGAAGACCTTCTTCCTGCTCTGGCTTGAGCGGAAGGATCCCCACGCCACAACCTTGAGCATCTGACCACCATGACACGCATCTTTGCCAACGCGAATTACGACTTCATCGGCATGCGCCGGAAGGCGATCATCGTCACCGGTGTGCTGCTGGCGCTCGGTCTCGTGGCGCTGCTCGGCCGCCGGATCAACTATTCGATCGAGTTCACCGGCGGCACCATGGTGGAGGCCAAGATCGCCTCAGCCGCACCGTGGGATATCGAGACCGTGCGACAGGAACTTGCCGCCGCCGGACTTGGTACGGTCGAGATCACCCCATTTGGCGACGGGCACGAAATCGCGATCCGGGCTCAGGACGTGGTCGCGGGCGGCGACGCCGACGACACTCAGGCCACCGCCAATGCGGTCGGCGCCGTCCTTGACCAGATCGCGGGTGCCGGGCAGTGGGAACGCATGTCCGCGGAAGCGGTGAGCCCGAAGGTAGGTGGCGATCTCCGTTCGCAGGCCTTTCTCGCGATCTTCTTCTCGTTCTTCGCGGTGCTTGCCTATCTGGCGTGGCGCTTCGAGTGGCGGTTCGGACTCGCGTCAGTGGCCGCGACGGCCCACGATATCGTGCTGACGATCTGCTTCATTGCCGTCCTGAAGCTTGAGGTCGGACTGGTGGTGGTCGCCGCGGTGCTCTCGATGGTCGGCTACTCCCTCAACGACACCATCATCATCTTCGATCGTGTCCGCGAGAACATGCACAAGGATCGCAATCGCGATTGGATCCCCGTCCTCAATCGGTCCATCAACGAGACCCTGCCGCGCTCAGTACTGACCCACACCACGACGCTCGCCGCTCTGCTGGCACTCATCATCTTCGGCGGCGATGTCATCCGGCCGTTCGCGCTGGTGATGGCCTTCGGCGTGTTCACCGGTACCTTCTCGTCGATCTTCATCGCGGCTCCCGTGTTGCTCATCATCGAGCAGAAGTGGCCTGGAATCGGTGGGCATGGTGTGAAGGTCGCCAAGTCGACCACCCGACGGAGCGCCACGCAGTCGGCGTGATCGACTGCATCGATACGCACTGCCACCTTGGTGATCCGGCGTTCGCGGAGGATCGAGACGACGTGGTGGCACGCATGCGCACGGCCGGGGTGGGCCGTGCGCTTGTCATTGAGAGTGAATTGTCCCGAGTCGATGACACCCTCGAGTGGCTGGAGGGCGCCCCGGCTCTCTCGCTTGCGACCGGTTGTCACCCGCATGATGCGGCGGCGTGGGACGACGCCCTTCGTGAGCGCCTTCGAGCACTCTGGCACCATCGAGCGGTCGGCGCCGGCGAGATGGGGCTTGACTATCACTATGATCACTCGCCCCGGGAAGTCCAACGCCGGGTCTTCAGCGAACAACTGGCGCTCGCGGTCGAGGTCGGATTGCCCGTGATCATCCATGCCCGAGACGCCGACGCCGACGTGGCGGCCATCCTCAGGGAACAGCCAACGGCGCGGGTGGTCCTGCACTCGTTCAGTAGTGGCCCGATCCTCCGTGACGCAGGACTCGAACGCAACTACTGGTTCTCGTTCTCCGGGATGCTCACCTTCAAGTCGTGGCAGGATATCGATTCGCCACGACTCGTGGCGCCTGAGCGCCTGTTGGCCGAGACCGATGCGCCATACCTTGCCCCGGTGCCACACCGGGGTCGTCGCAACGAACCAGCGTTCGTGGTCGAGGTCGTCCGAAAGCTCGCCGAGATCCGCGGCGCCGACGCCGGGACGATTGCGGCATGCACCACCGACAATGCGCTGCAACTGTTCTGGCCGGACCAGCATCACTCGCTGCCGGACGGCAGCGCCTAGATCCCGGATTGGCTCCTGTCGGAGGCGACCAATTGTTCGCCTTCTCGCTTTCTCGCCTTCTCGCCTTGAGGATGACATGAAGATCATCGCCACGCCCGACGCACCTGCCGCCATCGGACCCTATAGCCAGGCGGTCCGCATCGGTGACCTGCTCTTTTCCGCCGGCCAGATCGCCCTCGATCCGTCCACGATGGAAGTGGTGCCAGGCGGCGTATCCGAACAGACCGAGCAGGTGTTCCAGAACCTTCGTGCTGTCCTCTCGGCCGAAGGCATGACCTTCGACAATGTCGTGAAGACAACAGTGTTCCTGCGCGACATGACGGACTTCAGCGCAATGAACGAGGTGTACGCGCGGGTCATGGGGGAGCATCGTCCCGCGCGTTCGACCGTGGCAGTGGCTGGACTGCCCAAAGACGTTCGGGTCGAGATCGAGGTCGTGGCCACCACCCGGTGAACTCCGGTCGGCGTCCGGACCCGGTGATGCGCTTGATCGAGCGCGGCCTCGCGCGGATACCGCGGCGGGCTCGCCGCGTGGTATACGCGCCGGGTCGGATGGCCAGCGGCGCGTGGGAGACCTTCGTCGACTGGTTCAATCATCTCGACCTCTCCGAAAACGCCGTGTTGTTGGGATTCGCGGTGCTGGTCGGGATCGCCGGGGCCTTCGCGGTCGTCGGATTCTTCAAGGCGATCGATATCGCCTACGCCATCTTCTTCAGTTGGCCATCGACCTGGATGCCGGCGTTCGGGCCGTGGGTCACCAGGCCACTGATCACGGCGGCGGCCATGGTGACGGCGTGGTGGATCATGCGCCGCTTCGCGCCCGGCGAGGAAGGGCTGACCGTCCCCGATGTCCAGCGTCGCGTCGTGCGCGTCGGGGGCCGGATCCCGCTCCGACCCGCGCTGGCCCGGACGGCCGCCTCCGCCGCCACGTTGGGGGGGGGGGCGTCTGCGGGCGCCGAGGGCCCCGTCGCCGTCCTTGGTGCCGCCGCGGGATCGTTCCTCTCGCGGCTCTTTCGCTTTGGGGCCGACCGTACGACCCTCCTCGTCGCGGCCGGCGTCGCAGCAGCGATCAGCGCGGCCTTCAATGCCCCGCTCGCCGGCGCCTTCTTCGCGCTCGAGGAGATCCTCGGTGGACTGAGCGCGGCCGCCTTTCCGGTGGTGATCGTCGCCAGTGTTGTCGCGTCCGTCGTGTCTCGCGGGGTGTTCGGGGATCACGCGGCGATCCAGCTGCCGATGGAGTACTCCTACACCCACCTCTGGGAAGTGGCCCTGGCGTACCCGCTGCTCGGCGTGGTGGTTGGCGTGGTGAGCGCCTGGTTCATCCGGGTCTATTTCCGATTCGCGCATTCCCATGTCACCGCAACGCGCGCGGCGCTCGCCGGCGGCATCGTGGGACTCATGGTCGCCGCCTCCAACGGGCTGCTGGTCGGCAAGGGACACCTGGCCATCCCGCTGGATGTCTTCGGCACGATGGTCTGGTGGATGATCGCGTTGCTCGCGATCGGCAAGATCATCGCGACCGCGCTGACGCTGGGCTGGGGCGGCTCCGGCGGGGTCTTCACCCCCTCGCTCTACCTTGGGGCGGCAACTGGCGGGGCGATGGGCGCCGGCCTCGCCGCCCTTTTCCCGAACGCCGGCTTGCAGCCGGCGGCCTACGGCATCGTCGGGATGGGAGCTACCGTCGCCGCCGCAACCGGCGCCCCGATCACGGGAATTCTCCTCGTGTTCGAAATGAGCGACGATTACGCCCTCATGCTTCCGCTCATGCTGACCACCGCGGTGGCGGTCGTGGTGGTCAAGCGCATCCAGTCGGACAATCTCTACAGCGGGTGGCTCCGCCGACGCGGCATTCACCTCGAGCACGGAGTCGACCGGGACCGCCTCGCCGGCCTCACCGTGGCCGATGCCGTCGACCGTGAGGTCACGGTCGTGCAGGCGCATGAGCCGGTCGAGGCCCTGATCCGTCGCTTCGCCTTTGCCGACCAAACGGTCTATCCGGTGGTGGACGAAGGCCGTCGGCTGCTCGGCGTGGTAACGCTCCGTGAATTGGGGGCGATGGCGCAATCGTCGGAGGGGATCGAGCCGGGGCGGACGGCCCGGGATGTGGCGCACTCAACCGAGGCACTCACGCTCGACGTGTCGCTCCTCGAAGTGACTCGCCGACTCGGCGCACTCGGGGTCGCGGCGCTGCCGGTGGTCGACGCCCCGAGCGGCCGTCTCCTCGGGACCGTCGGGCGGGCCGGAATCCTGGCGCGCTACGGCCGCGCCATGGCCGAACGCACCGGATGAGCCGGCTTGGGGATTGCAGCCGCCCCCGCCACCTTTCCGGTGTGAAAATCCCCGCCTTCGTGCTCGCCCTCGTGGTTGGTGTCGGACCGCTCGCGGCCCAACAACCTGTCCCATCAGCTCCGCATCCCGTGCCGACGCCGACCGCCCCATCCCGACCATCACCGTTGGGATATTTCGCGCGCTCCCTGCTGGTGCCGGGGTGGGGGCAGGCATCGCTCGATCGCAAGTTGACCGGCGGACTCTTCATTGCGTTCGAGGGACTCGCCCTCGGCATGATGCTGAAGGCCGACACCGAGCTGCGGTATCTCGAACGCACCGGCTCCGATCGAGTCGAGGACAAGCGCAATGAGCGACAGGACTGGCTGGTCTTGATCGCCGCCAACCACCTGTTCGCCGGTCTCGAGGCGTTCGTCGCGGCGAATCTCTACGATTTTCCGGGTGACCTCCGGGCTCGCCCGCTGAACGATGGACGGACTGGCATTGGTCTCCAGTTCTCACTGCCCCGATGAACCACGCAGCGCCGATCGGCATCTTCGATTCCGGAATTGGTGGCCTGACCGTTGCACGAGCGATCTATGGCCTGCTGCCGAACGAATCGACCATCTACCTCGGCGATACGGCCAGGGTACCCTATGGGCCGAAGTCGCCTGCAACGGTCGAACGCTACAGCCACGAAATCCTTGAGTGGCTGGTGGGGCAGGGGGTCAAGGCCGTGGTCGTCGCCTGCAACACCGCCACCGCCCATGCGCTCCCCGCGCTCCAGTCGGCGGTGACCATCCCTGTGATCGGGGTCATCCAGCCGGGTGCGCGTGCCGCGGTGGCGGCAACCATGGGGGGGGGAGTTGGGGTGATCGGCACCGCAGGCACCATCGCGTCGGGCGCCTATCGCCGTGCGCTGCTCGCCGCGCGACCGGATCTTCGGGTCATCGAGCAGGCATGCCCGCTCTTCGTGCCACTGGTCGAGGAAGGCTGGTTCTCGCACCCCGCCGCACGGATGATCGCGGAGGTCTACCTGGCGCCGATCATCGCGGCCGACGTCGATGCCCTCGTCCTCGGGTGCACCCACTATCCGCTGCTCAAGCCGCTTCTCGGCGATCTCCTACCAGCCCAGGTGCGCCTGATTGACAGTGCCGACGAGACCGCACGAGACGTCGCACGCGTGCTGCAACAGAGCGATCTCACAGCGCCGAATGGGGCGGTGGCCAGCCACCGGTGGGCCGCGACCGACGACGTCGAACGATTCGCCCGGCTCGGCTCGCTGTTCACAGGGCGCATCGTGTCGGATGTCGAACTGGTGCGGCTCGGTGGCGCCTAGGCGAACTGCCTGAGCGTGGCGCCGTCGGCATCGAGTGTCGCATAGCGGTGGCCGTCGAGCCAGGCCCCGGGGTTGACGTACCAACGTCCCGGATCGACTTCGACGGCCGCTTCGCGATGCGTGTGGCCCATTACAATCGCGCGGATACTGGCATCCCGCGTCAACTCGGTGGTGGCCCAGCGATGTTGCCGTTCCGCGGCAGCCTGGACCGCCTCGGGGTGGGATTCGCCGTAGGCAAGATTGTGTCCCATCTTGCCGGCGAGCCAGAATCCGAAGTCGGGGTGCAGCAGCCGGTAGATGGCGATCACGGTCGGGGACGAGGTCGCGCGGTGCATCCATGCGGCACCGGGATGCTCCTCGTGCAAGCCGTCACCGTGGATCAGATGGACGGGTCCGCTGGTGGTGGGATACGCCAACCGATGCGGCTCAAAACGGATGCCGGCGTCGTCCTGCCAGAACGACCCACCCCAGCGGTCGTGATTGCCACCGACCAAGGCGACCGGGATCTGTCGAGCAATCGTGGTCAACGCCGCCGCAATCCGAAAACTGCGACGCGGGATCAGGCGGCGATAGCTGAACCAGTAGTCGAAGATGTCGCCGGCGAGGAGCAGCGTATCACCGGGGCGGGGCACCTGATCCAGAAAGGCGAGAAACGCCGTTTCGTCGGATGCGGGAGCCGCGCCGAAGTGCGCATCGGCGACAATCACGAGTCGGGTATCTTCCACGGGGCGAAAGGTGCCGAATGACCATGGATCAGGCAACAGACGCTCCGATTGTCACCATCCATCGCCGGGTGGACTATTCGGAGACCGACCAGATGAGTGTGGTCTACCATGCCCGGTATCTCGTCTGGTTGGATGTGGCACGAACCGAGCTCCTGCGGACCACGGGCATCAGCTATCGGGAGCTGGAGACACTGGGGCTCCGGCTGGCCGTGAGCGACCTGAGCATCCGATTCCGTCGCGCCGCGCGCTATGACGATCCCATCCGGGTGCGATGCTGGATCCGGGACAGAGCATCCCGCCGGATCGAGTTCGGGTATGTGGTCGAGCACGATGAGACCGATGAACTCCTGGCGACGGCCACAACGGCCCTGCTGGTGCTCGATACCAATTTTGCGTTCGCGCGATTGCCAGAGACCGTCTGGGCTCGCCTCCTCACCCGTCCCGACCTGGTGCGCCTGTGAACCGCTGTGGACTCTTCTTGACCCTGATTGGCGCGATGCCGGCCCTCCTCCCAGCACAGGATGCCGCGCTCGTGGGAAGTCTGGCACCCATTCTCATGGCAGAGGATCGGCGGGTCCTCGATACGACTGTGTTGGCCCGCGCGGTTGAGCATCCGGATCCTCTCGTCCGCCGAACGGCGATCACGGCGATTGGTCGAATCGGCGATCACGCGGGGCTGCGACTCCTGCTTCCTCGGCTTTCCGACCGGGATCCCGGGGTCGTGGCGACGACCTTCTTTGCGCTCGGGTTGCTTGGCGACACGACCGCCTCGGGCCCCGTGGTGGATCGGCTCCGGCAGAGTGATTCCCTGACCGACGAGGCCCTCGCGGAGGCCGCGACTACCCTCGCTCGATTGGGGGACGCCTCGTCGGCTCGCGTGATTCGGGATCTCCTCGGTGACGTCGGAGAGATCACTGGTAGTCGGCGCCAGGCGATGCGAGCGCAGGCCACGATCGAGTCGTGGCGCCTCGGCACGAATGCTCCCGCGGCGCAGTTGATGACCCTGGCCAGCGATACAAGCGTGTCACTGCGCTGGAGAGCGATCTACGCGCTCGGCCGGTTGGGGGAGGCCCAGTCCGGAGATCTGTTGGTCGGCGCGCTTCGCGATCCCGTGCCTCTCATCCGCGAGACTGCAGCGAAAGCCTTGACGCGACGATTCGCCGAGAAGGCCGGGCTCGATCCCGCAACAATCGTCTCGGAGTTGGCACGGGCGTTTGCCGACCGGACGCCCGGTGTACGCATCAATGCCCTTCAAGCAGCGGCATCCTTCCGGGATTCGAGTATGGTCACCGATGCGATCCCCCTCCTGGTCGACGAGGATCGCACAGTGCGCATCGCGGCGGCAGAGGCCCTCGGGGCGGCCGGTGGTCATGCCGGGATAGTGGTCTTGCGTGAGGCGGTCCAGCCTGACAAGAACGATTGGGGTGTCCGCCAAGCGGCGTTTCTCGCGTTGGCGCGACTCGATCCCGCGGCATTCGCGCCGGTGGGGCAGCAGTGGCTTCACTCGCCCGATCCGTTCGATCGGCTTGCCGCAATAGTGGCTTGGTCAGCCCTTGGCCCGACTTCGGCCTCCAGGATCGAGCCGCTGGTCAACGACCCGGACAGCCGTGTGAGCGGTGCCGCATTGGCCTCGTGGGTGCGCCTCGACTCGACGGCCCGGGGTCGGCAGCAGGTGGTGGCAATGCGGGCTTGGCAGGGCGAGGATCAGGCGCTCCGTAGCACCGCGTTGCGCATTCTCGCCCCCACACCGACCGACGCCTCGCTCGACCTGCTCATCGAAGCATGGCGAGGCGGGGTGAAGGAAATCCGGATGACCGTCCTCGAGATGCTTGGCGGCTGGGCGCGTCGAGACCCGGGCGTGGTCGACCGGCTCGCCGCACCCTCACGGCGTGCGATCCTCGAGCGCCCCGACGATGCCGACCTCAGGGCCCTCGCGCACCGGCAGCTTCCGCGTCTCGGCGAGGTCTGGGGCCCCATCGGCCCGGTCGAGACCGGCCGCACCTTCGAGGACTACCGACAGCTCGTCTCCGATTATCTGCTCGCCACCGAGAATCCGAAGGTCACGATCGAGATCGATCGACGCGGCACTATCGAACTCGAACTGCTGCCGCGACAGGCGCCACTGACGGTGGCCAACTTCCTTCGTCTCGTCGATCGTCGGTATTTCGACAACGGACGCTGGCACCGTGTGGTGCCGAACTTTGTGGTGCAGGATGGCGATCCGACCGGAACAGGGGAGGGTGGACCCGGCTGGTCCATTCGGGACGAGATCAACCGCCTCCATTACGACGTGCCAATGCTGGGGATGGCGCTGTCGGGACCCGATACCGGCGGGAGTCAGTGGTTCATCAATCTGTCCCCGCAACCCCACCTGGACGGGGGTTACACGATCTTCGGCAAGGTCACTGGGAGTTACTCCGCCCTCAAGCGGATTCTCCCCGGGGACCAGATCCGATCGATCCATCGCGGCGGGGCGCCTTGAGCCCAGAGGGATTCGGGGCGACCTTCCGTCCCATGCGTCCGGACCCCCACGTGATTGTTCTCCTCGCGACCGCCCTTGCCGGGTGCGCATCGGCGCTGCCCGGCCCGCAGATGCCGTCCCCGCTGGCGTCAACCAATCCGGCGAGGATCGCCAGTTGGGTCAATGAGCTCCGCAGCCCGGTGGCGACCGAGACCCGATTCGATGCACGGTTCCAAGAGGGCAGTGGCGCCGAGGCGAGCCTGCGAGGTGCCGTCGTGATCGTACCACCGGATTCGCTCCGGTTTGATGCGCGAGGTCCACTCGGCTCCGCAGCGCGTGCGGTGTTCGTCGTGGGTGATTCCGCCATCTGGGCCGAACCAGAGGAGGAGGTCACCAATCTGGTGCCGGAATACGACCTGCTCTGGGCCTTGGTGGGTCAGGCTCGCGCTCCCAAGAACGGTGACGAACTGTCCGCCGAGTCAACCGCGGCGACTCGAGCGTGGCGATATGTGCGGGGAGCCGACACGGTCAACTACCTCCTGACAACGAGTGCGAAACGCAGCCTCGTCGCCGAGGTGCGCCGCGCTGGGGAGCTGATCGGCCGAGTCTATACCACCTTCGATGCGGACGGGAAGTTGGCCAGGGCGCAGCTCGACGTGCCGTCCCGCCCAGCCCGTCTCACCCTCACGTTCCGCAATCACCGCACACCAGATTCGCTGCCAGCCTCCCTATGGACCAGGCCCGGCGATGCGCCGTAGCCAGTGGGGTGCCTGCCTCGGCCTAGTGGCGCTGGCCGGGTGTGCCTATGGTTTCGCGGGGGGGGGACTCCCGCCCGGCATCCGCACGGTGGCGGTCCAGCCATTCGAGAACCAGACCACCGATCCGACCATCGCCCAGCAGGTCAATCGCACTATCCGCGACGCGATGGAGCAGCGTCTCGGGCTCCGGATCGTGGCCGAATCGCAGGCGGACGCGATCGTGACCGGCACGGTGCGGCTCTACGAGCCCGACCAGCCCGTGGGCTATCGTGGAACCGGCGCAGCCAATGGGAGTCAGCGTGGCGGAACGGTGGAGGTGAGCAAGCGACTCTTGCGGCTCACGATCGATCTGTCCATGGTTGAGCGGAGCACCGACAAGGCTCTGCTCAGGCAGCGCACCTTTCCTGCTGATGCCCAGTACGATCCCGGCCGGGAGGCCGAGGGTCGCCGCACCGCGCTGGAACTGCTGGTGAACGCCCTCGTGAAGGAGGCCCAATCCCAATGGTAAAGATCCCTCGAGATCCCAGGCTCGGTGGCAGCAAGTTCGGCTGTCTCGGGACGCTGGCCGTGCTGGTGCTTCTGCTCTACGTCGGCATCCTGTTCGGTCGACCGTGGTTCCGGTATCAGCGGTGGAACGACGAGATCCGCACCGTGGCCGGCTTTGCATCCGCCATGCCCGACTCCGCGATGCGGGCAAGGCTCGAGTCGCAGGCCGATTCGCTCCGCCTGCCGCCGGCGGCGAAGCGGAAGCTCACCCTCGATCGGTTGCCCAATCCACCGCGTATGGAGATTCGCTCGGAGTACACCGAGACCGTCACCATCCCGTTCCTCGGCGAGAAGGTCCTCACCTTCAAGCCGTTTGGGGAGTCATCGCTCTGAGCTGGGGCACGACCGAGCGGAAGATCCTGAGCCGGGACGACGCGCACGCATGGCGAGCCGGGCAGCAGGGCACGGTGGTGTTCACCAATGGGGTCTTCGACCTGTTGCACGCCGGGCACGTGGCCATTCTCGAGGCGGCTCGCGCATTGGGGGGGGGGCTGATCGTTGGCCTCAACGATGATGCCTCGGTCCGGATGCTCGGCAAGGGACCCCAGCGCCCGATCCGTCCGGAGATCGATCGGGCGCGGACCCTCGCCGCATTCGCAGCGGTTGATTGTGTCGTGCTCTTCGCCGAGCCGACGCCGCGCGAACTGATCGAGTACCTCACCCCCGATATCCTCGTCAAGGGGGGGGACTATGATCCCGACACCGTGGTGGGCGCCGATCTGGTGCGTGCACGCGGCGGTCGGGTCGTCATCGTCCCGCTGCTTCCCAATCTTTCGACATCCCGACTCGTGGAGCGTCTTCGTGTCCCGTCCTGATGGCCGCCAGAACAATGAACTGCGCCCCACGCTCCTCGAGCGTCGCGCCAATCCGTTTGCCGAGGGATCGTGCCTCGTCCGCACTGGTGGCACGCTGGTCCACTGCACCGCCAGTGTCGAGCCGGGCGTGCCGCCCTTCCGGAAGGGGTCCGGGCTCGGCTGGGTGACGGCGGAGTACGCGATGTTGCCCCGTGCGACATCCGAGCGCACCCGTCGTGAGCGCGCCGGCGCGGGCGGACGGACGCAGGAGATCCAGCGGCTGATCGGCCGCTCGCTCCGTGCATCCATGGGCACCTTTGCGTTCGGGGAGTACACCATTCGGATCGACTGTGATGTGCTCGTCGCCGACGGGGGCACGCGCTGCGCCAGTATCACCGGTGCGGCCGTGGCACTGCACGACGCGTGTGCATGGCTGGCGGCGGAGACCAAACAGTCTTCGCCGTTCGGTCGTTGGGTGGCCGCGGTCTCCGTCGGCAAGATTGCTGGCGAGCCGCGGCTCGATCTGGTCTACCTCGAAGACCGCGACGCGGAAGTTGATGCCAACGTGGTCATGCTCGAGCCAGGCGACTACGTCGAAGTCCAGGGGACCGGCGAACAGGGCACCTTCGACCGCTCGGAGCTCGGTGGGTTGCTCGATCTGGCCGACCTCGGGCTGGCCGAATTGTTTGCACTGCAGCGAGCTGCCGTCCTCACGTGAGTCGCCTGCTGGTCGCGACGCGGAATCGTGGCAAGCAGGCGGAGTTCCGGAGCTTGTTGGCACCGCTCAAGCGTGAGCTTTGTTTCCCCGACGACATCGGCATCGTGGAGTCGCCTGACGAGGAAGGGCTCGAAATCCACGAGACCTTCGCGGCGAACGCCCGTGCGAAGGCCGAGTGGTTCCGGGATCGTGCCGGCCTCGATGCGCTCGCCGACGACAGTGGGCTTGAGGTCGACGCACTCTTCGGGGCTCCTGGAGTTCGAAGCAAGCGATTCGCGGGCGCGGTCGGCCCGGATGAGTCGTTGACTGAGCGCAATATCGCCGAGCTGTTGCAGCGACTTCGCGGCGTGCCAGCCTCCGGACGCGCGGCACGGTTCCGTTGTGTGCTGGTGCTCTCGCCATCGGGCGGAGAAGGCGGGGAGATCGTGACCGAAGGGACCGTCGAGGGGCGCATCCTGGAGAGCCCGGACGGAGAAAGTGGCTTCGGCTACGATCCGGTCTTCTGGTCGACGGAGCTCGGTGTGGCCTTCGGCGGGGTGTCGTCCGACGTCAAGGCCACCGTCTCGCACCGAGGTCGAGCGGTGGCCTCGCTGGTCAAGGCCCTCCGAGGCTAGATTGTCCGCCACGGGGCGTGGCGCAGTCCGGTAGCGCGTCCGCTTTGGGAGCGGAAGGCCCCCGGTTCGAATCCGGGCGCCCCGATTGGGAAAGCGAAAACGCGAGAAGGCGGCAGAGCGAGAACGCTCACCATATTCTGCCAGTGCGGCGGTAGGGTGACGGTTCGGTGAGGAGCGACCTGCTGTCTGAGCGAGCAACGCCAATGCGTTGATCGCGAGTTCAGGACGCGACGAACTGAATCGTCACCCTACCGCATGAGCCCTACCGTCGCTCCACCGCCCACTCGGGCCAGCTCGTCGCCGCCGGATCAAAAACCGACGCCGGCAGCTCCACCCCGGTCTTGACCCAGGTGTACTCCTCCAGCATTTGCAGCGTCCCGCCAACCCAGAATTCGATCCGCCGCTCAACCCAACCTGGGCCGACCTTCGAGAACTCGGTGACGCGCGTATCACTCACCGTCCCGATCCGACTCGGCTGCATCACGCGAACCACGATCATCCGGTCGGTGTCGACCCAGAATTGCGGCTTCGTCGAATCGCCCATGGCGGCACCAACGATCGTGATCGGCATACCGTTCCACGTGGTCGAGTCGGTAGCGCCGAGGTCAAAGCCCTGTGCACGGAGCTTGGCCACCACCGAGTCTGGGTCGCCGACATGCACGTCGTGGAGCAGCACCAGGAGTGCATGGACCAGCGGGCGGCCGACCGCCGCTCGACCCGGTCCGAACTGATAGAGGGTGTCATTCCGGAAGACCATCCCGCCAACCGAGGAGTCCTGGCGCACGATGTCGATCCGCAGCTTGCCGGGACGCGACATGGACTCGTACCACGTCTCCTCCGGGCGTCCAGGTGTGCCGGGCCACGTGCTCCGCTGCTCGAAGATGAGGGTGGTCCACCAGCCGCCGCGGTGCTCGGCGTTCATCTGCCGGAGGAGGGCCGCGCCATCAGGTCGGGGCCCGCCCCCTGTGGCGGCAAGGGCGAGGGCGAGGGTGATAATCAACATCGGATGCTCCGGGCTGTCGGGGTTGGACCGCCGTACGGTGGGCACTGCGGTCCGGTTTCCAGTAGATTGTTCGCGAAGTTTGGAGCGCACGTGTCACCACGACCTTCACACGATCAGGAGCCACGATGAGCATGAGTGTGGAGTTCAAGGAATTCGCCCTCAAGGGCAATGTGATGGATCTGGCCGTCGGCGTCATCATTGGCGCGGCATTCGGAAAAATTGTTTCCTCCCTTACCGATGACGTCATCATGCCCGTGGTGGGGAAGGCGCTCGGCGGCCTTTCATTCGAGAACTATTTTCTCCCGCTGAGTGATGTGCCCACCGGCACCGAGCACACCCTCGAGGCTGTTCGAGCCGCCGGTGTCCCCGTGCTCGCGTGGGGCAACTTCGCCACGGTCGTACTCAACTTCGTGATTCTTGCATTCATCATCTTCCAGATGGTCCGTATGATGAACAACCTGCGTCGGAAGGAAGCAGCGGCCCCCGCGGCCACGCCTGCGCCGCCCGAGGATGTGGTGCTCCTGCGCGAGATTCGCGACGCGCTCAGAAAGTGATCCCCGTGGCGGGACCGCACCGTTCGGTGCCCGCCACTTCCTCTGCAACCCTTGCCCCTGTAGCTCAGCTGGATAGAGCACCGGCCTTCTAAGCCGATGGTCGCAGGTTCGACTCCTGCCGGGGGCACTCAGCCGGATACCGCATATGTCTGACGACCTCTTCGCCTCACCCCGCTCGCGCACCGTCGCACTGTTGCTCGCCTTCTTCCTCGGCGTGTTCGGCGCGCACCGGTTCTACGCGGGAAAGATTCAGACCGGCATCCTCCAGGCGATCACCCTTGGGGGGCTAGGCATCTGGTGGCTATACGACACCATCACGATCCTGTCCGGAAGTTTTCGCGACAAGGACGGACTCCTGATCGCCAACTGGGAACCCGAGAGCGACCGCATGGTCCAGCCCGGCACCGCGGGCGCGATCTTCGACGAACTCGATCAACTACGGAACGAGGTCGCGCACTTGAACGAGCGCCTCGATTTCGCCGAGCGGCTGCTCGTCGATCCTGACCGCGGACAGCGCCCCGAGCGATGAATCCGGCGGCCGATCCCCCAGTTCGGTCGCCCCTCCGAGCGGTCCTTGCCCTCTCGTTCCCGATCGTTGTCGTCAATGTCGGGATGATGTTCATGGGGACGGTCGACACGCTGATGGTCGGTCGCGTCTCCGCCGAGGCGCTCGCCGCGGTCGCGATCGGCAATGTCTACTTCTATGGCGTTGTCATGCTCGGGGTCGGCATCCTGCTCGCCCTCGATCCGGTCGTCTCCCAGGCCCTCGGCGCCGACGATCACCGCGGCGTCACCCTTGGTGTGCAGCGCGGGATGGTCCTCGCTGTGGTGCTTTCGCTCCCGGTCATGGCACTACTGGGCCTCGCCGAGCCAATCCTCACACGACTCGATCAGCCGGCCGAGGTGATGCCGTTGGTCGGCACATACTGCGTGCTGCTCATCCCCAGTGTCTTTCCGTTCCTCGCGTTCAACGTCGGGCGCCAGACGCTGCAGGCGATGCATCGCGTGGCACCGGTGGTCTGGACGATCGTGATCGCCAATCTCATCAACGTGGTGCTCAATCGATGGCTGATTTTTGGCGGACTGGGGCTCGCCCCGATGGGCGTCGCGGGATCAGCATTGGCCACGACCATCTCGCGGATCCTGATGGGTGCGCTGGTGTTCCAGCTCGGCCGCCGTGACCTCGCCGGCACGCTCCGGCCCTGGCACCACGAATCGCTGCGGCCGCACGCATTGTACCAGCTCTTTCGGCTTGGCCTCCCGATCGGCATCCAGATCGAGATCGAGTTCGCCGCATTCAGCACCGTGGCCCTGCTGATGGGCACCTTCGGAACGGTCGCCGTCGCTGGTCACCAGATAGCGCTCAACATGGCGTCGCTCACCTTCATGGTGCCGATGGGCGTGGGCATGGGCGCAGCGGTGGTGGTCGGTCGCGCCGTGGGTCGTCAGGATCCCGTGCGGCTCCGGGCGGCGGCACGCGCGGCGCTTGGCGTCGGTGCTGGGTTCATGTTTTGTACGGCAGGGGCGCTCCTCCTCCTCCCGAATTTCCTCGCATCGCTCTACTCGACCGACCCGGCAGTGGTCGCCTTCGCCGCCACACTGTTGCCGATCGCCGGGATCTTTCAGGTCTTCGATGGACTGCAAGTGGTGTCGGCAGGAATCCTCCGTGGACTCGGTGACACCACCGCACCAATGCTGATCAATCTGCTCGGGTTCGCCGGAGTCGGAATCACCGCCTCGATCCTGCTCGCCTTCAGGACGTCGCTCGGACCCGCTGGCCTGTGGTGGGGCCTGGTGCTCGGACTCTCCTCGGTCGCGCTGATTTTGCTGCTTCGGGTGAGGGTGGCGCTCAGGCGGCCACGTGGACGCCTCGCCACCTAGCCGACCGGCTCATTCTCCCCGTGGCCTCGGTGACGCAGCATAGCGAGCATCCGCCCGATCCTGACTCGCGGCGTCACCGAAAATCTTTTCGCCGTCGTAGCGGCCATTCTCGATGAACACCTCCGACGTCTTTCGGCCACTCGCCACACTTCCCGCGAGATAGATCCCGGGGATACTTGACTCCAGAGTGTGCGGATTGACGATCGCACGCCCACTCTCGGGTTCCAGCTCGATCCCGATCGACGCCAGTAACGCGAAGTCCGGGTGATACCCCGTGAGCAGGAACACCCTGTCGGCCGCCACCGCTTGCGTCGCCCCACCACGCGCGATGGTGACGGAACGTGGCGTGATTTCTGCAACCACCGCATCGAACTCGGCCCGAATCTCTCCGGCGGCAACGCGATTCTCGAAGTCTGGCCGCAACCAGTATTTCACACTCGGACCCAAGCCGCTCCCGCGATGCACCAGCGTCACTCTCGCTCCGGCACGCCAAGCCTGGAGCGCCGACTCGATGGCCGAATTCTTCCCGCCCACCACCACGACATCCAGACCCGCGAGGATATGCGGTTCCACGAAGTGGTGGTGGACGTGGGGCAGCTCCTCGCCGGGGACATCGATCAGATTCGGGTGATCGAAGTAGCCGGTCGCCAGCACCACGCGGGGTGTCCGGATCAGGGTCATGCCGTCCCGGCCGATCACGGTCGCCTGGTGCATGCCGTCCTGATGAGTGATGCCGAGGAGTCGGACCCCAGTTCGCACGTCGAGCCCCTCGGTCCGGACGACGCCGCGGTAGTAGGAGAGCGCCTCCTCCCGGCTCACCTTCGTCCCGTCGCTCGGCAGGGGATGATCTCCTATCTCGAGGCGCTCTGGGGTCGTGAAGAACTTCATGCCGACGGGGTAGTTGACGATCGAATTGCAGATAGGGCCGGCATCGATGATCAGCGGCTCGAGGCCGCGGCGTCTGGCAGAGATACCGGCGGCCAGCCCGATTGGGCCCGCGCCGACGATGAGGGCATCGGGGTCGGTGGGAAATTCCATTCCGGAATATGTCCCTGTTGATCCTGCCCGTGTCCCGACACGCCGCTCAGCGCGTCTCCTCCGCAACGGTCGACCGCCGCCGTGCATCAGGCGTGTATGCGGTGGGGGCACATCGGACCTGCACACCAGAAGTCCCAGGAGGCCTCATGCCCGACGGAAGCTACGACGCTCGCCGGTTGCTCCACAATCGGTGGTCCCTGGCATCTCACTCCGACCGTGCCTCGGCTAGACTGTAGGCGTGGAAACACCCGGGTCGTTCGAAATTGACCCCGTCTCAGGGCGGGGATGGGACTGGCATACGCTGCTCACCAGCGTGTTGTTCCACCTGTCTGTCGTCCTCGTGTTCCTGCTGATTCAGCGCAATCGTCCTGTTGCGCCACCCGCGAACCCCACCCACGAACAGCAGGTCCGGCTCGATCCTCCGATCGAGTTCCAACAGGCTCAGCCGCCGACGCTCCCGCAGCCGGTCGTGCCGGATCGCCCGATTCCGTTGGGCCCGGATTCCAAGCAACCCGATGCGCCGGTGGCTCGTGAGCAGGGCGATCCGACGCCGATTCCGGAGGACGCACCGCTTGCGGTCGACCCTGGTGGTGAGCCCGCGGCGACGGAGATCCCTCAGCCGGACAAGCCGATCGAGGCACAGCGCGTCCCCTCGCCGCGCGATCTCGCCAGCTCGGGGATCATTGCGGCGCCCACCTCACCATTCGGAAACCGGCCGTCCCCATTCGGCGCACTGCCGACAGCCAGGAATGCATCTGGTGCCCGCGCGATGGGACGCGCAGGAATGGGGACCCAGGATACGCGCGGGTTCAGGGAATCATTCCCCGAGGCAGCTGGCCAATGTCCGGAGATCCCGGATCCGGGGGTCAACCCCGACGGCAGTCCCGTCCTCTTCTCGCTGGTCGGGGTCGTCCGCGATCACCGCGGACGTCCGCTGCCAAACGCGCATTTGCAACTGGTGGGTCAGCTCTATGCCACCTTCAGCGATGGGCAGGGCAATTATCGGCTCGAGTTCAATCCGAAGCTCCTCGAAGCCTGCCGGGTCCAGGTCGTTCGGGTGAGCGCTGACGGCTTCAAGACCTCCGACCTGCAGCTCGCCGTGGGACGACGCGTGCAGAGCGATGATGTAACCCTCCGGCCGAAATAGGAGCGTCGCCTTTGTCCGAACTCTCCTGGGTCCCGACCGATGCGAAAAAGCGGGCGTCCCTGCTGGCGGCCTTTATCGCCGATCGGCAGGCCGAGGGGGTGTCGCTCCCGGACGCCGATGCCCCTGACGCGTTCGCGTCGCTACATCGGTGGTCGATCGCCGACCGGGCCAGCTTCTGGGGCTCGGTCTTCCGGATGGCGTTGCCCCATCAGCCTGCCGCCGCAAGCCGCGTGGCAGTCGAGCATGATGATGTGATGGCGCCGCCGCAACGGGGGGGGGCAAGGTGGTTCCCCGACGCCAGGCTCAACTACGCCGAGGAACTGCTGCGCGGTGCGCCCGAGGCGGTCGTGCTCGTTCCCTGGGATGAGCGCGGGGCCCGGGCCGAGTGGACGCGTGCGACGCTTCGTCGCGAGGTCGCTCGCGTGCAGGCCGGCCTCCGCGCGATGGGCGTCGGCCTGGGGGATCGCGTCGCGGGGTGGCTCCCGAACATCCCCGAGGCGATTGTGGCG
This sequence comes from Gemmatimonadota bacterium, assembly GCA_039933845.1. Lineage (GTDB taxonomy): Bacteria > Gemmatimonadota > Gemmatimonadetes > Gemmatimonadales > GWC2-71-9 > Palsa-1233. The sequence continues at coordinate 52,989 of JBDTNH010000007.1, forward strand.
ATGCTCGCGACGGCGTCGCTCGGCGCAATCTGGACGTCGTGCTCTCCTGATTTCGGTGTCGCCGGCATCGTCGATCGGTTCGGGCAGACCGAACCGACGGTGCTGCTCTTCGCCAACGGCTACCGTTACGCGGGAAAGGTGCACGATTGCGTGGATCGTGCCCGCGAACTCGCCGACCAATTGCCGACCGTCCGCCACTTCCTGATGGTCGACTATCTTGGCGACAAGGCACTCCCGGATCAGGCGCGCTTCATCCGGTACGACATGCTGCCAGGCGAACCGGTCGGGGAGGTGCCCACGTTCGAACAGCTGCCCTTCGATCATCCGTTGTGGATCCTGTATTCGTCGGGCACCACTGGGCTCCCGAAGTGCCTCGTGCATGGGGCGGGGGGGAGCCTGCTCCAGCACGTGAAGGAGCATCGTCTCCACGGCGATCTCCGGCCGGGAGAGCGGCTGTTCTACTTCACCACCTGCGGCTGGATGATGTGGAATTGGCTCGTGACTGGACTTGCCAGCGGCGCGGCGCTGGTCCTCTATGACGGGGCGCCGATGCCGGCAGACGAGCCAGATATGCTCTGGCGACTGGCGGAGGAGGCGGAGGTCGACGTCTTCGGCACCAGCGCCAAGTACATCGCGATGGCCGAGAAGCTCACCATTCTCCCGCGCAACGAGACGCGTCGGCTTCCCGCACTCCGGGCCGTGCTCTCGACCGGTTCCCCCCTCGCCCCAGAATCGTTCGACTGGGTCCAGCGAGAGCTGCCCGGTGTGCAACTCTCATCGATCGCCGGTGGGACCGACATCGTCTCGTGCTTCGTGCTCGGGAACCCTCTGTCGCCGGTCCGTCGAGGCGAGATCCAGGGCCCTGGACTGGGGATGGCCGTCGCCGTGCTGGATCCATCTGGGACGCGGGTGCCAGCGGGCGAATCAGGGGAACTCGCCTGCCTGGCGCCGTTTCCCTCGATGCCGACCGCCTTCTGGAACGATGCCGCTGGCGACCGCTATCACGCGGCGTACTTCGGCGCGTGGCCAGGGATCTGGCGCCACGGCGACTGGGCGAGCGTCACGGCGTCCGGAGGGGTGGTGATCTCCGGCCGATCTGACACCACCCTCAATCCGGGCGGGGTGCGGATCGGGACGGCCGAGATCTACCGCCAAGTCGAGGGGATCCCTGAGGTGCTCGAGGCACTCGTCATCGGCCAGCGCGTCCCTGGGGGAATCGCTGGCGACGTCAGGATCGTGATGTTCGTGCGCGTGAGGGTCGATGCCGAGCTCGATGGGGAACTCATCGCCCAGATTCAGCAGCGGATCCGGGAGGGCGCCTCGCCCCATCACGTGCCCCGGGTGATCATTGCGGTGCCGGATCTCCCTCGGACCCGGAGTGGCAAGCTCAGTGAAATGGCGGTCCGCGACGTCGTGGAAGGTCGCGCCGTCACCAACACCGAGGCGCTCGCCAACCCGGAATCTCTGGCACACTTTCGAGATCGCCCCGAGCTTCGCTGAGCCGGGGCAAGGTTAGTTTTCATGGGTATGCGGCCACTCCAGGCCGCTCAAGCTTCAGGATGGAGAGGATGACGCACGCCACCTCCAGCGACATCGCGGTCGGTCTCACGACGACCCAGTCGCCGTTCATCGAGGCCGCCCAGGCGGCAGGTCGCCTGTACATCGATCAGCCCTACGAGCTCTACTCGGCCGCCAATCATGACGTCTGGCGTCGGCTCTACGAGCGGATGGGACCGCGGTGGGAACGGTATGCCAATCCGCGGTTCATGCAGGGGATCGAAACCCTGCATCTCGACCCCAACCACGTCCCGCGTCTCGAGGATGTGAACAAGTTCATGGCGCCGCTCACGGGATTCCGCGCGAAGGCGGTGAGCGGCTATGTCCCCGCCTACATGTTCTTCGATTGCCTCCGGCAGCGTGAGTTCCCGACGACGGTCACGATTCGTGATGGCGAGGTGCTCGACTACCTCCCCGAACCGGACATCTTCCACGACATCGGCGGCCATGTCCCGATGCATGTCGATCCCGCGTTCGCCGAGACGTTGGTCCGCTTCGGTGAGTGTGCGCGGGCGGCGGCGGAGCGAGCATCGGGGATTGCCGATGAAAGTGACCGGATCCGGCGCCTCACCAGTGTCGTCACCGCGATGGCGCGCTTCTTCTGGTTCACCATCGAGTTCGGGCTGATGCGCGATCCCGATTCCGATGCACTGAAGGCGTATGGATCCGGGCTGTTGTCGTCCTACGGCGAGTTGGCGCACTGCATCGAGTCGGCGGACGTGCAGCGGGTGCCGTTCCAGCTGGAATGGGTCGTGAATCAGTCGTTCGAGATCGACCGGTACCAGCCCTTGCTCTTCATCATCGATTCCTTTGAGCACCTCTTTGCCGAAGTCGACCGCCTGGTCGAGTGGGTGCGCGAGGGTCGGCTCGACAACGTGGCGCCCGGCGAGCCGGCAATCGGTGCCGCGGACCTGCAGAGTTTCCTCGATGCCGCCGCGGCGGCGTGACCGGAGTGAGTCCATGACCTCGACCCTGCCAACGCGTATCGACGCCACCGCCCATGACGCCTTCCCGATCAACGGGACGGATTTCATCGAATTCTGGGTCGGTAACGCACGCCAATCGGCGATGTTCTACGTGACGACGTTCGGGTTCACTCTGGCCGCCTATCAAGGCCCCGAGACCGGCGTCCGCGACCGGGCGTCCTACCTGCTCACCCAGGACAAGCTCCGGTTCGTGCTCACGTCGCCGCTCGGCCCGGATGGGCCGATCGCGGATCATGTCCACGCGCACGGCGACGGGGTGCGCGACATGGCGTTCTGGGTCGAGGATGCCCGTGCCGCGCACGCCGTCGCCATCGAGCGCGGTGCGACCAGCGCCCGCGACCCCGTGGTGCTTCGCGACGACGATGGCGAGATCGTGATCGCTGCGATCCGCACCTATGGTGACACGGTGCATTCGATCGTGGAACGGCGGAACTATCGTGGCCTCTTCCTCCCGGGATTCGAGGCGGCGAGCTATCCGTTCGCGGTGCGGCCGACCGGGCTCAAGTATGTCGATCACTGTGTCGGCAATGTCGAGCTCGGCCGCATGAATCACTGGGTGAAATTCTACGAGGACGTGCTCGGCTTCACCAACATTCTCACCTTCGATGACAAGACGATCAGCACCGAATACTCGGCGCTGATGTCGAAGGTGATGACCAACGGCAACGGGCGGATCAAATTTCCGATCAATGAACCGGCCGAAGGCAAGCGGAAGTCGCAGATCGACGAGTACCTTGAGTTCTATCGCGGACCGGGCGTCCAGCACATCGCGATCGCGACCGACGACATCATCGCCACCGTACGTGACCTCAAGTCACGCGGCATCGATTTCATCACGGTGCCACAGGCCTATTATGACGCCGTCCCTGCACGCGTGGGCAAGATCGACGAGGACCTCGCGCCACTCGCCGAACTCGGCATTCTCGTCGATCGCGATGATGAAGGGTACCTGCTGCAGATCTTCACCAATCCCGTGCAGGATCGCCCGACGCTCTTCTACGAAATCATCCAGCGCAAGGGCGCCAAGAGTTTTGGGGCCGGCAATTTCAAGGCGCTCTTCGAGGCGATCGAGCGCGAGCAGGCACGGCGGGGGAATCTGTAGGGAGGTCGATGGTCCGTGGTCGATGGCGGATGGAGTTTTCCACCGACCATCGGCGATCGGCGATCGACGATCACGAATCCAACCAGGAAGAGATCGCTGTTCATGCCCATCTACCACACACTCGGCTCGATCCCTCGCAAGCGTCACACCGTCTTCCGTCGCCCTGACGGGGGCCTGTATGCGGAGGAACTCATGGGGCACGAGGGCTTCGTCGGCACCTCCTCGCTGCTCTACCATGTGCACCCGCCAACCACTGTGTTGCGCGCGCGTCGCGTCGCGACGATCACGTGGGAAGCCGACACCGAGACGTCGCTTCGGCATCGACACTTCCGGACGGCGGCGGCCGCGACCGGCGGGTCGGCCACGCTCGATCGGATCCCGTTGCTGTTCAATGCCGACATCGCGATGTCCTACGTGCAGCCGGATCGGGTCGACACGCATTTCTGGCGGAATTCGCAGGCCGACGAGGTGGTGTACGTCGCCGAGGGGCAGGGGGTCCTCGAATCGGTGTTCGGGATGCTGCCATTCAAGCCGGGTGACTACGTCGTCATTCATCGGAACATCACGCACCGGTGGCAGTTTGACCCAGCGACGACCCTTAAACTCCTGGTGATGGAGAGCCGCGGGCACGTGCGGTGGCCAAAGCGCTACCACAACGCCTTCGGCCAATTGATCGAGGGCGCGCCGTACTCGGAACGCGATATCAGGCGCCCCCAGGCGGTCGAACCTCGCGATGAGCGGGGGGAGTTCCCGATCCTGGTGCGGCAGTACGACGCGATCAACGAACTGGTCCTCGACCATCATCCGTTCGACGTGGTGGGATGGGACGGCTATTTCTACCCGTGGGCGTTCAATATCCACGACTTCGAGCCCATTGTCGGTCGGATCCACCAGCCACCACCGGTGCATCAGACCTTCCAGGGCGACGGCTTCGTGATCTGCTCCTTTTGCCCCAGGCCGTACGATTTCGACCCCGAGGCCGTGCCGGCCCCCTACAACCACAGCAACGTCGACTCCGACGAGGTGCTCTTCTATGCCTCGAGTGAGTTCATGAGCCGCAAGGGGATCGAGTACGGGAGCATCACCCACCACCCGGACGGGCTGCCCCATGGGCCGCACCCGGGACGCGCCGAGGCGAGTATCGGGGCGACCCACACGAACGAGCTGGCCGTGATGATGGACTCGTTTCGGCCGCTGCACGTGGCCAAGGCCGCCATGGCGTTCGAGGACGAGAGCTACCACCGGAGCTGGGTGGAGGGGCAGCACGTGGCGTTCAACCCGCCGACGAGCTGACCCAGGGGACCGCTTCGCCGCGAACCAAACCGCGGGCTCACGCCCGCGGCTCGGCCTGCCCTCGATTCTCTCTTTCGCTCTTCGCTGACCCCTTGCGCCCGCGGGGCATCGGACCTAGAATAGCCGTCCCTCGAATGCCCTGTTTGACCGGGTGTTGAGGGAAGCTGGTCATGAGGCGAGTCGTTGCACGACTGCCCTTGACCTGACAGACTGACCATAGTACTCTTGTGGGCTGGCGACGAAATTGTCGCCGACCACGAAATTGCAAACGCTCTTTGAAAAGTGATGGTTTGGGAGAAGTCGGAAGGTGCGGACCCATTGACGCGTGACCGGTTCAGCGGTGGCGCGAAGGGTTTTGAACTGAAAGACCAATCCGGACAATTGTGAACCAGTTGTTCGGTCTAGAGCTGTATTGAATTTTCCATTGGAGAGTTTGATCCTGGCTCAGGACGAACGCTGGCGGCGTGCTTAACAC
>JBDTNH010000008.1:0-47190 GCA_039933845.1 Gemmatimonadota bacterium
TGAACAACAGCAAGCCGCACTCCGCACCCGTCATCACCGAGCGGGAATTCCCCGACTTCCCCGAGCATGCGCTTGGCGGAAGCGGGGCATTCGTGATCGGTGATCCCGGGCGACGGGTGCAGCTCGGCCGTTACTTCGCGCTCGCGCGGTGGGCCCTCGATGGACTAGCCGACGATGCACGCTCGGCTGCGCCCCGTCGGGTCTGGCCGCATCACTTTGATCTGGGCACGTTGATCCCGTTGCCAAGTGGTTCGGCGAGCATCGGCCTCGGGCTCTCGCCTGGAGATCACTACTACGATGAGCCGTACTTGTATGTCAGTCGCTATCCCTGGCCGGATCCATTCCCGGAGTGGGCTGGCCAGGGGCACTGGCACACAACGGGGTTCACCTCGTTGGTGATGACCGCGACGGAATGGCAGGCTGGCGAGTGCAGTCAAGCCGATACCGTCCTGCGATTCGTGCAGGATGCGTTTGCACTCGCTTCGGCTCTGTGAGAACCGATGAGCCGGACGCCGACCCTTCCTTCACCCCGAGTTCTCGCCCTTAGACTCTGGCCCCTTGACTTGGCCCCCCAATTGCAGTAGAATGCCTTCGATCAAGAGGACGGGAACAGCCGTCCCACCCCAAGCTGCAGCACAGGCGACCGGGTCCAAAGAGCATAAGCATCCAGCCTCAAGGGGCTGCGGTGCGCTTCTTGGACACCCCGCCGATTCTCGGCGGGGTGTTCTTTTTTTGGCTCAACGAAAGGACCGATTCCACTGTCCAGCCTCGATCGCGATCGACGTGTACGTGTCAACCGGCAGATCCGCATCTCGCCGGTCCGGGTGGTCACCGCGGAGGGCGAGCAGCTTGGCGTCCTCACCATCGACGAAGCGATGGCCGCTGCCGTTGAACGGGGCCTCGACCTGGTCGAAGTCGCCCCGATGGCGAGACCCCCCGTGGTCAAGATCATGGACTACGGCAAGTACAAGTTCGAAGAGCAGAAGGCAGCACGGGCGGCCAAGAAGAAGCAGCATGTGATTCACCTCAAAGAGGTGAAGCTGCGTCCCGGAGTCGCCGAACACGACTTCGAGTTCAAGACCCGGCACGCACGGGAGTTCCTCGTCGAGGGGAACAAGGTCAAGGTCACGATGATGTTCCGTGGCCGGCAGATGGCGCACCCCGAGCTCGGGCGCGCCGTGCTCGACCGAGTCTCGACCCTCCTGGCCGATGTCTGCAAGGTCGAGTCGGAGGCCAAGCAGGACGGCCGCAACATGATCATGGTGCTCGCACCGAAGTAATCGCGAGCTGACGCAGGATACGGAGAACTGGCATGCCCAAGATGAAGACGAAGCGCGCCGCCGCGAAGCGGTTCTCGCTCACTGGTACCGGCAAGATCAAGCGCAACAAGGCGAACCTTCGCCACATCCTGACCAAGAAGGACACGGCCAGGAAGAACAAGCTGGGGAAGTCCGCGCTCGTGAGCTCGGCCGACTTCCGCCGGACCATCAAGCTGCTTCAGGGCTGAGGAGAATTCCATGTCTCGCGTCAAGAATGGCGTGGCGCACCACGCCCGCAAGAAGAAGATCATGGCTGCCGCCAAGGGTGGCGTTGGCGCCCGGAGCAAGCTGTACAAGGCCGCCAAGGAGAACGTCGAACGTGGTATGGCGTACGCCTATCGCGACCGTCGCAAGAAGAAGGGCGACTTCCGCCGCCTCTGGATCACCCGCATCGGCGCGGCCGCCCGCCTGCACGAGATTTCATACTCGCGCCTGATGGCCGGCCTCAAGACCGCGGGTGTCGAGATCAACCGGAAGGTCCTCGCCGACCTCGCCGTCCGCGATGCCGATGCGTTCGCGAAGCTGGCGGAGGTCGCCAAGGCGAACCAGTAACCGCCGTGGCCGATCCCCTCGGTCTCAGCGGCCTGCGTGCCCGCCTCGCGGCCATCAGCACGCTCGATCTCCCCGCACTCGAGGCGGAGGAGATTGGCGTGCTCGGTCGGAAGCAGGGCGAACTCAACGCCCGCCTCAAGCTGCTGAGCTCCCTCCCTGAGGAGCAGCGGCGGGAGGCGGGCGCCGCACTTAATACCCTGAAGCAGGAGTTCGAGGCCGCCTTCCAGGCGCGCCGAACCGAACTCGCCAGCACCACTCGTGCGTCCCGCGCCCATGCCACCGATCCGACCATGCCTGGCCGGGCCGACTGGGTCGGCACCCGCCACCCCGTGAGCGAGGTGACCGCCGAGATCGTGGAGATTTTTCGCGGACTCGGCTTCAGCGTGGCGCTCGGTCCCGAGGTCGAGGACGAGGAACTCAACTTCCTCGCGCTCAACTTCCCCGAGGACCATCCGGCGATGGATATGCACGACACGCTCTACCTCGATCCCGAGGGGAGCGCGCCCGGTGCCGGGGGCAAGCTGCTGCTCCGGACCCACACCTCACCGGTTCAGATCCGTGTGATGCGGAGCGGCCCCCCCCCATATCGGGTGGTGATTCCCGGTACCGTGTACCGAAACGATCCATTCGATCCCTCGCACGCGCCGGCGTTCACGCAGATCGAGGGACTCGCCGTCGATCGTGGTATCACCTTCGTCGATCTCAAGGCCACCCTCACCCACTTCGCGGGACGGTTCCTCGGTCCCGACACACGGGTGCGTTTCCGGCCATCGTTCTTCCCGTTCACCGAACCGTCGGCCGAAATGGATGTCGGCTGCCTGCTGTGCGGTGGGGAGGGGTGCGGGGCGTGCAAGGGGACCGGCTGGATGGAGATCCTCGGCTGCGGCATGGTGCACGAGCAGGTGCTCCGGAATGTCGACCTCGACCCAGAGGAGTGGACCGGCTGGGCCTTCGGCATGGGGCCGCAGCGCATCGCCATGCTCCGCTACGGACTGCCCGATATTCGCCTGCTCTACGGCGGAGACATGCGCTTCCTGACCCAGTTCGGGGCGCTCACCCCATGAACATCTCGCGTCGCTGGCTCGAGGGATTCCTCCGCCAGCCGATTGACCCTGTCGATGCCGCGGATCGCCTCGGGATGCTCGGCGCGCCGGTGGATGCGATCGAAGCGGTCGGCGCGGAACTCGCGCCGTTCGTGGTCGGTCTGGTCACCGCGGTGCGTCCGCATCCGAGTGCCGACAAGCTGCAAATCACCACGGTTGACGACGGCAGCGGCGAATCGTTCCAGGTCGTCTGCGGGGCGCCAAATGTCGCCGTCGGGACCAAGTATCCGTTCGCCCGCCTCGGCACCACGATGCCGGGCGGCGTGGTGATCGAGCGTCGCAAGTTGCGCGGTGAGGTCTCTGAGGGGATGCTCTGCTCGGCACGCGAGCTCGGACTCGGTGACGAGCACGACGGCATTCTCGCTCTCGAGACCGATGCCGCTCCCGGGACCGGCATGCTCGAGGTGCTGGGCCTCGGCGACCACATGCTGGTGGTCGATGTGACGCCGAATCGCCCCGACCTCTTCGGGCACAAGGGTGTGGCGCGCGAATTGGCGATCGCCTACGGCATCCCGTTCCGCCTTCCCGACGTGCCGAATCTTGCCGACGTCGATCTGCCAACCCCGACCCGCTACGCCGATGAGGCAATGGTTGGCGGGGTCCGGCTCGCCATCACTGATCGTGCGGGGTGTGGACGGTTCCTTGCGGCGACGATTCGCGGCGTGAGCGTCGGACCGTCGCCGGCATGGCTGGTAGAGCGACTCAAGGCCGTCGGCATGCGCTCGATCAATAATGTCGTGGATGTGACCAACTACCTCATGCTCGAGCTCAACCAGCCAATGCATGCGTATGATGCCGCGACGATCGCCGGCCCCGCCGTGATCGTGCGCGCCGCTCGTGCGGGCGAGCCGCTCACGACGCTCGATGGCGTGTCGCGCACGCTCAGCGAGGGGACGCTGGTGATCGCCGACGCCGAGCGGGCGATTGGCATTGCCGGCGTGATGGGTGGCGCGGACACCGAAGTCACCGACACCACGCGAGACATCTTCCTCGAGTGCGCGTGGTTCGAACCGCTCCGCGTGCGCGCCGCGAGGCGGAGTGTCAACCTGAGCACCGATGCGTCGCAGCGATTCGAACGCGGCACCGATCGCTGGGGTGCAGTCGACGCCTTTCGTCGGGCGATCCGGCTGCTCATCGGTGTGGCAGGCGGCACGCTCGACGGTCACGCGGTCGATTGTTTCCCGGCGCCATCGCATGCGCCGCGCATCTTCCTCCGACCCGCCCGCGTCGCGCAGGTTCTCGGTATCGAACTCACGTGGACCGAGATCGAACGCTGCCTCGTGGCGATCGGTGCCACCGTGGTGAGCAAGCCCGAAGATGGACGCATTGCGGTCGACGTCCCCGGCTGGCGCCCGGACATCACCAGTGAGATCGATCTGGTCGAGGAAGTCGCCCGGATCCACGGCTACGACAACATCCCGACCGAATTGCGGCCGTTCCGTCCCGCTGCCCGTCGTGATGATGCGGCGTGGACCCTGATGGAACAGGTTCGGACCGGCACCGCGTCGCTGGGCCTCTCGGAAGTGATGACACTTCCGATGGTGACGACAACCAACGACACTTCGCCCAGGATCCTCAACCCGCTGTCGGCGGATCATGGCAGGCTTCGCGAGGCGCTCCTCCCCGCTCTGGTCAAGCAGGTCGAGACGAACTTCCACGCGATGACACGCGACGTTCGGCTGTTCGAGATCGGCTCGGTGTTCAAGCGGACTGGAGCTGGCGAGCGGCCGACGGAGGCCACCAACGTGGCCTTCGTCGTGACCGGCGCCAGGTACCCGGCGCATTGGAGCCGGGGCGGTGAGGTGGCCGATTGGGATGCGTGGGACGCCCGTTGGCTCTTCGAGCGGCTCCTGGCTCTGGCGCATCCCGGCGCGGTGGTCCAAGTTGGAGACGGGCATTGGCTGGCGGTGGGGACCGAGGGTGGAACGGTGGGTTGGTGTGGCGAACTCGGGGCCGACACCCCGCCGTGGGCTGGTGCGCTGTTCGGTGGAGAGATCACCACCGACCCGTCCAATCGTCCGGCCGTCCGTTTCTCTCCGTTGCCACATCATCCGGCGGTGACGCGTGATCTCGCATTGCTGCTCGGCGCCGAACGTCGTTCGACCGACATCCTCGCCCTGCTGGCGCAACGCGGTGCCCGATTCCAGTTGGAGCACAGCACAGTGGTGGACGAATACCGGGGCCAGGGACTACCGGACGGGAAGCGGAGCGTCGCGTTCCGACTCACCTTCCGGGCGCTCGACCGTACGCTCACCGACAAGGAAGTCGACCAGGCGACTACCCGACTGGTCCAGATGCTGGAGCGCGAACTTGACATCACCCTACGCACGACCTGATCTCACGGCACTCGTCGATCTCGAACGGGTGCTCGAGCACCTGACCGAGGAACTCGGGGGGTGGCGTCGCCGCTGCCTCAAGGCCGAGCAGGAGCTGCAGGTGGTCAAGGGGAAGGAAGGCATGGTCCCCGGAGATGAGCTGGTTCGGCAGCAGGCCCGATTGCTTGACCTCGAGCGCGAGAACCTCGACCTGCGCGCGAGGGTCGATCGGGCTCGGGAGATGCTGGTCCGCCTCCAGCAGCGACTCGCGTTCGTCGAGCGTGACGTGACCACTGAGGGGGCAGCATGAGCGGCGCGAAACAGTCGGTGCGTGTCACGGTGGGTGGCGAAGAACTGGTGGTGCGCTCCGAACTGCCACCCGAGTACACCCGCGAGGTTGCGGCACACCTTGACGAGGCGCTCCGGAGCATCCGCACGATGATGCCGGCGCTCGAAGCCCACAAGGCCGCCATCCTTGCCGGTCTCGCGGTCACCGACGAACTGTTCCGCTCACGCCGTGCCGACGCCGAAGTTGCGCGTCGGCTTACCACCATGACCGAGGACCTCGCGCGCCTCCTGCCGCCTGCGAAACGGGCGGGTCGGGGCACGACTTCCGACTGACCAATACCCGGCGGGAAGCTCCGCTGTTGGGATAGAGAGCGATGATGGACCTGCATCCCGGCCTCACCGCCGCCATCGGCGCGTTGGTCGGCACCCTGCTCGGCGTTGCCGGCCTCAACATGTGGCTCGGCCGCCGGAAGCAATCGCTTCAGGCGCTCACCGAGCAGGCCCGCGCGGCCGCCGTGGATATCCGGACCACCGCCGAGCACGAGGCGGTCGGCCTGCGCGACCGCCAGCTTACCGAAGCACGCGAGGAGGCGAAGGCGCTTCGCGAGGAAGTGCGCCACGAGGTCCACGCGCGCCGTGCCGAGGCCGAAAAGCTCGAGCAGCGCCTGACCGACCGTGAGAATCGTCTGGGGGATCGCGAGCAGCGCCTCCTCGACGATGAGCGTGCACTGCAATCCCATCGCGAGGGCCTCGACGCCCGTGGCCGGGAGTTGGCGATCGAACAGGCGCACGTGGTGGAGCGGACAACGGCGATCGCGGCGCGACTCGAGCAGGTCGCCGGCCTCACGCGGGAGGAGGCGGCTGCCCGGGTGCGCGAGGAGGTCGAGGCAGAGGCCCGCGCCGAGGCGGCGGCCCATGCGCGACAGATTCGGGAACAGGGACAGCGAGACGCCGAGCGTGATGCGCGTCGGCTCCTCGCGATGGCCGCCCAGCGAATGGCGTCGGACTACACGGCCGAGACGACGGTGTCGGTGGTGACGCTGCCCAGTGACGACATGAAGGGTCGGATCATCGGGCGCGAGGGGCGCAACATTCGCGCGTTCGAACTCGCCACCGGTGTCGATGTCATCATTGACGACACCCCCGACTCGGTGGTGGTGTCCTGCTTCGATCCCGTCCGGCGCGAGATCGCCCGTCGGGCGCTTGAGGCCCTGGTCGCTGATGGCCGTATTCATCCCGGCCGCATTGAGGAATTGGTCACCAGCGCGAGCACCGAGATCGATGCGCAGCTCATGGAACTCGGCGAGAAGGCGGCCTTCGATCTCGGCGTGCACGGACTGGCTCCCGAGCTCATCAAGCTGGTCGGTCGGATGCGCTACCGGACCTCGTACGGCCAGAACCTCTATGAACACTCGAAAGAAGTCGCGTGGCTGGCGGGCATGATGGCCGCTGAGCTCCATGCCGATGTCGCCCTCGCCCGCCGCGGTGGGCTGCTGCACGATATCGGCAAGGTGTTGACGCACGAACATGAGGGAACGCATGTCGAGTTGGGCGTCGAGGTCGCCCGCCGTCATGGCGAGCAACCACTGGTGCTCAATGCGATCGGGGCACACCACGACGACGTGCCGCATGAGAGCACCGAGTCGGTGCTCGTGCAGACGGCCGATTCGATGAGTGGCGCGCGGCCCGGCGCCCGGCGCGAGGCCTTCGACAGCTACGTCAAGCGTCTGGCGCGCCTCGAGGAGATTGCCGGGGACTACGCGGGCGTCGAACGCACGACGGTGATCCAGGCCGGTCGCGAGGTCCGCGTGATCGTCAAGCCCGAGACCATCAGCGACGCCGCCGCGGAAGAGCTCTCCGAGACGATTGCGCGCCGCATTGAAGCCGAACTCCAATACCCAGGACAGATCCGCGTGACTGTGATTCGAGAGACCCGCGCGACGGGAGTGGCCAAGTGAGCGCCCGTATCCTCGACGGCGCCGCGCTGGCGGTCGACATCCAGGCCGAGGTCGCCAGCCACGTGGCGCGGCTCGCTAGCCGCGGGGTGGTGCCGGGCTTGACGGTGATCCTGGTGGGCGAAGATCCTGCCTCACAGATGTACGTGCGCGCCAAGGGACGCGCGTGCCTCGCCACGGGGATGCGCTCTGACACGATCACACTCGCCGCCGATACCACCGAGGCCGAACTCTTTCGGGTGATCGATCGACTGAATGCCGATCCCGAGGTCCACGGCATTCTCTGCCAGATGCCCGTCCCCCCGCACATCGATGCCGACCAGGTCCTCCGGCGGCTTGATCCGCGGAAGGATGTCGACGGCTTCCATCCGATGAACGTCGGCAAGCTCGTCCTTGGCGACCCGACCGCATTCATCCCGGCGACGCCCTACGGCATCCAGGAGATGCTCCGTCGCTCGGATATCTCGACCCGGGGCGCCAATGCGGTCGTTGTCGGTCGCTCGACGATCGTCGGTCGTCCGATGGCCAATCTGCTGGTGCAATCCGGGCCCGGTGGTGATGCCACCGTGACGATCTGCCATTCACGGACCCGCGATCTCGCCGCGGTGTGTCGGACGGCCGACCTGCTGATCGTGGCCATCGGCCGCGCCAACTTCATCGGCGCCGATGCCGTGAAGCCCGGGGCGACGGTCATCGATGTCGGCATCAACCGGGTCGAGGACGCGACCCGCCCGAAGGGCTATCGCGTGGTCGGGGATGTCGACTTCGACGCGGTGCGTGGGATCGCTGGTGCGATCACTCCTGTGCCAGGTGGGGTGGGGAAGATGACCATCGCCATGGTACTCTCGAACACCGTCAAGGCCGCGGAACTCCAGCAGGGCGACCCTTGAGCGGCCTCGACGACGCTTGGTCGGTCTCCCGGTTGGCCCGGACCCTCAAGGACCGGGTCGAATCGGAATTTCCGGCGACCTGGGTCAAGGGTGAGCTGGTCGGCGTCAAGCGTTATCCGAGCGGACACGTGTACTTCGGTCTGCGCGACGACCTGGCGAAGATCGATTGTACGATCTGGCGTTCCGTGGCGGCTCGGCTCAAGACCCCGATCGAGGAGGGTGCCGAGGTCTTCGCGCTCGGGACACCGTCGGTGTGGGAGGAGCGCTCCGCGCTTCGGTTCAATGTCGTGCAGGTGCTGCCGGCATCGGCGGTCGGCGCCACGGCCCAGAATATCGAACGGATCAAGCAGTCCCTCCTCGCCGACGGGCTGCTCGATCCCGGACGCAAGCGCCCGCTGCCCGAGTATCCGAGGCGGATCGCCGTGATCACGTCGGTCGCCGGTGCGGTTGTCCGCGATGTCATCACCGTGGCACGCCGCCGCTGGCCGGCGATCGAGTTGCTGGTGATCAACGCGGCGGTGCAGGGGGACAACGCGCCCGGAGAACTGGTGACGGCGCTCGAGACGTTGGCATTGCTCGATGGCATCGACCTCTGCATCATCGGGCGTGGGGGGGGGGCGAAGGAGGACTTGGCGGCCTTCAACGACGAGGCAGTCTGTCGCGCCATTGCGGCGGCCCCGGTCCCGGTGATCAGCGCCGTGGGCCACGAGGTCGATGTCACACTCGCGGACCTGGTGGCGGATCTCCGTGCGGCCACGCCATCCCAGGCTGCCGAATTCGCGTTGCCCGAACGCGCTGAGGTCCAGCGCCAGGTCACGATGCTCGACACGCGCATCCACGCGGCCTGGCACTCGAGCCTCACGCGCCGAAGCGAGCGCCTCGAACGGACCCGGGACCGAATGGCGAGTGCATTGTTGCAACGGCTCCGGACAACAGAGCGTCGAGTGCTGGCTGCGGCCGGCTCGCTACCAGCCGGCCTGGAGCGCCACGTGCGCCGACCCCGTGAACGTCTGGCCGCCGTGGCTGCGCGCCTCGAACCGGCGATCACCCGCCGGATCACCAGAGTCAGCGCGACGCTGGACCGCGACGCCGCCAAGCTGCACGCCCTGTCGCCGCTCGCAGTCCTTGGTCGTGGCTACGCCGTGGCGACCGACGAGAAGGGCCACGTGCTTCGGCGCACAGCAGACTTCGCGACCGGCGCACCGTTTACACTCCGTGTCAGTGATGGCACCATCCCCGCACGCAGAGAACCGACATGACGACCCAGCCCACTCTCGGTGACGATCTCAAGCGACTCGAGGAGATTGTTCGGCGCCTCGAAGCAGATGATCTCCCCATCGAGGAGGCCCTCCAGATCTTCGAGGAAGGTGTCGGACGGCTCCGCACCGCCAAGACGCGACTTGCCGATGCGGAGACGCGTGTCCAGCAAGTCCTCCGTGACACGGCCGAGGGAGATGGCGTCCGGCTTGAACCGCTGGATGGCTGACGCTCCGGCGATGCTCGCGGCGGCGCGCGAGCAGGTCGATCAGCGCCTCGGCGTCACTGCCGATACGCTGCGACTGGAGACGCCGGGCCGGTTGGGCGACGCGCTCGCGTATGCGCTCCGCTCCCCGGGCAAGCGCGTGCGTCCGGCGTTGTTGCTTGCCGCCTATCGTGCTGTCGGTGGCACGCATCTCGAGATCGGCGGAATCGCCACCGCGATCGAAATCGTGCACACGTATTCCTTGGTGCACGACGATCTCCCCTGCATGGACGATGATCCACTCCGCCGTGGTCGGCCGACCACCCACGTCGCGTTCGACGTCCCGACCGCCACCCGGGTCGGGTACCTGCTGGTGCCAGTCGCCGCCGAAGTACTTGCCCGCGCCATGGACGAGATGGCACTGCCCCCCACCGTCCAACGCGTGATCGCGACGGAGCTCTTCGAAGCGGGCGGGATCCGGGGCATGGTCGGGGGCCAGTGGCGAGACCTTGAGGCCGAGGGCGCCGACCTCGATCTGATCACCCTCATGCGCGTTCACGGGGAGAAAACCGGTGCCCTGATCACCGCCTCGGTCGTCATCGGAGGCATCGCCGCTGGGGCAACGACCACGCAGGTGACAGCGCTCCAAGCCTTCGGGCGGGAAGTCGGCCTCGCATTCCAGGTCGCAGACGATGTGCTTGATGCCACCCGGACCTCGGTCCAGCTCGGGAAGACCGCCGGGAAGGACGCGGTCGTCGCCAAGAGCACCTACGTCGGGCTCCTTGGCGTCGAGAAGGCCGCCATGGCAGCCCAGCAGCATGCGGAACGTGCGATCGGGTTCCTCGAGGCGGCTGGCTTCCCGCTCGGCCCTCTGGTCCACCTGGCACGGTATATTGTTGATCGCACGTCCTGATCACCCTCAGCGCGCTGGAGCGCCGATGTCACTCCTCGACGGAATCCAGGGTCCGGCCGATCTCAAGAAGCTCTCACGGGCCCAACTGCCTCAGTTGGCCCAGGAGATTCGTGACCGCCTGATCGACCGCTGCTCGGTGACCGGTGGTCACATCGGTGCCTCGCTCGGGGTGGTCGAGCTCGCCATCGCCCTGCTCTACGAGTTCGATTCACCCACCGACAAGGTCCTCTGGGACGTCGGACATCAGGCGTACGCCTGGAAGCTGCTGACGGGCCGCCAGAATGGGTTCGACACGCTGCGGACCGAGGGTGGCCTCTCGGGATTCCTCAAGCGCGATGAGTCCGAACACGATCAGTTCGGCGCCGGGCATGCTGGCACGGCGATGTCGGCCGCACTCGGCATGGCAGTCGCGCGCGATCTGCGTGGCAACAAGAACAAGGTCGTGGCGGTCGTCGGCGATGGCGCACTCACCTGCGGCCTCTCCTACGAGGGGATGAACAACGCGGGCGATTCCAATCGCGACATCATCCTGATCCTGAACGACAATGGCATGAGCATCTCCCCGAACGTCGGGGCAATCTCGAAGTTGCTCGGCACCATCGTCGCCGATCCGCGTACCGATCGGCTGCGTGAACGCCTCAAGCGCGTGACCTTCAAGTTGGGCGATGTCTTCGGCGATGGCGTGGTGAACCTCGCCAGGAATGTCGAGGAGTCGGTCAAGAATCTCTTCAGCAACGGGATGCTCTTCGAGGAACTCGGCTTCCGATACTTTGGACCGATCGACGGTCACGACCTCGATAAGTTGACCGCCACCCTGGCCCACGTGCGGGATCTCACCGGGCCTCGCGTGGTACATGTGCTGACCGAGAAGGGGAAGGGCTTTGCGTTCGCCGAAGCCAACCGCGAGAAGTGGCACGGGCTCGCGGCCTATGACAAGGAAACCGGCGAGGCGCGCAAGAAGGCCAGTGGACCGCCAAGCTGGACGCAGGTCTTCGGTGATTCGATCACGGCGCTCGGTGAGGAACGCGATGATCTGATCGCGGTGACCGCCGCGATGCCGAGCGGTTCGGGGACGGCGATCTTCCAGAAGCGATTCCCGGAGCGATTCTTCGACGTGGGGATCGCTGAAGGTCACGCGGTGACGTTTGCCGCGGGGGCGGCCACCCAGGGGATCCGGCCGATCGTCGCCGTGTACTCCACGTTCCTGCAGCGCGGCTACGACAACATCATCCACGACGTCGCGGTGCAGAACTTGCCTGTGGTGTTCTGCATGGATCGTGCGGGCCTCGTCGGCGAAGATGGCCAGACGCACATGGGTCTCTATGACATCCCGTACATGCTCGCCGTACCGGGGATGACCGTCACCGCGCCAAAGGATGCCGATGAACTCGTCGGCCTGTTGCGGTGCGCCCTGGAGCACGACGGCCCGTTCTGCACTCGCTATCCGCGCGACAAGGCGCCCGAGGATCCCAACCCGGTCGGTTCGGTGCCGGCCGTGCCCTACGGGACCTGGGAACGGCTGCATCCCGGACGTGAGGTGGTGATCCTCGGCACCGGGACGATGGCCCTGCCAGCCGCCGAGGCCGCTCGCACCCTGACCGCCGAGGGGATCGATGCGGGTGCGGTGAACGCGCGCTTCATCAAGCCGTTCGATGAGTCGATGCTCGCCGAGATTCTCACCGAGTGTCGCGTCATCGTGACGGTCGAGGAAGGCGCCGTCATCAATGGCTTCGGCGCGGCGCTTGCCGCACGACTGCAGCAGAGTCACCCCGGCGTGCGGGTGCTCGCGATGGGGGTGCCGGACGAGTTGATTGTCCAGGCCGCGCGCCAGAAGCAGCTGGCAGCGTTCGGGCTCACGGCCGAGGGCATTGCGACGCGGGTGCGGGCCGTCCTGGCCGACCCCGTGCTGCGCTGAGCCTGCATGCGGGTCGGCATCATCGCCAACCCGCGGTACCCGGACCTCGGTGCGATCCTGGCCGGGGTCACCGCGAGCGTCGAGGCGCGCGGATGGAGCCTCTTCGGCGACAGCGACGTGGCCGAGTTGTTGGGTCGGTCGCTCCCCCCCCTTGACCCCCATGCGCTCGACCTGCTGCTGACGCTCGGTGGCGACGGGACCTTGCTGCGCGGTGCCCACCGACTCGACGCCGCGCCCGTGCCCATTCTCGGACTCAATTTCGGTCGCGTGGGCTTCCTCACGGCGATGCATCGCGATCGCGCGATCGAGGCGCTGGATCTCTGGGAGTCGCGACAGTTCACCATCAGCTCTCGTGCGATGCTCGAGGCCCGTCTCGGCAATGGGCCGCCGATCCGGGCACTCAACGATGTCGTGCTCCACAAGAGCGGCGTCGCCCGCGTCGTCCGGGTGCAACTCTCCGTCGATGAGGATTCGATCGGCCCGATCTCGTCGGACGGTATCGTCATCGCCTCACCGACCGGTTCGACGGCGTATTCGCTCAGCGCTGGAGGTCCCGTCGTGGTCCCGACCTTTGATGCCATGATCGTGACCCCGATCTGTGCCCATTCGCTCTCGGTGCGTCCGCTCGTCGTGCATCCGACGGCCACGGTCTCGATCACACCCCTCGATCCACATCCCCATGGACTGATTCTCTCCTGCGACGGTCAGGTGAGTCGCGAAGTGTCCGAGGGAGATCGTCTGACGGTTCGGGTCAGCGCTCACCGCGTCAACCTGGTTCGGTTCGCTGGGATGGGATTCATGCCTCGTCTCCGCGAAAAGCTGCACTGGGGCGACCTCTCGGGGCGCGACTAGGTGCTGCGAACCCTTCGGGTCCGCGACCTCGCCACGGTCGCCGATGTGACGCTCGACCTCGGCCCAGGCCTGAATGTGCTGACGGGTGAGACGGGCGCAGGCAAATCGATGCTCGTCGACGCACTCGCCCTCCTGCTGGGTGATCGGGCCGACCGCGCTGCCGTGCGGACCGGCGCATCGCGCGCGGTGGTCGAGGGTTCGTTCGACGCACTCCCGCCATCACTTGATGCCGCGCTCGATGCGGCCGGACTCGACCCGGCCGAACTCCTGGTGATTCGTCGTGAGGTCAGCACCGAAGGACGTTCGCGCGCCTGGATCAACGGCTCCCCCACCACCATCGGCATTCAGGGGGAGATCGGCGCGCGCATCGTCGACCTCCATGGCCAGCATCAGTCGCTGGACCTGGCCCGTTCGGCCACGCAACGCGCGCTCCTCGATGCCTATGCCGATGCAGCCGATCTGCGTGCAGCGGTCGCGAGCGCGCATCGGGACGTCGCTGTGCTCCGCGACCGGATCGTGGCGTTGTCGAGCCGACGTGACGAGGCCGTCCGCCGGAGTGACTGGTTGCGCCACGTGATCGAGGAGATCGACGCAGCCCGCATCCAGCCGGGCGAGGACACGGATCTCGATATCGAGGCGAACCGGCTCGGTCAGGCCGGAATCCTCGGGGAACAGGCCCGCGAGATTCTCGCGCTCCTCGATGCGGATGAAGAGGGCATTCGATCCCGGCTTGGTCGGTTGGCCAAAGTGCTCGAACAGGTGGGACGGCGCGATCCGACGGTCGAGCACTGGCGGCTCTTGCTTGATCCCGCCTGGGCCGCCTGTGATGAGCTGGCCCGAGTGGCAGAGATGTACGAGGAGGATGTCGCCCAGGACCCCAACCGACTCGCGCAGGTCGAACGGAGACGGGACCTGCTCGGCTCACTCATCCGGAAGCACGGGAGGACGCTCCAGGACGTGGCTGAGGTGCGGCGGACGGCAGGCATCGAGATGGACCTGATTGACACCGCAACCCTCGACTTGTCCCGGCTTGATCGGGATCTCGAGACTGCCATGGCCACGCTCGAGCGAGCTGCGGCGAATCTCACCGCACGTCGGGCATCCGCCGCGGCGCGACTCGCTGAGGAAGTCACGCGCGTCCTGCCGGGGCTCGGAATGCCGGAGGCAACGGTCTCGATCGAGATGCGCCCGCTCGGCGAGATCGGGCCAGAGGGTGCCGAGCAGGTGATCTATACGGCTCAGCTCAATCCGGGACTGTCCCCGAGGCCGATCGCGACGGCCGCCAGCGGCGGCGAGCTCTCGCGCCTGATGCTCGCCATGAAGGTCGCGCTCGTGCGCCACGATCAGGTGCCGACGCTCGTCTTCGACGAGATTGACCAGGGGATTGGTGGCGAAACAGGCGCGGCCGTCGGCGCGGCACTTGCCGGACTCGCCGCGCGCCATCAGGTGCTCGTGATCACGCACTTGCCCCAGATCGCCGCACGGGCTGACCGGCATCTGGTCGTCAGGAAGCAGACCAGGGGGGGGATCGCGACCAGCGACGTCGCGGTGATCCACGGAGAGGATCGCGTGTTGGAGATCGCTCGCATGCTCGGGAGTGCGGACGACGAGGCCGCGCGGCGATTGGCGACCTCATTGCTTGCCGGTGGAGTCAGCGCGTAAAGAGCCGCTTGTAGACCCGGAACCAGACCCGCGTCGTGAGCCGATCCGCCACCAGCCCACTCGAGCTCGAGACCACGCGGAAGAGGCCGAATCCCGCCTCGACCGGCATCTTCTTGACATTGTCCTTGTTGACACCGGTATGCGCGTAGCTCAGACCGAGACCCGCCGTCATGGCACTCGCCCCGCTGCCGGCGCCCATCGCACTGATATCGCCGCCCGAGATGGGTGTGCTCGTCGCGGCCGCTTCCCAGGCCGTTGCGCCACGGCGTTGATAGCCAAGGTGGCCGTATAACGCGAACGACGGGGCGACCCGCACGAAGGGTTGCGCGTCGAGCGAGATCTCTTGCCCCGGAGTTCGCCGCAGTGTGGTGGTGCGTGTCGCGGGAAGCAGGAATTCGTCGCGCGCGCCGACGCGGACTTCCCGGTCCGTAGCAAAGGGATGGCTGAGCGCCACGGTGCCCCGAATGCCAAGTGCGCCGCGTTGTGTCTCGATCGTTCCCGCGAGGTCGACCGCGAACTCCCGCGCACCCGTGCCCTGGTCGCGGAGGTAGCGCACCCGAGGCGCCGTCGCGGTTGGGAGCCGTACGCCGGCCTGGGCCCAGACGCGGAAGCCTGGCGTGTCGATCACGCGGACCGTGGCACCAACCCGCACATCGCCGAGGGCCACCAGCGGAGGATCGGTGGTGGGGGCGAGGTCGTATCCCGCGGAGGATCCGAGCAGCGCGCTCAGGTCCGCATCGGTCAGGGCGGTGGAGGGGAGCGCAAGTGATGCGGTGAAACCCGTGATGCCGAACCGATCTCGCAGGTCATCACGGACATCATTGGAGAGTGCCTGGAGCGCGATGCCATCCGGAGAACTCGTGAGTGGCAGGACCGCCGACGCGGTGGCAGGGTCGCTGACGAGCGCCGCGAGCTGTGCCTGAAGCACCGGGCCATCCTGCGAGAGCGCCGTCGCTGCCGCCTTGAGTGCGGGGTCCGCGTCGAACGCGCCGGATGCGATGCGTTCGTCGAGCTGGGCAAGGGCTGCTGCGAACTGATCGACGAACATGCCCGAGCTCGTGCTGCCGCCGATCGCCGGGTTGATGCCAACCGTGGAACCCGTCGCATTGAGGGTAAGTCGCGCCTGCGTCCTGATCGACACGATGGGGAGCTCGAGGCCGATCGTGATGCGTGGTGTGACGCCAACCGCCAGGTCGATGGTCCCCGTGCCGCGTTGGAACTCGAGATCGGTCGCGAGCGTGCCGAGGTGACCAGGATCCACTGCCCGGCCGAGCAGGACGGCGAGTCGGGTCGTCATGTCACGGAGCAGGGCCGGATCCTGGCCGAACGAGACGGGGGCACCTAATTCGCGTGGGGCCCCATCGGCATACTCGCGAAATGCCGGAGCAAAGTCGCCGCCGAGGCCGATCCGAAGGGTGCCGGTCGGGACATCAAGGAACGGGAGCTGGCCCAGCAGGGGCAGCGGAAGCGCCAGAATGGTGGCCAGAGGGAGGGAAAGCCGCATGGGCCGAAAAGTAGTGCCGCCGGTACCGATTGTGGCACGGTTCCTGTTAGGGTGGAGGGTAGACCCCTATGTGTCCTGGAGGCAATGATGGTTAAGAATCGGCGCGGATTCACCCTTATCGAGTTGATGGTCGTCGTATCGATCATTGGCGTGCTGGCGTCGATCGCCATTCCGAAATACAGCTATCTCAAGGAACGGGCGCTGGTCACCACGATGAAGTCGGATCTCCGCAACCTTGTCGCCTCGCAGGAAGGCTTCTACGTCTCCAATAACGACTATGCGGGCAGCGTCACGGCCGGTGCCGAAGTCCCCGGAACGGGCGGCAGTGGCAGCACGACTTGGGGTACCAGCCCCGGGGTGGTGGTCGTTGGGGTGACGTACAAGAGCAACAAGAAGCGTGGCGTGGGGTGGAACGCCATCGTACGACACACCGGCGTCAGGAATCCGGCGTTCGACCGGTGCGGGATCTTCCAGGGCAACGTGGCGTTCGCCCCGAACGTGGCCGTGACCGACCCGGGCGTCGCGGCCTGCTGGTAGGCGTCGTTAGGGGTCGGTCCTCAGGATCTGCAGACTCCGGCCGAGAAACGAGTCGGCCGCCATCCGATCGGTGAGCTCCAGCTGCAGGTCCCCCGAGCTCCCCTTGATCAGGAAGCCGCTGCCCGCTGGCGCCCCAGTCACGCCATTCTCCCCCTCTCCACCCAGCTCGACCAGGGAGCTTGGCCACTGGCCAGTCTGGTCGTGATACTCGCGTGCCCGACTCTGCTCGAGCACCATGCCGAATCGAAGTGATGCCTCCCGGCGCACCGGTGAGGCGCCACCACCCTCAACCCCGAAAATGAACGCCGGCTTCGTCGACCAGATCCATATGATGGCCACCCAACTCAACAGGAGTAGGGCCCAAAGCCTCCGTTGCCGCCGCTTCAGCGGCACCATTGCCCGCTCGTGCTCCGTGCGGTCCTGATCGGCCTGGTTCGCGACCGCGTCGCGGACCGCGCTCTCCATGCGCTGATTGCGTTCGGCTTCGTCCACGCGGGCGGCGCTCCATCCTGGTTGCTGTTGTGTCCGGATACCGACATTTTCCGGGTTGGCTCAAGAATGCCGGGTCGACGCTCGGGTGGCGAAATGGCAGACGCAGGGGTCTTAAAAACCCCGGGGGGCGACCCCATGCGGGTTCGAGTCCCGCCCCGAGCATCCGCAATCCCTCGGTCAGTCCAGGGGCCCAATGGGTCAATCACTCATCACGCGGGAAGTCGCCCGCGAGCGCCGCGGCGACCTGTTCAGGGAAGCGGCGGATGTCGATCGGCTTGGTGATGTATCCGTCGAACCCGGCAGCGAGTGCCCGATCGCGATCGCCCGACATGGCATGCGCGGTGAGTGCCACGACCGGGAGCGTGTGCTGGGCCGATTGACGGATCTCTTCAAGTAGCGTGAAGCCGTCCTTGCCGGGCATCTGGATATCCATCAGCACGAGCTCGGGTGGCGTCGCCTCGAGGGTAGGGAAGAGTTCGTCTCCTCCCGGCAGCCCGGTCACAACGTGACCCTTCAGCTCCAGCAGGGTGCGAAACAACTTCATGTTGTCGGGGCTGTCCTCGACGATCAGGATCGCGGCCATGTCAGCTCGATTGGCTTCGCCGGAGCACCGCCTTCACTCGGGCGACGAGCGAGCGGGGTTGCACCGGCTTGGTGAGAAAGTCCTGGGCGCCGAGTTCCAACGCCTCGAGTTCGGTATCATCGGTTCGCGCAGTCAGCATGATAACTGGAAGCGCAGCTGTCTTGATGCGGGCGCGCAACTCCTCGAGCACGCCGAGACCGGTCAGGTTCGGCATGTCGTGGTCCAGGACCACTAGATCAACCAACCCCGACTCCACGGCCTCGAGGGCCTCGAGCCCATCGACCGCCTCGCGGATCTGGAATCCTTCGCGTCCGAGCACAGTGCTGAGGAGCCGCCGCATCGAGGCGTCGTCGTCAGCGATCAGGATGGTCGTGGCTTCGGCGGTTCGCTCCTCAGACGTTGTGGGTGCGGCAACCGCCTTCTTCGTCCCCTTCGTTGCGGACTTCTTCGTCGTCTTCTTTGTAGCCTTTGGCGCGGTGGCCTTGGCCGGCCGCTTGGCGGGACTCGGGATCGCCTTGGCGGCCAGTGTCTCACCTTCCGGTTCGAGCGTGCCGGCCACGGCCTCGGTCGCCGACGTGTGATACTCGTCCTCCGGTCTGTCGCCGAGCACGCGGGTCAGCTCTTCAGCCGAGGTGACGCCACTCCAGACGCGGGCAAGGCCGCCTTCCCAGAGCGACTGCATGCCGTGCGGACGTGCCGCCCGGAGCAGGTCTGCCAGCGGCGCACCGATCTCGATCAATCGGGGAACGTCGCCTTCGATCGGCAGGAACTCCATCACCGCGGCGCGCCCTTTGTATCCCGAGCCGCCGCATAGCTTGCAGCCAAGGGGTTGGCGCGGGGTCGCGCGCGTGGCGTCCGCACCAGCGGGCCGCATCTCGGGAGGGAGGGTGTCGATCGGCCGAGGAGTCGCACACGCCTCGCAGAGCCTTCGCACCAGTCGCTGCGCCACCACGCCTCGCAGGGTGGAGCCGATCTTGAAGGCCTCGACCTCCATGTCCCGCAGCCGGACGATGGCCGATGCGGCGTCGTTGGTGTGCAGCGTGCTGAAGACGAGGTGGCCAGTCAAGCCGGCTTGCATGGCGACCGTGGCGGTCTCGAGATCACGAATCTCGCCGACCAGCACGATGTCCGGATCCTGACGGAGCACCGACCTGAGCGCCGTCGCGAAGGTGAATCCCTGTGCCTCGTTGACCTGCATCTGCGAGATCCCGTCGACATCGTACTCGACCGGGTCCTCGACGGTCACGATGTTCACCTTGCCGGTGCGCAAGTGATTGAGGACGGCGTACAAGGTGGTGGTCTTTCCGGAACCGGTCGGTCCGGTCACCAGCACCATCCCCTCGCGATGACCGATCATGCGGCGCAGCACGGCCTCTTCATTGGCCGCCAGCGCGAGGTCCGGAATGGAGCCCTTCAGGTTCTGCTTGCTCAGGATTCGGATGACCAACTTTTCGCCGCGGCGGGCGACCGGTGCGGTGGCCACGCGGAGATCGACCGATTCGGCACCGACGCGTGCCGTGGAGCGTCCATCCTGCGGGGTCATCGAGTTGGTGACATCCAATCCCGAGACAATCTTGACTCGTCTCACGAACGCGGAACCGGCCGTCTCGGGGAGCCGCATGATCTCGCGCAGGATCCCGTCGATACGATACCGGATCACGACATCCTGACCCTCGACCTCCGAATGGATATCGCTCGCACCAGCGAAGACGGCATCGCTGATGATCGCATCGACCAATCGGCTCATCGGTGCCTCAAGCGCCGGCGTGCGATCGGCGACCTGCTCCTGCTGTCCGGTGATCTCGATTTTCGGTGCGGAGGCGAGACCGCGCAACAGCCGATTGATCACATTCTCCGGCTGGTAGATCTCATCGAGGCGCGCCAGGATGGCACTCGGCGCTGCCACCCGAAACTGGATCGAGCGACCAGTGACCCACTCGAGCTCCTGCTCGACGGCGAGATCACGCGGGTCCGCCGTGGCAATGTCGATCGATCGGTCGGTCGCCGAGAGGGGCAGGATCGTGTGCTTCCGCGCCACGGCGGCCGGGATCAGGCTGCTCACGCGCCCGTCGGCCGAACGCAGGTCTGCCGCCGCCACGCGGAACCGCGTGGCAAGAAGCGCCACGATCGCATCGTCCGTGGTTCGACCAGCGTCCACCGCCGCTTCCCAGAGGCGGTCGTGGCCCCCCGGCCTCAGCGCCTCGAGATCCGACGGTTCGAGCAGGCCTCCCTCGACGAGATAGCGACCCAGCCACGTGTCAAGGAACTCCTTGGATGTTGCTGCCGCCATCATTTTCCCCGATCCGAGTGGGCATTCCGCCGAACGACTCACGGTTGTCGTGTCTGCGCCCTAAAGATACGATTCCGGGCGATCATCGCACACTGTCCCCCAAGCCAAGGAATCAGGTGTCGAAGCGGTTTCAGCAATCCGATGATGTCCTGCGGGTGCCCGGCGACAAGTCGATCACCCATCGGGCCCTCATGCTGGCCTCGCTCGCCCCGGGCCGGTCCGTCGTGCGCGGCGCGCTGACCTCACTCGATGCACGATCAACGGCCAGGGTACTCCGCGGCCTGGGGACCCGGATCTCGTCGCTTCGAGCCGGGACCCTGATCACCGTCGACGGTCGGCAACGGTTCCGCACCGCGAATCGGATCTTGGATTGTGGCAATTCCGGGACCACGGCCCGCCTGATGCTTGGCCTCCTCGCGGCGCATCACTTCCGAAGCACGCTCACCGGCGACGCCTCACTTCGAGGCCGGCCGATGCGGCGGATCACGGAACCGTTGATCGCCATGGGTGCACACGTGCACGGGGCAGGGGAACGCCTGCCCGTGACCATCGAGGGGGGGGACCTGGTGGCGTCTCGCTGGACGCTGCCGGTGGCCTCGGCCCAGATCAAATCTGCACTGTTGCTGGCGGCGGCAGTCGCGCACGTCCCACTGGAACTCGAGGAGCCCGCGCCGTCGCGGGACCACACCGAGCGCATGTTGCGGCGATTCGGATACGTGATCGGTCACCACGCGGGTCGACTGCAGTTCGAACCCACCGGCCGACTGCAGCCCACGGCGTTTGAGGTCCCCGGGGATCCGTCCTCGGCCGCGTTCCTCCTTGCGGGCGGCCTGCTCGCTGGCCTCCCCATGCTCTCGGTCGGCGGCGTCGGCTGCAATCCCGGCCGCATTGGGTTCCTGGAGGTCCTGCGCCGCATGGGAGCCCGAGTCACGATCGACGATTCGCGCGACATCGGAGGCGAACCCGTCGGGACCATGACGGTCGGCGCATCACCGCTCGCTGGGACGACAGTCCCAGCCGCCGAAGTGCCCGCCCTGATCGACGAGATTCCTGTGCTCGCCTGCCTTGCGGCACGCGCCGAAGGGATCACACGATTCGAAGGTGTGGCCGAGTTGCGCGTCAAGGAGAGTGATCGCCTGACCCTCCTGGCAGAGAACCTCACGGCGATCGGCGGCAACGCACATGTCGAGGGCGACGACCTCGTGATCCGCGGGTCGACCCGGCCCCTCGCCGGCCGAGTCGTGACGGCACACGACCACCGTATCGCCATGGCGTTTCAGATGCTTGGCCTGAGCCGGGGTTGCTCGATTCAGGTGGATGACCCTGCAGCAGCGGCCGTCTCGTTCCCTGGGTTCGCCGACCAGCTCGAGATCCTGCGGAGGCGACAATGACCGACCGGCCCACGCTTCCCGTCGTGGCGATCGATGGCCCCGCTGCTTCCGGGAAGTCCTCAACCGCCAATCGGGTGGCCCAGCGGCTCGGGCTCGTGCACATCGACAGCGGGGCGCTCTACCGGACGGCCACTTGGCTTGCCCTCCGGGGCAATCGAATCGCGCAAGACGACGTCGTGCAGGCGCTTGAGGTCGCGATGCCCCGTCTCCTTCGGGATGGTTCGTCGGCCACGGTCCATCTCGACGGCGTTTCGATGGAAGCCCATATTCGCACGCCCGACATCACGGAGCGGGTCTCCGAAGTCTCGGCCATGCCGTTGGTTCGAGACTGGGTGAATCGCCGCCTCCGCGCCGCCGTGGACGAGTGGGGCGGCGCGGTGATGGACGGTCGCGATATCGGGACCGTGGTCTTCCCCGACGCCGCCCTGAAGGTGTTCCTGACCGCCACCCCCGAAGCACGAGCCGTTCGACGCCTCCGCCAATCGGGGGGCGGTGTACCGACCGAGGAGATCGCCCGCGAGGCCTCGCGGCTCGGCCACCGGGACCGTCTCGACGCCGATCGCGCCGTGGCGCCGCTCCGGGCGGCCGAGGACGCACGCCGGTTGGACACCACGCTCCTGACCCTCGACCAGCAGGTCGACCGGATTGTGGAGTGGGCCACCGAATTGGGGTTGTCGGCCTCCTGAAATGGGGCTATCCTTGATGGCTGTCCCGCACAAGGCTGGACGCCCGAGGACTCCCCTCAATCCGCGCGCTTCCCCCGAGACGCGGCGACCCGTTCCGCAGGATCCCCACACTCATGTCTGACACCGACACCACGACTCCCGATCTCTCGGTCACCGCGCCCGATCTCTCGACCAGCGAACCCGGCATCACCGGCGCCGCCGATGTGGTCGAGGCACCCGTGGCCGCCTTTGCGATGGCTGACGTTCCCGGCATGCCCTTCGCCACGACCACCGGCCTTCGGGTCCGGCCCGACCTCTATGACGACGTCTATTCGGACGACGAGTACGAGGCGATGCTGGAGCTCTACGAAGGGACGATGTCCCAGATCGCCGAGGGCGAGATCGTCAAGGCGAAGGTGCTTCGCGTCACCGAGAACGCGGTCATCCTGGACGTCGGTTTCAAGTCGGAAGGGTCTGTCCCGCTCGACGAGTTCAAGGATCCCGAGAACCTCCAGGTCGGCGACGAGGTCGAGGTCTTCCTCGAGCACCTCGAGGACCAGGAGGGCGCGGTCGTCCTGTCGAAGAAGAAGGCCGACTTCATGCGCGTCTGGGAGAAGATCCGCCAGGCCCATGAGAGTGACCAGCCGGTCGAGGGCACCCTGATGAAGAAGATCAAGGGTGGTGTGGTGGTGAACCTGATGGGCGTCGACGCCTTCCTTCCCGGATCGCAGATCGCGCTCCGCCGGGTTCCGAACATCGATGAGCTGCTGGGTGCGACCTACGAGTTCAAGATCATCAAGCTCAACAAGCGGCGCCGCAACATCGTGGTGTCACGTCGGGTCATCCTCGAGACCGAGCGGGCCGGCAAGCGTGAGAAGCTGATGAAGGAGCTCGAAGTCGGTCAGGTCCGGAAGGGTGTGGTCAAGAACATCACCGACTTCGGTGCATTCATCGACCTCGGGGGCGTCGACGGCCTGCTGCACATCACCGACATGTCGTACGGTCGCGTGTCGCATCCGTCGGAGCTGGTCACCATTGGCAAGGACGTCGAGGTCAAGATCCTCGACATCGATTGGCAGCGTGAGCGGATCTCCCTCGGGATGAAGCAGCTCCAGAGCTACCCGTGGCAGAACGTGGCCGAGAAGTACCCGGTCGGTTCGCGGGTGCAGGGCAAGGTTGTCTCGATCACCAACTACGGTGCATTCGTCGAGCTCGAGCCCGGTATCGAGGGTCTGGTCCATATCTCCGAGATGAGCTGGACACGCAATGTCCGTCATCCGTCGAAGATCGTCTCGATCGGCGAGACCATCGAGGCCGTGGTGCTCAAGGTCGACGAGGGCGACGAAAAGATCTCCCTGGGCATGAAGCAGACCGAGCAGGATCCGTGGATGGTGCTGCCCGTCAAGTACCCGGTCGGTACGCGCATCGGTGGCAAGGTACGGAACCTGACTTCCTTCGGTGCCTTCGTCGAGCTGGAGCCGGGCATCGACGGCCTGATCCACATCTCCGACATGAGTTGGACCAAGCGCGTGCAGCATCCGTCGGAAGTCGTCAAGAAGGGTGACTCGGTTGAGGTGATCATCCTCAACATCGACGCGGACAACAAGCGCATCTCACTCGGCCTCAAGCAGGCGACCGACGACCCGTGGCTCACGATCGGCGAGAAGCTGCCGGTCGGGCATGAGCTGCGCGCGACGGTGCTCCGTCCGGTCGACAAGGGCATGGTGCTCGATCTCGGCAACGATATCGAGGGCTTCGCGCCGGTGTCCCAGATGGGTCTCGGCGCCGATGAGAACCCCGAGGATGCGGTGGTCGATGGCCAGGAGGTCATCGCCAAGATCCTCGAGGTCGATCCGATCCATCACCGGGTGGTTGTGGCGATCATCGAGTACCCGGCGGATGGCATCCCGAAGGAGCCGCGGCCGCGTGCGGAGATTCCGGTCGATGATTCCGATGAGGATGACGACGATATCGAGGGCCTGCATGCGGCCTATGAGGGCCTGGTGAGCGAGAAGGAGGCCGAGTCAATCGAGTCGGCTGTCCCGACCGAACCGGCAGCACCGGCGGAACCTGAGGCGGTGGACGCCGAGTCCGCTGACGCGGAGGATGTTGACAAGGTCTGAGTCGAGGACGACCGACCAACCGAACGGGCCGACCCTCTTGTGGGTCGGCCCGTTTGCGTTCTGGTCCGTGCACCACCATCCCGGGCACCCGCGGTCCTGACTACCTTTGCTGCCATGACCGACATGCATCAGGCGCTCGACGAGCTCCGACAGCGACAGGCACTGGCCGAACTGGGCGGTGGGGAGCGACGCGTCAGCCAACAACACGCCAAGGGCAAGCTCACGGCTCGCGAGCGGCTCGACCTGTTGCTGGATGAGGGGAGCTTTGTCGAGCTCGATCGATTCGTCACGCATCGGGCGATGGGGTTTGGCATCGAGGATGATCGCCCGCTCGGCGACGGCGTGGTGACCGGGTGGGGACGCATCGATGGACGGCAGGTCTATGTGTTCTCCCAGGATTTCACGGTGTTCGGCGGGTCGCTTTCGGAGACGCATGCCGCCAAGATCTGCAAGGTGATGGACCTCGCCGTCCGGAATGGGGCCCCCATCATTGGCCTCAACGATTCCGGTGGTGCCCGCATTCAGGAGGGCGTCGCCTCGCTCGGCGGCTACGCCGACATTTTCCTCCGGAACACCCTGGCGAGCGGCGTCGTCCCGCAGATCTCCGCAATCCTCGGACCGTGTGCCGGTGGTGCGGTCTATAGTCCGGCGATCACGGACTTTGTGTTCATGGTCCGCGGCACAAGTCACATGTTCGTGACCGGACCGAGTGTCGTGAAGACCGTGACGCACGAAGATGTGAGCTTCGACGATCTGGGCGGCGCCGATGTCCACGCCGAAACCAGTGGCGTGGCCCACTTTGTCCACGCGAGTGAAGCCGAATCGCTGCTGGCGATTCGGACGTTGCTCGGCTTCCTGCCGTCCAACAACGTCGACGACGCGCCCGTTGCCGCACTGGATGACCCTGCCGATCGTGGCGAGGAGTCGTTGCTCCACGTGTTACCAGCGTCACCGAGCACGCCGTATGACATGCACCAGGTGCTGGGAGCCGTGGTCGACCATGGCGAGTTCTTCGAGGTGATGGCCGCTTTCGCCGGGAACATCCTCACCGGCTTCGCTCGGCTCGGTGGGCAGAGTGTCGGGCTCGTCGCCAATCAACCCGCGGTGCTCGCGGGCGTGCTTGACATCGACGCCTCGGTCAAGGCCGCGCGCTTCATCCGGTTCTGTGATGCGTTCAATATCCCGATCATCACCTTCGAGGATGTTCCGGGATTTTTGCCGGGGGTGGCACAGGAGCACGGCGGGATCATCCGCCACGGCGCCAAGTTGCTCTACGCGTACTGCGAGGCCACCGTGCCGAAGCTGACGGTGATCACCCGGAAGGCCTACGGCGGTGCCTACGATGTGATGAGTTCGAAGCACATCCGGGGTGACCTGAACTTGGCGTGGCCCACGGCCGAAATCGCGGTGATGGGACCCAAGGGAGCGGTCGAGATCCTCTACCGCAAGGAGATTGCAGCCGCTGCCGACCCGGCCGCCGAGTTGGCCCGCCGGACGGCCGAATACACCGATGCCTTCGCCAACCCCTACCTCGCGGCGGCCCGCGGGTACGTGGATGATGTCATTGATCCTCGGGAGACACGGCCACGCCTGATCGACGCCCTCGTCACACTGCGGGGCAAGCGCGACCGCAATCCAGCGAAGAAACATGGCTGCATCCCGCTTTGAGTCAGGCGGCAGACCAGTGCCGGGTGGTGCGGCCAGCCGGTCCGCTGGTTACCTTTCCGGGTATGCGACTCCATCGCCCGACCGATAACGGCGAGGCCGATCCGATGATTGCTTCCCGCGGCCGTTACACCGCAGTCCTCCTCCTTGGATTGCTCGGGATCGCCGTGCCCCTCCGGGCCCAACACGTACCGGTCGTCAGTCCGATCTCGCCTGGCACCTCGATCATGTCGCTCGGTGAGGCCCTCTTGCGCGATGGCCGCCGCAAGGAAGCCGCTGACCTGCTCGGAGTCTGGCTCTCGGAACACCCGACCGACGGTCGGGCCTGGCACTACCTTGGTCGGATTCATCTTGATGATGCTCGTCGGTGGCACCGAGATGGCCATCCCGAGGGGATCGACGGCGGCATGCTGCTCGATTTCGCCGGCACCGCCTTCGAGGAGTCTCAGCGACTGCTTGCGGACAGTGGCAGCGTCTATCGGGTGCTGGTCGGCGTCGAGCGCGCCACGTATCGCGTCGAAACCGAGGGCTGGGATCAGGCGATCGCACTCCCCATCTCGCCCGAGGAGATGCCGCTCCCGCCAGTGCTGGCCGAGTTGGGCGAGAACCTGATCTCTTCGTGCCCGGTGGGTGGGGTGCTGGTGACGGGGTCGCTGGTCGAGACGGCCGCCGCGTGGGGACGCTGGCTCCTCGATCCCGCCTCGCGCCGTGATCTGGTTCTCCTGCGCACCGACCTCTACAATTGGGATCCGCGCTACCGCATCCGGATGGCCGAGACGCTCGGCGTCCCGATCGACGACGACCTGCCAACTGCCCTGATGCGCGTCGCTGAACGCCGAGCACTCTGCCTCTCGCCAACCGTCGATTCTCTCACCGTGCCTGCCCTCGACTGGCGCCCGGTCCGGCTTGTGCTTGCCGCGGGACCACCCGGGGTGGCGGGTGCCGACGTCGAGCTCTCGGTCCACCAGTTGGCATTGACCGGGCTCGCCGGATCGGTCTGGAGCGAGGCCGCACGGGATGTGTACGACCTCGCCGCGCGCCGCAATCGTGGACTGTGCCGGACCCTGTTCCTGCCCGGTGACCTCGCCCCACCAATCCCCGCACTGTCGTCCTGCCCCAGGTGACCCTCAGGCGGGTGCTGGTCGCCAACCGAGGTGAAATCGCGCTTCGGGTCATTCGGGCATGCCATGAGCTCGGTATCAAGGCCGTTGCCGTCCACTCCGAGGCCGATTCCCATGCGCTGTTCGTGCGCGCTGCCGATCAGGCCATCCTGCTTGGTCCGGCGCCGGCCAGTGAGAGTTACCTCCGAGCCGACCTTCTCCTCGAGGCCGCCGCCCGGAGTGGGGCAGATGCGGTGCATCCCGGCTACGGCTTTCTCTCCGAACGCGCGGTGTTCGCGCGGGCCGTCGAGGACGCCGGGCTGGCTTGGGTGGGCCCCCCGTCTGCGGCGATCGAGGCGATGGGCGACAAGACCTCCGCGCGGCGGCTGATGCAGGCCGCGGGGGTGCCGATCGTCCCCGGCACCGTCACGCCGATCACCGACCCCGAGGAGGCGCTGACCATCGCGGCCGGGATCGGCTATCCGGTGCTCGTCAAGGCCGCTGCCGGTGGGGGGGGGAAGGGGATGCGCGTGGTCGAGGTGCCGGAGGCGCTGCCTGGCGCGCTCGAGAGCGCCGCGAGCGAGGCGACCAAGGCGTTCGGCGATGGGGCGGTCTACCTCGAGAAGTTCATTGCGCGGCCACGCCATGTCGAGATCCAGGTGCTCGCGGATGCCCATCAGACGCTCCACCTTGGCGAACGCGAATGCTCGATCCAGCGTCGCCACCAGAAGCTGGTCGAGGAGGCGCCCTCCGTCGCGGTCAACGAGTCGCTGCGCGAGGCCATGGGGGCGGCAGCGGTCGCCGCGGCTCGGGCGGTGGGCTACCGCGGTGCGGGCACGTGCGAATTCCTCCTCGCCGACGACGGGGCCTTCTACTTCCTGGAGATGAACACCAGGATCCAGGTCGAACATCCCGTGACCGAGCTGGTGTATGGCGTGGACCTGGTCCAGGAACAACTCCGGATCGCCGGGGGGGGGCGCATGTCGATTGGCGCGACACCGCGAGCGCCGCGGGGCTGGGCCATCGAGTGTCGGATCACCTCCGAGGATCCCGGCAGCGGGATGCTCCCCAGCAGTGGGAAGATTCGCTGGATGCGTGCGCCCTCGGGTCCCCACGTGCGGTGGGACAGTGGGGTCGAGGCCGGCAGCGAGGTGACGCTCTACTACGACTCGCTTCTGGCCAAGTTGATCGTCCATGCCCCCGATCGGCTTGGCGCGATCGAGGCGATGCAGCGTGCATTGACCGAGCTGTGCGTGGTCGGGGTCGCCACGAACGCGGGGTTCCACCGGAGCCTCCTCGCCCACCCGGCATTCCGGAGCGGAGCGATCGACATCCAGTTCCTCGACCGTCATCCCGAACTGCTGCGTCCTGAGGCATCCGAATCGGATCGCGTCACCCTCGCCGTGGCCACCGCGCTCCTCGAGCACGATCGTCGTGCCCGCCGTGCCGGTCCGGCCCCGTCGTCCGCGGCGATCGGATCGTCCTGGCGGGCGGCCGGTCGCGCCGCCGCACTCGGATGACGGTGGGCGAGGTCGTGGTCATCCGGAGCATCGCAGGGGGGGGAGATGGGGTCGGGACCCTCGCCGATGGCCGCACCGTCTTCGTGCCGCGCACCGCCCCCGGGGACCAGGTGCGCCTCCGCGCCATCGATCGCCGCAAGCGGTTCGCCCGCGCCGAAATCGCCGAGATCGTGGTCCCGGGTCCCGGGCGGACGACACCACCGTGTCCGCACTACCTCGTCGACCGTTGCGGGGCATGCCAGCTCCAGCACCTTGACGACGCGGCGGGACGCGACGTGCGTCGACAGATCGTGGGCGATGCCATGCGTCGCCTCGCGCGGGTCGATGTCGCCGATCCACCCATGCATGGCGAGGGCCCACCGTTCGGCTACCGCACCTCGATCACGCTCACGATCCGTGGTGGGTTGATCGGCTATCATCGTCTCGGGGCTCCAGACCAGCTTGTGGATGTGCGGGATTGCCTCTTGGCAACCGACGCGCTGCGAGGCCTTCTGCGTGCACTGCGCTCAGCGCGAACGGCCCTCCCGAGCGACGCCGAGCAGGTGGTGCTCCGGGAAGACGATGGCGGTGGGCTGCATCTGGTCGTGCGGACGGCGGGCCGGGAGGGCTGGACCACGGCGGGTGCCCTGCTGGCGCGGCTCCCCGACGGCACCCGCCTCTGGTGGCATCCGACCGGTGGCGCGGCTCGCGTCATGTCCGGGGGAGGTGATCCATTCCCCGCCACCGTGTTCCGACAGGTCAACCCGGGCGTCGCCGCGGCGGTCCGGGAACACGCGATCCAGGCCCTCGGCGCCGTCGCGGGTCACCAGGTGTGGGATCTGTATGCAGGGATTGGGGAGTCCACCGTCCGACTCCATGCCCTCGGTGCCCAGGTCTCAAGTGTCGAATGGGACGTGCGCGCCGTGGCACTGGCCGAGGCACGCGGGCCAGCGGGCCCGGTCCGCCGGACCGGCGATGTGGCGGATTGCCTGGCCGCACTGACGCCGCCCGAGCTGGTGCTCACCAACCCGCCGCGAGCCGGCATGGAGGAGCGTGTGACCACCAAACTGCTCGACTGCACGGCGCGGCGGATCGTGTATGTCTCATGTGATCCCGCCACGTTGGCGCGCGACGTCGTCCGGCTCTCGGCGCGCTACCGGCTGGCCGATGTGAGTGCCTGGGATCAGTTCCCGCAGACCGCGCACGTCGAATGCGTCGCCACGCTGGAGGCAGCGTGAAATATGTCGTGACCGTGGGTGATCGCGAGTTTGTGGTCGACATCGACGGCCAGTCCGTCCGGCTCGACGGGACCGTGATCGAGGCGCAGCTCGATCGGCTCGGTGATTCACCGGAGTACCGCATCGCGATGGGCACCACCCACCGCACGTTCGCCGTCGATCAACGCATCGAAGACGGTTGGGCGCTGGTGCTCGATGGCACCGTGCACGAGGTGGGCATCCTGGATGCGCGGACCAGGCACATTCGTTCCTTGTCGGGCGCGTCGGCGGCGGCCAGCGGCACGGCCTCCATCAAGGCGCCCATGCCAGGACTCCTCGTCAAGCGGCTGGTCGAGGTCGGTGACGATGTGGCGGAGGGTCAGGGTCTCGTGGTGCTCGAGGCGATGAAGATGGAGAATGAACTGCGCGCACCGATCGCGGGGCGGGTCACGGTGCTGCATGGCCTGCCCGGCGAAGCGATCAAGAAGGGGCAGGTGCTGGTCCAGCTCGCACAACCGGAGTGACGGGAAGCCGCTAGCGGAGTCGGGGTGACTCCTCGGTGGTCCGGATGCCATTCGTGAACGTCAGGCGTAGGCGATTGGCCCTGACCGGCACCGTCACGCGCCCGCCGCGCGCGAACGAGAGGATCGTGCCGGTTACGGCATCCCGCACGAGCACCATCGAGTAATCCCGAGCGTTCCACTCCAGCACCGATGCAGTGCCAGTGGCGCGTGCGGTCGGATTCGCGGCCTCCGTGGGACGGGTCGGCATGCCGATCCGCACCGACTGCGCCCCGACTCGGAGCACTACCGACGCCAGGCGCATCTCGAGGTTCCCCGTCAATGGGATGACGAAAGCGAACGCTTCCTCGGCGCCGGTCGGGAGGTCGGCGTGCGACTCGGCCGCGAAGGACCTCGACAGGATCGGCACGCCGGCAGCGTCGCGGAGTTCGATCTGGTTGGGTCCGCTCCGGATCGGGGTGGGCGGGGCGTCGATGATGAACGCCGGCTCCAGGACCGGCCCGGCCGCCGTGATCCGTCCCCAGACCAGCAATCCTCGTGACGGGCTCGACTCGCCAATCAGTCGATTGGCCCCGGCGAGTCGATAGGCGAGCATGGCTTCCCAGGTGTAGTCGCTCACCCACTCCGGGTTGCAGTAGCTCATCAGGTCCTTGTACGACGCGGGACTCTTGAGTGCCATCGCCCCGACATCGAGCCCCCAGATGCCGATCCCCCCCCCAGCGTGCGGGTAGTTCGGATCGGGATTCGCAGGACCCCCGCAATCAACATGGCTGCGACCCAGATTGTGGCCGACCTCGTGCGCCATCACGCCCGACCCGCTTGGCAGCCGGTCCCAGCCGAGCGCC
Organism: Gemmatimonadota bacterium; assembly: GCA_039933845.1. GTDB lineage: Bacteria > Gemmatimonadota > Gemmatimonadetes > Gemmatimonadales > GWC2-71-9 > Palsa-1233. Next base: position 31,659 of record JBDTNH010000008.1, read on the forward strand.
GTGCGCGCGCTGCCGCCGACATAGCCGATGCCCGCGACCCCGCTGCCGTAGGTCGTCTTGACGACGCCGTAGTAGTAGCCGCTCTGTCCGTCTGCGGCGCGCAAGGCCAGCAATTCACTCAGGATGGTGCCCCACGCGCCGTTGCCGTTGCCACTCTGGAGTTCCGGCGCCGTCGTGACATACGGTGTGCGGATCGTACTGCTCACACCGGCAATCGGGAGCAGCTTGAGGGCTTCGGACACGAACTGCGCCGTGTTGCCCGCGCTGACATCGCCGGTCAGGCCATTGACCTGTTGCTGGACCGGCACGAAGCGCAGCACGAACGCTCCCGGCGACCGCACGTCGATCAGCGCCGGAGCACCCGATGCGGGGAACTGATTGTCGGACTCGTCGGATTCCGGGATGCCGCCCGCGGGATCGACGTCGGCGAGCAGCTTCATGCCCGGTACCACGTCGGCCGGGGTGAGCGTCAGGTTCCAGGAGCGTGTCAGCGAGCTCTCGTCGACGGCGAGCGGTACCGATCCACTGGGCGCGGTGAGCGTGTAGGTCTGGCGCAGAACCGCGCCGTGGTAGAGTCGAACCCGCACGTCCGGCGTCGCGCTGTTGGCTTCGCTGGCGATGGCGAACACCCGGAGTACCGCATTGCGTCCGGCCACCAGGGGCACGCTGCCGTCGAGCCGCTGCGCGGCCTGAGTCAGGTACATCGCGGAGATGCGGAGGTTGAGGGTGCTGCCGCCCCCCCCCGAAGCGGTGTACGTGATGGCATGGGTCGCCGTGACGCCGGCCGTGACAAGCACGGTCGCGGACGCCGGTGTGGCCACCCAGGTTGTCCCTGCCTGCAGGATGGCGCCTGCCGTGATTTGGTAGCTTCCGGGCGTCAGCCCGGTGAGTGTGCTCGTGGCCACGGCACTCGCCGTGAAGCCGCCGGGTCCGGAGACGGCCACATCGGCGTCGGCACCAAGCGGCAAGCCGGAGATGACAATTGCGAGTGAGCCGGTCGTGCGTTGGTAGTTGACGGCTGCCGCTGCGGTGGTTCCGACCGCGACCGTGACGGATTGGGACACCGGTGAGGGCTGCCAGGTCGAACTGCCCTGCGTGACCGGCGCCGCCGTGACGAGATAGCTGCCTGGGGTGAGGTTGGCGAGCGTGCGCGTGCTCAGGACCGTGGACGAATAACCGCCGGGTCCACTCACCGAGACCGCGGCATCGAGGCCACCGGGAAGGCCACCGATGCTGATGGTGAGTGCACCAGCGCCCACCGCGTAGGCGACATGGGCCGCCGTCGGTGTCGTGCCGACGGTCACCATGAGATCCTGGACCCCCGGCGCCGGTAGGTAGGTCGTGGCTCCTTCGCTAGTTGGCCCGGCCGTGATCCGATAGCTGCCGGCCTGGAGTCCTGTCCACGTCGTACGCCCCGTCGCGGTTGCATGGAACCCGGTCGGCCCGTCGAGGGTGATGTCGGCGTTCGTCCCGGTCGGAAGGCCGTCGACATCGAGGCTGAGCGAACCGGTGACGGCCGCGTAGACAATCCGCGCCGAAATGCTCCCCGAATCGACGATCACGGTCGCGAGTTGGCTGGACACCGCATAGCCGGTTCCGGCAACCCCGACGCTGTCGGCAATCATCGAATAGGGACCGGGATCGAGTGGGCCGACGGTGCCGGTCGCGGTCGCGGTCGCCGAGTAGCCGCCGACTCCGAGAATGCGGATCGCACCGCTTCCACCTGGTGGCAAGCCCGCCACCTCGAGCGCAATGAATCCGACGCGACGCACAAAGTTGGCGGTGAGACGTGCCGGAGTTGTCGACGCGCTGACGGAAACAGAATCGAGGAGCACACCGGGCGCGTAGACGGCCGTGCCGTTCACCCGCGAATGCAGACTGAGCCGGTACCAGCCCGGCTCAAGGCCCCGAATCGTGGTGGACGCGGGAAAGTGAGCCGAGAACCCACCGGGACCGGTGAGGCCGACATCAGCGTTGACCCCGGTGGGCAGGCCGGTGACATCAAGCGTGAGCGCCCCAGTGGCGAGTCGGTATTCGACGGTGATCTGCACCGGTCCACCCGCGGGATCGATCGTGATGGCCTGATCGGTGGGGAAGGGGTCCCAACGATGGCCGTCTCGTGTCGCCGGCGCGGCATGGATGTGGTACGGCCCGGCGACGAGCCCCTCGAACGTACCGGCGGACGTCCGGCTCGCCATGAAGCCGTTCGGTCCGGTGAGCGTGAGCGGTGTCTCGAGGTTGTCGATCGTCCCACTGGTCTCGACCTGGAGCGACGTGGTGCTCGGTATCGATGGGGCGGTCGGCTCTGGGTCGCCAGCATGGCACGCGAGGGACAGACTCCCGAAGAGGAGAGCTACCCCCAGCCTGGGGAACCTGCGCTGTCCAGTCGGTGTTGACATGGATACCTGTGGCCGCGGCGGCTGGACGCTCCCGAGTGGACGGTCCATGCGGTGAGTATCGCCCCCGGAACCACCCCGCTTGAGTCGGGATGAGTGGCGCCGTGTGCCTGAGCGCACTAGGCTCCGGAGCCACCACAACGGGAACAACCTAAGTAGAAGGAGATCGATATGAAGCGACATGCCGATGCACGTTGGACCGGCGACCTCAAGTCTGGGCAGGGCTCACTCGCCCTCGGCAGCGGAGCCTTCCAGGGAGCGTATTCGTTCGCCTCCCGGTTTGAGGACGCTGGTGGAACCAACCCCGAGGAGCTCCTCGGCGCCGCCCACGCAGGCTGCTATTCGATGGCGCTGGCGCTGGCGACGGCTACTGCGGGCCACATCGCCACCTCCGTCGAGACCAAGGCGACTGTCCATCTTGGCCAAGCGGATGGCCACCCCAGCATCACGCGGATCGACCTGGATTGCACTGCCGTGGTGCCCGGGTTGAGCGAGGCGGAGTTCCAGATGCTCGCCGAGGCGACCAAGTCGGGTTGCATTGTGTCGCAGGCGCTCTCCGCCGTGCCGATGCACCTGACGGCGAAGCTCGTCTCGGCCTGAGCGAGGGATCCGTGCGGCCGCCCTGGGCGTTCCTTCCCCATGACGCCCCGAGGCAGCCGCGGTCCGACGATGCCTGAGTCGAGTGCGCGCCCACGACTCATGGCGACGTCGCGCGAGCACGACTTGCGGCGGCGGATCGCCGCGCGCGACGAAGGTGCCCTCGCGGAACTGATCGACGCGTGCGCACCGTGGTTGCTCGGCATTGCCCACGGCATGCTGCAGGATCAGGACGAGGCCGAGGAGATCGTGCTCGACACTTTCCGGCTGGCGTGGGAAAAGATTGAGCCACCGAGCGCGACGTCGCGAGGCATCATCGCCTGGCTCCTGCAAGTGACTCGCAACCGAGCGATCGATCGACTCCGCGCCCGGCGTCGCCGCTCGCGGTTGCTCGAGCGGGTGCAACCGGAACTCGATCACGTTGTCGCGGCGACGGAACCCAATGAAGCGGCCACACCCGGGTGGCATGTGCATCGCGAAGTGCACGCCGCCCTCTGCGAACTCGGAATTGACCAACGCCACGTGGTCCAATTGGCGTACTTCGAAGGTCGCACGCATTCGGAGATCGCGCAGTTGCTCGATATCCCGCTCGGGACCGTCAAGACGCGACTCAGGCTCGGGCTGCGCAAGTTGCGTGGGACACTGTCCTCCCTGAAGGAGTGGGTCTGATGAAGGCACACGACTGGTTTGTGGATCAACGCGAGGACTTTGTGGCTCGGGCGCTCGATTCGGCAGACGAACAACTCATGCGTGAACACCTCGCGCGATGCGTGGAGTGCGGGACGGAAGTCGCCGTGATTGAGGACGAACTCGCGATGTTGGCCATGGCCGTGCCCCCGGTGCCCCCGCGACCGGGGTTCACGAGTCGCGTCATTCGAGAGTTGATCGAGCAACGGGTCCCGACATGGCAGCGATGGATCACCCCGATCGCCGCCGCGGCCACCGTCGTGCTCGCAGTCGGTCTGGCATGGGCGGCCCACCGCCAGGTCGACCACCTCACGGTGGCGCTCGAGCACGCCGAATCACACGCCGACGCCCTCGCCGATACCCTCTCGGTGCTTCGGCAGGCATCGACCGTCATGCAGGCGTCCTTCGCGAAGGGCAGGTATGACGGCGGGATCACGATCTTCGCCGACTCGGAGAGTCACCGCTGGAACGTGATCGTCCACGGCCTCCCTGAACCCGGCCCCGACCACCGCTACGTCTTCTGGTTTGTCACTGCCGACGGGATGGTGTGGGGAGCGGACGTGATCTGCGAGGGGGGGCGGCCCGCCATGCTCACCCTGCCGATGCCCCCCGGAGCTCGAGGCATCCGGGGGGGCGCCCTCACGGTGGAGGCCGCCCAGTCAGACCCGCGGGTCCCATCCGGCTTGGAGTTGGCCCACGTCGAGATTTGAAACATAGCGCCACCACTCCACGTTCTACCGGAGTTGAGTTCAGTCCTGGTCAATCCCTTGGCAGCGCCGGGAGGCCCCGCGCTGGGGAGGCGTTTGTGCGAAGCGGCTCATCGTTCAGTCTTTTGGCAATGCTCATCCTCGCCCTGCCGGGCGGCGCCTCGGGACAGTCACCATGGAGCATCGCCGTCCGGGGCTTGGCGCTGTTCCCGGCCGAGCGCAGCCCGGCCAATGGTGGATTCGGGGCCGAACTTGGTGCCGGCCTTCGGCTCGGGCGGCACTTTTCGCTCGTGCTGGGGGGGCACGCCGGCAAGTACGACGACGTTGGCACCAGCGTGGACCTGTTCTACGACCCGGCGAACGGCATCTCGAATTCACCTGTTCCGCCCCCTGCACCCTGATCCCCGTGACCCGCGAGAGCCGAGATCAATACTCGCTGCTTGCCACGACCCTCTCCCTTCGGGTGACACCGCTGACTGGCCGCGCCGCGGTGCCATGGATTGAGGTCGGTGCCGGTCCCTACCGCCTCTCGGAGCTCTCCACCGATCGAGGGGTACGACGCGATGGCACGGGGAATGTCTTCGATTTTCGCCGCGTGGACCGTGGCTGGGGCGCAGGGGCTCAGGGCGGTGCGGGAGTCGACTGGTTTCCTGCAGGCGGGCGGGTGGGGATCACGCTTGCGGCCAGGCTCCATGGCGGAATCGCGCACATTCACAGCGATCTCTCCCTCGCTGCTGCCGTGACGGGCGGGGTGGGTGTGGTTATCCGCTGAGTCGATTCCGGGGGGGCACATTGACGGCAAGCCCTTCCAGCGCATATCTTTCGTGTCTGTGCCCGAATCGACGTTCAGCCGCCAGTTGAGGCAGGAAGATCAGGAATGAAGACGTTTACCGCCACGCCGTCCGACATCACCCACGAGTGGCATGTGGTCGATGCGGCCGACATCCCGCTTGGCCGTTTGGCCACGGCCGTTGCCCAGCTGATTCGCGGCAAGCACAAGCCGACCTTCACGCCGCACATGGACGGCGGGGATTTCGTCGTCGTGCTGAATGCCTCGAAGGTCCGGCTGACCGGCAACAAGCTGAAGCAGAAGACCTACTTCAAGCACACCGGCTACATGGGACATGAGTCCCACACACCCGCCGAGAAGCTGCTGGCCGATCACCCCGATCGGGTGATCGAGAAGGCCGTGTTCGGGATGTTGCCGAAGAACTCCCTTGCGCGGCAGAAGCTGCGCCTCAAGCTCAAGGTGTACGGTGGTGCGGAACATCCGCATGAGGCGCAGCAGCCCAAGCCGTTCACGATCGCAACCGCGAAGGCCGAGTCATGAGCACGACTGAAGAACTCCGTTGGCAGGCCATTGGTCGTCGCAAGACGAGCGTGGCGCGCGTGTACCTGACGCCTGGCTCCGGCAAGTGGGAGGTCAACGGGCGGACACTCGGTGACTACTTCCCGCGTCCCTCGCTGGTCCAGCATATCCAGCAGTCGTTCACCGCGACCGACACGCTCGGCGCGTTCGACGTGCGGGCGCACCTCGATGGCGGTGGTGTCTCGGGTCAGGCCGGTGCGCTGCGTCACGCGATCGCGCGTGCGCTCGTCAAGGTCGACGAACTGCATCGCACCAAGCTGCGCGGTGCTGGACTGCTGACCCGCGATCCGCGGGCCGTGGAGCGGAAGAAGCCGGGCCGCGCAGGCGCGCGGAAGCGGTTCCAGTTCAGCAAGCGGTAAACCGGAACCGGTGGTACGGGCGCAACATGTTGCGCCCAAACACGCAGTCGCAGGACACCCTCCCGCCATGGTGGCGCGGAGGAGACGCACGCCTCCCGATGTCGGCGGCTGGTGCCCTCCGGGGTGCCGTCGGCAGATGACGGAGGCCGATGCCCCAACCGAATTTGAGGAGTACGCACCACGTGGCCACACCATCACTGCAGGACCTGCTGGAAGCCGGCACCCACTTCGGGCACCAGACCCGTCGCTGGAACCCCAAGATGCGTCGGTTCATCTTCGCCGAGCGCTCGGGGATCTACCTCATCGACCTGCAGAAGACGCTGGCGCAGCTGAACAAGGCGGCCGAGCTCCTCAAGTCGGTGGCGCTCAAGGGCGAGAACGTCCTCTTCGTCTGCACCAAGCGGCAGCTCAAGACCGTGGTCGAGGCCGAGGCCCGCAACGCCGGCGCCCAATGGGTGACCGAGCGCTGGCTCGGCGGCACGCTCACCAACTTCCAGACGATCAAGAAGCAGATCCGTCGCCTTCGCGATCTGGAGCAGGGTTCGTCCGAGGGTGACTTCGAGAACTACACGAAGAAGGAGCAGCTCCTGTTCGCGCGTGAGCGCGAGAAGCTCTCCCGGAACCTCGAGGGCATCAAGAACATGAGCCGGCTCCCCGGTGCGATGTTCGTGGTCGACGCGAAGAAGGAGAAGATCGCGGTCCAGGAAGCCCGTCGCCTCGGGATCCCGGTCGTGGCGATCGTCGACACCAACGCCGATCCCGATCCTATCACCGTGCCGATTCCCGGCAACGACGATGCCATTCGGTCCGTGTCGCTGATCACCTCGGCGCTGTGCGACGCGATCCGCGAGGCGCGCTCGCAGATGCCGGTGCGCGAGGCGGGGTCCGACGAAGACGCCGAGACCTACTCTGCCGGTGAGGGCGATGGAGCGAGCGACGACGATCGTCGCAAGCGCCGTCCCCGCCGCAAGCGCAAGGCACGCCCCGAGGCGATTGCCGCACGTCTCAAGCCCGAGACGCCGGGCGCCCCGAGCGAGGCTGCCGACAGCGCGAGCTGAGTCACAGGTGGCGCGAGCCAGTTGCAGTTCCGCCGCCGCACGCTGGCCCTCGGGCCTCGGGCGGCGGTTTCACAACCTGAACACGCATTCTTTCTTCAGCAACGAGATGATGGGACCATGAGCACGCCGATCACGACCAAGGACATTGCCGAACTGCGCGCCCGTACCGGCGCCGGCATGATGGATTGCAAGAAGGCCCTCGAAGAAGCCGCCGGCGACATGGATCGCGCCGGAGAGATCCTGCGCAAGAAGGGTATCGCGAAGGCCGAGAAGCGGGCCGGTCGTGACGCGACACAAGGACTCGTCCTGATCGAGGCCGCTGCCGATGGCTCCGGTGCGGCCATGGTGGAGCTGAACAGCGAGACCGACTTCGTCGCACGGAACGAGAGCTTTCAGGCACTCGCGCGCCAGCTCGTCGAGCATGCGCTCACGCAGTCACCCGTCGGGGTCACCCGCGAGGCATTCCTCGCCGAGTCGATCAACGGGAAGTCGATCGAGGAGACGGTCAAGGAGGCCTCCGGCACGATCGGCGAGGCCATCTCGATCAAGCGCGTCGCCCGGTTCGGTGGTGTCGTCGGCGAATACCGCCATTTCAATTCCCAGGTTGGTGTGCTCGTCGAGGTTGACGGTGCGACGGGCGAGGCGGCAGTGGCGATGGCGCGTGAGATTGCGCTGCATGTCGCGTCGGCCGATCCGGTGGCCGTGACCCGCGACGACATCCCGCAAGATTTGATCGACCGCGAGCGTCGGATCGCCGAGGAACTGGTTGTGGCCGAGGGCAAGCCCGAGGCGATCCGCGCCAAGATCGTCGAGGGGAAGGTGTCGAAGTTCGCCAGCGATCGCGCGCTCGTCGAGCAGGCATTTATCAAGGATGAGTCCACCACCATCGGAGCGCTGGTCGCCGCGGTGCCTGGTGCGCGCATCGTGCGCTTTTCCCGCTTCAAGATCGGCGAGGTCTGATGGCCGGCTACCGTCGCGCACTCCTCAAGCTCTCCGGCGAGGCACTCGCCGGGGAGCAGGGCGCCGGTCTCGACTATGCCGTGGTCGAGTCGCTCGCCAACCAGATCAAGGAGGTGCATGCTGCTGGCATCACCCTCGGCCTGGTCGTCGGCGGTGGCAACATCATCCGGGGTGCGACGGCATCAAAGATGGGACTGGATCGTGTGTCGGCGGATTACATGGGCATGCTGGCCACGGTGATCAACGCGCTCGCGATGCAGAATGTCCTCGAAGCGCAGGGTGTCGAGACCCGCGTGCTCACCGCCATCCGGATGGAATCGCTTGCGGAGCCGTACATCCGCCGCCGCATGATGCGGCATCTCGAGAAGGGTCGCCTGGTGCTCTTTGCGGGCGGCACCGGCAATCCGTTCTTCAGCACCGACACGGCCGCGGTGCTGCGGGCACTCGAAATGGAGGCCGAGGTAGTGCTCAAGGCGACCAATGTCGACGGGGTGTTCACCGCGGATCCTCGGAAGGACCCGAACGCGAAGCACCTGCCCGATCTCACCTTCCAGGAAGCACTGGTCAAGGAGTACGCCGTGATGGATGCCAACGCCTTCGGACTGTGTCAGGCCAACAAACTTCCGATCATCGTGCTCAATATCAATCAGCCCGGCGCGATTGCGCGGGCGCTTGCCGGCGAGCGCGTCGGCACCCTCGTCCAATGACCCTCGCCGAGATCGTCAAGCACGCCGAGGGCGGCATGCAGAAGGCCATCGAGGCCACGCGCCGTGAGTTGACCGGCATTCGCACCTCGAAGGCCTCGCCCCAATTGCTCGACACGGTGCGTGTCGATGCGTACGGGTCGCAGATGCCGCTCAATCAGGTGGCCTCGGTCTCGACGCCCGAACCACGCATGCTGATCGTGCAGCCGTTCGACAAGAACCTCTCCAATGCCATCGAGAAGGCGATTCGTGATGGCGGCCTCGGTCTCAACCCATCCAGTCAGGGCAACCTGATCCGCGTGCCGCTGCCCATGCTGTCCGAGGAGCGCCGCAAGGAGTTGGTCAAGATCTGCGGCCGCATTTCCGAGGAGGGTCGCGTCGCCATCCGACAGGCGCGGAGCGATGCAATGGGGAAGGTCAAGAAGGTCGAGGGCGTCTCGGACGACGAAAAGGACCGCACCGAGAAGGACGTCCAGAAGGTCACCGACGACGCGGTCAAGCAGGTGGACGAACTCTTCCGGGCGAAGGAAGCCGAAGTTCTCGAGGTGTGAGCACCGCGCCCTCCGCCCAACTCGAGGCCCTGCGGATCGGCGGAGCAATCCCCCGACATGTTGCCATCATCATGGATGGCAACGGACGATGGGCGCGTGAGCGAGGATTGCCCAGGTCGGCCGGCCACCGGGCGGGTGCGCCCGCAGTGCGTGAGGCCGTCGAAGGAGCGCTCCAGGCCGGGATCAAGGTGCTGACGATCTTCGCCTTCTCCGACGAGAATTGGCAGCGCCCTCCCGAGGAAATTGATGCCCTGATGGCGTTGCTCGAGCAGTACATCGCGAGTGAGGCCGCCGAGCTGCGCGAACAGGGTGTGCGCGTCCGGATGCTCGGCGACCTGGAGCGACTCGCGGACTCCTCGCGTGCCGCGGTCGCGCGGATCGAATCCCAGACCGACACCGGAACGAAGCTCGCCCTCAATGTGTGCATCTCCTATGGCGCGCGGGCCGAACTGACCCGCGCGGCCAGGCGGCTTGCGGAACGCGTTGCCGCTGGCGAACTCGCTCCCGATGCGATCAACGATGCGGCAATGGCCGCCGAGTTGTACACCGCCGAATGGCCGGATCCCGATCTGCTGATCCGCACCAGCGGCGAGATGCGCCTCTCGAATTTCCTGCTCTGGCAAGTGGCCTACGCGGAGTTCCATGTCACACCCGTCCTCTGGCCGGACTTCGGTCGCGAGGAACTCTATGCCGCCATCCTCGACTACCAGCGACGCGACCGCCGGTTCGGTCGCGTGAGCGCCTGAGGTCCCCATGGACGCCAACATGACCAAGCGCATCGGCTTTGCGGTCGTCGCCATTCCGCTCGCGGTGCTGCTGGTCTGGCTTGGAGGCTGGCCGCTCGCCGTGCTCGTGGCCATCGTGGCGATGCTGGGCGTCCGCGAACTCTACGATCTGGCGCGCCCCCAGGGGATCGAGGCGTTCAGGTCAACCGGCATGGCGATCGCCTTCGGCGTGCCGCTGGTGGTCCACGCCACGATGATCAGTGTCGCGACCAGCGTGTGGCTCGATCGGTCCTGGGTCTATCTCGCGGCGGCGCTGCTCCTGCTGCTGCTCGTGCAAGCGTTGGTGGCGCGTGGGCCGGGCGCTCGTCCGCTCGGAGCGATTGCGGTCACCCTGTTCGGCATCGGCTATGCCTCGTGCCTGCCAGCCTTCCTGATCGGCATCCGCCACGGTGGCTGGCCCGCACAGTCGTGGGGGGGGGCCATGATGGTAGTCTTCCCCTTGGTCACGACATGGGTGTGCGACACCGCGGCCATGTTCGGGGGCAAGGCGATCGGCGGCCCGAAGCTGGCCCCCACCATCTCGCCGGGGAAGACCCGCGCCGGAGGCGTCGCCGGGATCGTCGGGGGGGGGCTCATCGGCGTCCTGTTTGCCCTCGTCGTCTTCCCCGCGGTTGGGATCACGGTCGGGGTGTTGCCGGCACTCGGGATGGCCGTGCTGCTGGCGACCGTCGGTCAGCTCGGCGATCTCGCCGAGTCGCTGCTCAAGCGCGAGGCCGGGGTGAAGGACTCCTCGGCATTGATCCCCGGTCACGGCGGCATCCTCGATCGATTCGATTCGCTCTACTTCGTGCTGCCCACGGCCGCGTTCTGCTATCACCTGCTCGGTTTGCTGTGATCCGGGTCGCCTTGCTGGGCTCCACCGGCTCGATCGGGACGAGCACCCTCAATGTGCTCCGTCGGCATCGTGCCCGGTTCCGTCCGGTCGCACTGGTGGCCCGTTCGAACCTGATGCTCCTCCGGGAACAGGTGGCCGAGTGGCGCCCGGCATTCGTGGCGTTGGTCAACGGCACACCGGATCCAGGCATGGCGACGGGCGCGGCGGCACTCATCGAGGCCGCCACCCGCGACGACGTCGACGTCGTGGTCAATGCGGTGGTCGGTGCGGCCGGGCTCGAAGCCACGCTGGCCGCACTCCGGGCGGGCAAGCGCGTCGCGTTGGCCAACAAGGAAACTCTCGTCACCGCCGGGCCCTTGGTTGCGGAGGCCGCCAAGGCGGGGGGGGGATCCATCGTGCCGATCGACTCGGAGCACTCCGCCGTGTTGCAGTGCCTGACGGGGAATGCGACGCCGCCGCGCCGGATCATCCTGACTGCGAGTGGCGGACCGTTCCGGACCTGGGACCCGGCCCGCCTCGATCGGGCCACGGTGGATGAGGCACTCAATCATCCGACTTGGTCGATGGGCGACAAGATCACCATCGACTCCGCCACCCTCGCCAACAAGGCGCTGGAGATCATCGAGGCGCATTTTTTGTTTGACTTGCCCTACGATGCCATCGGCGCAGTGGTGCACCCCGAGAGTATCGTGCATGCGTTCGTCGAGTTCATCGACGGCAGCGTCCTCGCCCAGGTCGGCGTGCCCACGATGGAGACCCCGATCCTCTATGCCCTCACGCACCCCGAGCGGCTGGAGGAACCCGATCGTCCGGCGTTCGATCCGGTGGCCACCGGGGACCTGCACTTCGAGGCGATTCGCTCCGATTGCTTCCCCGCGTTTGCACTTGGGGTGGCGGCCGGCCGTGCAGGCGGAACCGCGCCGGCCGTCTTCAATGGCGCCAACGAGGTCGCCGTCGCGGCGTTCCTCGACCGGCGCATCACCTTCGGGCGCATTCCCGCCTTGATCGAAGCCGCGCTCACGAGCCACACGGTCGTGCCGGCGAGTTCGCTCGAGGCCGTTCAGTATGCAGACACCGAGGCGCGCCGCCTCGCTGAGGAGTCGATCTGATGGGTTCCGTCGTCTACACCATTGCCGTCCTGCTCGTCGTCCTCGGCGTGCTGGTCTTCGTCCATGAGCTGGGGCACTACTGGGCCGCCAAGGCGTTCGGGGTCTGGGTCCATCGGTTCGCCGTCGGCATGGGTCCACCGATCAAGGCGCTTTCGTTCCGGCGCGGCGAGACCGAGTGGGCGATCGCCTGGCTGCCGCTCGGCGGCTACGTGAAGATGGCGTCCAGGGAAGAGGACCCAGCGTCCGGCGTGCTCGAAGGCGGTCCCGAGAACGCCATCGTCCCGCCAGATCGAGTCTTCGAGGCGAAGCCGGTCTGGCAGCGGATGATCATCATTCTCGCGGGTGTCACGCTCAACCTGGCCTTCGCGTGGATGGTGTACGTCGGCCTGGCGGCGAAGAACGGCCACCAGTTCGACCCGACCCTGATCGTCGGCCGGGTGGTCGCCGAGGCGCTGCCCGAAGAGGCGAGCGGGATGGCGTCGGTGGAGCCGGGGAGCCGGATCACGCAGGTGAACGGTGTCACCGTCCACGAGTGGGGCGATGTGACCTCGCAAATCACGAATGGTTCCGGCAACACGATCGTCTTCGAGTTCGCCAATCGCCCGTCCGTGACGGTGGCGCTGCACCCGGATCAACTCGTCGAGCGGGCCGAGTTGGCGGGCGCGATTGCGCCACAGCATCCGGCCGTGGTCGGGCAGCTGGTGCAGGGGAGTGCGGCCGACGAAGCCGGCATCGAGCCGGGAGACTCCGTGATCGCGATTGACGGGAGGCCCATCGCGTCGTGGACCGACGCGGTCGCCTTGATCGAGGCTTCACCCGGTCGGGCGCTGTCGGTCGATGTGATGCGCAGTGGCGCGCCCATGACGGTTCAGGTCACCCCGTCCGGGGAGCTGAGGGTGCCCGACGATTCCTCGAGCGGGGTCGTCGGTCGGGTCGGCATCTACCAAAGGGTGCCATATCTGAGTGAACCCCTTTCGTTCCCGCAGGCGATCGTGGCTGGCACGGAGCAGACCTGGGTGTCGGCCGGGACGATCTTCCGGACCTTCCGTGGCCTCCTCACCGGCCGCGTCAGTACCAAGGAGGTCGGCGGGCCGATCCTGATCGGTCAGCTGGCGGCCCAGTCGGCTCGAGCGGGGCTGGGTGTGTTCCTGAGCTTCATGGCGCTGATCTCGGTCAATCTGGCTGTCGTGAACCTGTTGCCGATTCCGGTCCTCGACGGCGGCGCCTTCCTGATGCTCGCGGTGGAGGGAGTCATCCGCCGACCGATCCCGGTCAAGGTTCGGGAAGTGGTCCAGCTCGTCGGGCTCGGCATGGTGGTGCTGTTGATGATCGTGGCGTTCAGCAACGACATTGGACGGCTGCTGGGCGGATCGTAGATCCGCCCAGCAGCCGAGCCGCGGCCATATGGCCGAGCCGCGGCCGTAAGGCCGCGGTATGGTCCGCCACCCAGGTATCTCTGGCCGAGCCGCGGTTTGTTCCGCCTCCCACCGAGCCATCTTGCCCCCCACAGCCCCCGTCGGTTATACTTAAGGGCTACTAAAGAAGCGAACCAACGCCAACGCAGCAGCCTGACACATGCAGGCAGGACAGAGGATGATTACCAAGCAGCCCATCATCGAGAAGCACCGTGCGCACGAGACCGATACCGGCTCGACGAAGGTGCAGGTTGCGCTCCTGACCGAGCGCATCAACTATCTCACCGGCCACTTCCGGACCCACGCGAAGGATCACCATTCGCGACAGGGACTCCTCAAGATGGTCGGCACCCGGCGCCGCCTCCTCAATTACCTGAAGAGCCGCGATCTCGCGGGCTATCGTGCCCTGATCGCCGAGCTCGGCCTCCGGAACTGAAGGCAACCGACGCTGCAAGGCGCCCCACACGAGCACCGTGGGGCGTTCTTTGTATTTGAGGGTGCTCACCCGCCACGAAGGAACAAGAGTGCATCGCATCGAAACTGAGTACGCCGGCCGTCCCCTGATCCTCGAGACCGGACGTCTCGCCAAGCAGGCCGCCGGTAGTGTCCTCGTCACGTACGGTGAAACGGTTGTCCTCGCCGCCGTCACCGTCTCGCCCAACATCTCCCACCTGCCGTTCTTCCCGCTCACGGTCGAATACCGCGAGAAGCAGTATGCCGCGGGCAAGATCCCCGGTGGCTTCCTGAAGCGCGAAGGCCGTCCGTCGGACGATGAGATCCTGAACTGCCGGATCATCGACCGATCGATCCGCCCGCTCTTCCCGGAAGGCTTCCGCCACGAGACCCAGGTCTTCGTGCTGGTGATGTCGACCGACCAGGAGAACGAGTCCGACGTGCTCGGCGTGCTGGCCGCTTCGGCCGCGCTGTCGCTGTCACAGATCCCATGGGAAGGTCCGATCGCCGCGACCCGCGTCGGCAAGGTCGAGGACAACTGGATCCTCAACCCGACCTTCCAGCAGCTCGACTACTCCTCGATCGATCTGGTCGTCTCGGGCAAGTCCGATTCGATCATGATGGTCGAGGGTGGCGCGCTCGAGGTCTCCGAGGCCGAGGTCCTGCAGGGACTCAAGGTCGCGCAGAAGGGGATCACCGAGCTGGTCGGTCACATCAATGCCCTCGTCAAGAAGGCCGGCGGCAAGAAGGACCTGATGTCCTGGGAAGCGCCCGCCAAGAACGAGGAGCTGATCAAGGCCGTCGAGGCGATGGCCGTCAAGCAGATCACCAAGGCGATGAGCGGCAAGGACAAGGCCGGTCGTGCCGCCGCCATCGGCGCGGTGCACGCCGAGGTCAAGGAGTCACTCGCGGAGAAGTATCCCGAGGGCGCCAAGGAAATCCGCGGTGTGCTCGAGGACATCGAGTACAAGCAGATGCGTGCGATGATCCTCGACAAGGGTGAGCGGATCGACGGTCGCGACCTCGACACCGTGCGTCCGATCATGGTCGAGACCGGCCTGCTGCCGCGTGTCCACGGTTCCGCGCTCTTCCAGCGTGGCGAGACGCAGGCCCTCGTGGCTGCGACACTCGGCACCGCCGACGACGAGCAGCGCATCGAGTCGATCGAGAGCCCGGTGCAGGGTCACAAGTCGTTCATGCTGCACTACAACTTCCCGCCGTTCTGCACCGGCGAGGCCAAGCCGATCCGTGGCACGTCGCGTCGCGAGATCGGACACGGTGCCCTCGCCGAGCGGGCGCTGCATCCGCTCCTCCCGGCGATGGCGGATTTCCCGTACACCATCCGCATCGTCTCCGAGATCATGGAGTCGAACGGCTCCTCGTCGATGGCGACGGTCTGCGGTGGCTCGCTGGCTCTGATGGACGGCGGCGTACCGCTCAAGGCACCGTGTGCCGGCGTCGCGATGGGTCTGATCAAGGAAGGCAAGAAGATCGCGATCCTCACCGACATCCTTGGCACCGAGGATCACCTCGGCGACATGGACTTC
>JBDTNH010000009.1:0-45060 GCA_039933845.1 Gemmatimonadota bacterium
CGTCGGCACGGTCGACGGCGAGCGGAAGGCGCAGCTCCTTGCCGAATCGGCGTGCCTCTGGATGCCTGCCCAGTGGGATGAACCATTCGGTCTCACGACCATCGAGGCGATGGTGTCGGGGGTGCCCGTGCTCGGCACCCATCGCGGCGCCCTACCGGAAGTGATCACCGAGGCGAGTGGCCGGATGGGCGACACACTTGAGGAGCTGATCGCGCTTCGGCCCGAGCTCGATCGGCTCGACCCGGGCGCGGTACGCGAGAACGTGCTGCAGCGGTTCACGCACGTGCAGATGGCCGCTGCGTATCTGAAGGTCTATGCGGAAAGCAAGCATTCCACAGATCCGTGAATCGCTAACCAAACCGCGGCCTCACGGCCGCGGCTCGGCCGCTAATCGTTTCTCGCTTCTCGCTTCTCGTTTCTCGCTTCTCGCTTCTCGCTTCTCGCTTCTCGCTCGCCTACGGCCGCATCACCCGCATCGCCATCTCTGGCGATGTCCGTTCCAGCGGTAGCTCGCTCACCGGCGTGCCGATGTTGAGCCACCCGAGCACCCGTTCGTTGGGTGCGAGGTCGCAGAGTTCCGTCATCGCGGGCCCATCGAGCACCGCTGCGCTCCGCCACGCCGCCCCGAGTCCCAGCGCGCTCGCGGCGAGCAGCATCGGATAGCCGGTTGACGACGCACTCACGAGTTGCTCCCACTCGGGCGCCTTCGGGCTCTCGACCGGCGAGAAGACGATCAGCACCTGGACCGGTGCGCCATGGGCCTTCTTCCGGAACTTGTCGGCCAACTCGGGGGCAATCCCACCCCGCGCGGCGTCGGTATCGGTCGCGAGTGCATTCCCGAAGCGCTCGCGTGACGTCGCATCAATCACCACAAAACGGTAGGGTGTCAGTCCCCCGTGATCGGGACCGGTGGTCCCGGCGGCGAGGATGGTGGCGAGGGCGTCCTCGCTGGGTGCCGGCTCGCCGAGCGCCGAGACGCTCCGCCTCGACATGATGGCATCGAGGACGCTCATGGCTGGGTCGGACTGGGTCACGCAGTTCCTCCGCGGGGTTGATCGAGCAGGAAGGCACGCATTCGGTGCATCCAGGTATGGTCGTGCAGGAGTCGCGCGCGCGCCGCATGCCCCAGTCGCTCGGCGTCGGCCGGCGTCTCGAGCAGCGAGCGGACCACCGAGCGGAGCTCTCGTCCGTCCCGGTAGACCGCGACCTCGCGGCCAGGGGCGAAGTAGCGCGCCAGATCGCCGCGATCATCGACCACCTGTGGCAATCCCATCGCCGCGAGCTCGAAGAGTCGCATGTTGCACATCGCCTCGGGAAGATCGCCTTCGACCGCCACGTGGTGGATGTTCACGGCGACCGAGGCGCCACCGTAGGCATTCACGTAGGCCTCGGTGCTCGGCACCTCCCCCCGGCAGTAATCCTTGAGCGAGGTCTTCCGCCAACCCGGGCCCCAGAGCGCCAGCCCGAACTCCACCAGTTCGGCGAGCAACCGCTCGCGGCGCGGGGTGGCCTGCCCGGCGAACACGACATTCGCTCGGAATTGGTCCTTGGTGCGGATCGGCCGGTAGACACTCGGGTCGGCGGCGTTCGAGAGCACCTCGACGGTTCGGCCGAGCCGCTCGCCCAGTTCAGCGGCGACGTCTGTACCGACGGCATAGATCTCGTCGTAGGGTCGGGCCAGGGCAGCCGCGGCGTTCATCGTGCGCAGATCGTCCGGGAGCCAGGTCACCCAGCGCGCGGCGGAGCGACCACGGAGCCGGTCGACCAGATCCTCGTCAAGTAACGATGCGTGCGTCGTCAGCACGGTCTGCGGCTGGAACTCGTCGAGCACCCGCTCGATGCGGGTCGGCATGTCGCCGGCCCGAAACCGTTCGAGCAGGCCCGGCCGGGCGTTCAGGTCGAATACTTCGACCTCGACACCGAGTCGTTCCAGGGCGCGGACCCGGTGCGACGCGTTCGCGGCATGCACGTCGTCCAGTGCGGCAATGAACATCAGCCGTCGCTGTGGGGTCACCTCGCCACCTCCGCTGCCGAAAATTGAAGGTCGTGCAGGCGGCGGTAGAGTCGGCCCGATGCGAACAGCTCCGCGTGGGTCCCACTCTCGACCAGCCGCCCGTCCTCGAGCACCACGATTCGGTCGGCTTCGCGAATCGTCGCCAACCGGTGAGCGATCACCAGCACGGTGCGATCCTGCATCAACCGATCGATCGCCTCTTGCACCAACCGCTCCGACTCGGTGTCCAGCGCGCTGGTCGCCTCGTCGAGCACCAGGATCGGCGCGTCCTGGAGCAGTGCCCGCGCGATGGCGATCCGCTGGCGTTGGCCTCCGGAGAGACGCGTGCCACGTTCGCCCAGCCGCGTGTCATAGCGATCAGGCAACTGCACGATGAATTCGTGCGCGTTGGCCGCGGTCGCCGCCGCGATGATCTCCTCGTCCGTCGCACCGGGCCGTCCGTACCCGATATTGGCCCGGACCGTGTCGTGCAGGAGGATGGTATCCTGACTCACCACCGCCTGCAAACGCCGGAGCGATTGCCGTTGGAGGCCGGTGAGCGGCACGCCATCAAGTCGAATGGCACCCTCGGTGGGATCATGGAATCGCGACACCAATTCGAGCAAGGTCGTCTTGCCGCCTCCGCTGGGACCGACCAGTGCCACCACCTCGCCCTTGGCGACCCGGAACGAGATGTCCCGCAGCACCGGTGTGACGCGGTCATAGCTGAACGAGGCATGATCGAACACCAGATCGGTCTCGAACGTGGCCGGGACCGCCTCCGGTCCGTCGCGCTCGGTCTCGGACATGTCGAGGAATGCAAAGATCCGATCGGCGCTGGCCTCGGCGATCGCCAGCTTGGTCGGCACTTCGGCCATCGCCTTGATGGGGGACATCACCTGGGCCGCCATCAGCACGAAGACCAGCATCGACGAGACCGCGAGCTGGGTCCCGAGGAGCTCGGGGTTCGCTGCCGCATAGATCACCAGCATGATCATGGCGCCACCGAACAGCTCGCTGAAGGGCGATGTGAGTAGCGCAAAACGCTGGGTCCGGATCGCGCCTTTCCGATAGCGATTCACCTGCGCGTCGAATTCCTGCTCCTCACGGGCCTCCGCGCCGAAGGCCCGAATCAGCTTCATGGCGCCCAGCCGTTCGGCGACCAGTGCCGTCAATTCGCCCCGTTCATGCGTGAAGCTCCGGGCATGTCGCTTGAGACGGGTACGGAGGAGTTGCACCGCGGCCACCAGCAGCGGGGCCAGCAGCAACACCATGACGGTGAGCCGCCAACTGTACCCGATCATCGTCGCGACCAGGACGAGGATCAGGACCAGATTCTGGAAGAACGCCGCCAAGGCCGCAACGATCAGCTGCTTCACCTGATCGGCGTCGGTCACCAGCGCCGTGGCGACCTGGCCGCCCCGTGTCTGCTGGAAGACACCCAGGTCCAGTCGGAGCAAGCGATGCCAGAGGCGGATCCGGAGGTCACGCGCGACATTTTCCTGGGCCATGATCGAGAGGTAGGCCGACACGTACCCCGCGATCACCTTGATGCCGAGCACCGCGAGGAACAGCAGGATCAGCCGGCGCGCCACCTCACCGCCGTGGGCCCCCTCGAGCACGGGGCTGAGCAGGCGAGGGAGGGTGCGTTCCAGCCACGACCCCCCCCCCACACCGAGACCTTGACCAAAGAGTTCCTTGAGGAGCGGGTCCAGGATCAGGATCGAGACGCCCTGGAACAGCGATGCGACCGCCGCGGCGAGGAAGCCGACCACGAGGATCCCGGTGTGCGGCCGGAGCAGCCGCCAGAGGCGGGCCCGACTCTCCCGCGCGCTCAGCCGCGCCTCGGCGTGAGCAGCGCCACCGGCAGGACGATCTCTTCCGGACTGACACCGCCATGCAGGAACGAGCCGCGGTAGCGGGCCTGGTATTCACGCAAGCGCGTGGGGTAGACGAAAAATCGATCACCGGTTGCCAGCGCAAGGCGATGGCCCGGTCGGCGTGGTGGCAGGCCCCAGGCGGCCAAGTCCTCGACGATGATCGCGGCATCGTCGTCCTGCACCCGCAATTCATCCCCAAACTTGTATCGGAGCGACGAGGTCGCATCGCGCTTCGCGTAGATCGTGGCGGGGGTGTGACAGTGCACCGACCCATGGTCGGTCGTCAGCAGCACCGACACATTGCGACGTTCGGCCTCCTTGAGGGCATCGAAGAGCACCGAGCGCTCGAACCAGGTCAGGGTCAGCGAGCGCATCGCCGACGCATCACGCGCGACCTCGAAGAGCGCCTCGTTCTCGGTCCGACCGTGCGTGAGCTGGTCGATGAAGTTGAAGACCAAGGCCGTGACCCCGTCACGTGACAGATGACCCGGCAGCCGCTTGAGCATCGCCTCACCATCGCTGGCCGACAGGATCTTCTCGTATTGCACCGGGATATCCTTCCCGGTCAGCGTCTTGAGTTGCGCACTCAGAAGTTCTGCTTCGTGCGCGTTGAGGGATTGTTCCTCGTGCTCGTGCCACCAATCGGGATAGCGTGCCCGGAACTCGGCCGGGTACAGCCCGGAGAAAATGGCGTTGCGCGAATAGGGCGTCGCGGTGGGGAGGATCGAGAAGTAGTGATCGACCTCGACGTCGAAGACCCGCTCGATCAGGGGACGCATCATGGCCCACTGATCCAGACGCAGACAATCGACCACCACCAGCAGCACACGACCCGTGGCCTGCAACGTCGGCTGCACAAATTCGCTCACCACATCGATCGAGAGCGGCGGGCGATCGGCTCCGCCACCGGCGACCCAGCGGGGATACGACGCCTCGATGAAGCGGGCGAAGTCCTGTTGCATCGATTGCTGCAACGTCCGAAGGGCGTCCTGCAAGCCGGGCTCATCCGCCTGTCCGAGTCGAACCTCCCAATCGGCGAGCTCGGCCACGAGTTCGATCCACTCGCGCCACTCGAGCGCCTGCCCTCGACGGCTCTCCAGGTCGCGAAACCGCGAGGCAAAGTCACGCGAGAGCCGCTGCTGTCGAATCCGGTCACCCTCCAGCAGGCGGGTCACCACCGTGAGCACCTGCCGCGGGTTGACCGGCTTGATGAGGTAATCGGCAATCTCGGCGCCGATCGCGTCACGCATCGTGTCGCCCTCTTCCGACTTGGTCACCATCACCAGCGGCATCCCCGCATCGATTGCGCGGATGTGCGGGATCATCTCGAGGCCCCGCGTGCCGGGCATCTGCTCGTCGATCAGGACCACACCGTACGACTGCCGACGCAGCAGCACCAGCGCGTCATCCGCGTTGGTGGCGCGTTCGACCGTGAACCCCTGTTGCTCGAGGAAGAGCACCTGAGAGTCGAGGGTCTCGATCTCGTCGTCGACCCAGAGAATCGTTCGTGGACGCAGCATCCCACGAAGGTACAGGGTTTAGCTTCTTGCCGTGGAGCCCGACATCCTCCTCCTGCGGTTCTCGGCCATCGGGGACCTGATCCTGACGACGCCACTGTTGCGCGCCCTGAGGGCGCGTCATCCCGGCGGACGGCTGACGTTCGTCACGCGCGAAGACATGGCCGACACCCTGCGCCACAATCCTCGGCTCGACCGGGTGATCACTTGGCGTCCGGGAACGCCGCTCACCGACCTCGTTCGGGAGCTGAAGGCCGGCAGCTGGACCCATCGCCTTGATCTCCATGACTCGCTCCGCAGTCGACGGCTACGTCTCCAGGTCGGCGGGCCGTGGTCCACCTACCCGAAGCATCGGCTCCGCCGAACGCTGCTGATCGCCAGCCACCGTCGATTCGGAGGCTCGCTGGGAGCGGTCGCCGACCGCTATTTCGAGGCCGCAACCGGGCTCGACGTGACCCCCGACGGTGCGCCGCCTGAGTTCTTCCTGTCCCGCGAGGCCGAACTGGCAGCCGATCGCTTTCTCAGCAGCCACGGGCTCGGACGATCGCGGCGCCTCATCGCGCTCGTCCCCGGCGCAACGCATTTCACCAAGCGGTGGCCCGAGGAATACTGGCACCGCTTGGTGGATCTGCTGCTGCCGGCTCACGATCTGGCCGTGCTCGGCGGCCCGGCGGAGCGCGAGATCGGGGCCCGGCTCGTCGGGGGTGACCGGACCGGAATCGCCAGCGCCGCAGGCGAATTCTCGCTGATCACCTCCGGCGCACTCCTCAAACGAGCCGACGCGGTGGTGAGCGGCGACACCGGCCTCCTCCACCTGGCGAGCGCGGTCGGGACGCCAGCGGTCGCCCTCTACGGCCCCGGGGTCGAGGAACTCGGATTTTTCCCCTATCATGCTCGAGCCACCATCCTCCAGCAGCCGCTCACCTGTCGACCGTGCACGGCGCATGGCGGTCCGAAGTGCCCGTTGGGCCACCACCGCTGCATGGTCGACACGACGCCCGAGATGGTCGTCGCGGCGTTGCGGGCGCCGATCCGATGAGCGACGTCGCGGCGGCGCTCGGCACGCTCCTCCGCGCGCAGGATGCGCTCCCGAGAGGGCCGAAGCGTGAGGGCGTTTTCGCGCTCTGGCTCTTTGCACGGGTGGCGCTCGATGTTGGGGAGTCCGCTGACGGAATGGATCGGTCGGACCGCAGGCGGTGCGCATTGCTCGCCAACCGCCTGGCCCCGCTCGCCGTGCCACGACCACTGGGTCGTGGGCTCGCCAGTGCGCTCAGTATTCTCGAGGCGGGAACGCAACAATCGGCACGGGTCGCGCTGTCACAACTCGTCGCGCCGGCGCGTGAATCGATCGACCACGATGTCGGGGAAGCCCTGGCCCTGCTCGCCCGTCACCTGCACACATTCCAGTCGGGATCCAAGCCGCGGGCGTGAGCCGAGCCGCGGGCGTGAGCCGAGCCGCGGGCGTGAGCCGAGCCGCGGGCGTGAGCCCGCGGTTGGGCTCGCCCCTCACCAATCCCCTCCCTACGCGCCGCTATCGGCCTTCGGCGCGGCCGTCCCGACAAGCCGTACCCGTGTGCCACCGAGCGAATCGGCCTCGACATGGACCCAGAGCGGCCGACTCTCACCTGATTCGACGTAGAAGGTCGTCACGCCACCCGACACGGACTCGTTGATCAACCGATACGGCGGCTTGGCGAGCAGACCCCGATAGTACTCGGCGACCATACTGTCCGAGAATGGGGAGACCATCAGCAGTTCGAGGGCATCGCCGGTGCCCTGGCTCTGGACGGTCTTGCCATTCGGGGGGAGTGGCACATTCGGGAAGGCTTCGATCGCCGAAATCGGCGGCTCGACCGTCTCGTCGTTGGCCTTCTTGCTACATCCGGCGATGATCAGGCTTGCCAGAGCGAGGGAGGAGAGGTGTCGGATCATCCGGGAACCGTAGCGCGGTGGGATGACGTGGGCAAGCGGACGCGTTGCCGAGGCGCCGGCGAATCCGCTATGATCCCGCTCCATACAGGAGGCTGCCCATGGCGGGCCACAGCAAGTGGAAGTCGATCAAGCACAAGAAGGCCATCACCGATTCCCGGCGGGCCGCCAGCTGGACCAAGGTCATCCGCGAGGTCACCGTCGCGGCAAAGGCCGGCGGCGGTGATCCGGGGATGAATCCGCGGCTCCGAAAGGCCATCGACGATGCCAAGTCGGTCAACATGCCGAACGACAACATCGATCGTGCGGTCAAGAAGGGGACCGGTGAGCTCGAGGGAGCCAACTACGAAGAGGTCACCTACGAGGGCTACGGCCCCGGCGGGACGGCGCTCCTGATCGAGGGATCGACCGACAACGCGAACCGAACGGTCGCGGAGATCCGCCATGCCTTCTCGCGTAACGATGGCAATCTTGGTGCGACCAACTCGGTCGCGTGGATGTTCGAGCGCCTCGGCCAGATCGTGATTCCGCGGGGCCCGCAGTCCGAGGACCAGGCGATGGAGGATGCACTCGAGGCCGGAGCCAGCGATTTCCAGGTCGATGGCGATCTCTTCGTCGTGAGCACGCCCCCGAACGAGTTCCATGCCGTCACCGATGCCCTCACCGCGCGTGGCTACACGATCGAATCGTCGGAGCTGGCGATGATCGCGCAGAACCTCGTGCGCCCGGAGCCGGCCGAGGCGGAGCAGGTGCTGAAGCTGATCGAAGTGCTCGAGGAGCTGGACGACGTGTCGAAGGTGTTCACCAATCTCGACTTCGACACGATCGAACTGGAGGAGGCCGGGGCCTGATCACCCGGACCCACTTCACCGTCCTCGGCATCGATCCAGGCACGGCCATCTCCGGATTCGGCGTGATCCGCGCCCGGGCCGGCGAACGTGCCACCCTGATCGAGTGTGGGGTCGTGCGGACCCGTGCCGCTGATCCACTGCCGCTGCGGCTCATGCACATCGCTACCGCCATCGAGGAGCTGCTCCTGCGCCATCAACCCGACGCACTCGCCCTGGAGAATGTCTTCGTCGGCCGCAATGTCCGGAGCGCCCTCGTGCTGGGGCACGCCCGCGGCGTGATCATGCTGGCGGCCGCGCGCGCGCAGGTCCCCGTGGCCGACATCTCGCCGCGTGAGGTGAAAGCTGCCGTGGCGGGGAACGGCAGCGCCGAGAAAGTGCAGGTCGGCCTGATGGTCGCGCGCCTGCTCCAGCTTGCTTCCCCCCCCCGACCGGCGGATGCCGCCGATGGCGTCGCGATTGCCCTGACCCACCTCATCCGGATGATGCCGCGGGCCCGCCTGGGCATGGGGCCACGATGATCGCGTCCGTGCGCGGCACGCTGATCGCCCGCGAGGTCGCCGGGGTCATCGTGGAGGCGGCCGGTGTGGGCCACTTCATCGAGGTCCCGCTCGGGACCTACGAACGCCTGCCCGCCCTCGGCGAGCAGGTGATGCTCCACACCGAACTGGTGGTCCGTGAGGATGCCTGGCTGCTCTTCGGATTTGACCGTGCCAGTGACCGACTCGTCTTCCGCCGCCTGCTGGGCGCCTCGGGCGTCGGCGCGCGCATCGCGCTCGCGATCCTGTCGAGCCTGGGCGCCGACCGCACGGTGCGGGCGATCCGGGAGAAGGATCTGGCCGTCCTCGCGTCGGTCCCGGGCATCGGCCGCAAGAAGGCCGAACGCCTCGCCCTCGAACTCGGCGACCGCCTCGACGATATTCCGGTGACGTCGGGTGCGCCCGTTCCGAGTTCACCGGCGGCGGCGGCGACCCAGGCGCTGCTGGCGCTGGGCTACGCCGCGTCGGCTGCCGAGGCAGCGGTGCGTCGGCTCGCCGAATTGTCGCCCGATGCCGACACCGCACAACTCGTGCGGCGCGCCTTGAGCGAGCTCACCAGGAGTTGATGCTCATGTGGACCACCTCGCATCCCGCCACCACCGCCGAGTGGCTCTGCACGCGGTGCAGTGTCACGAACCGGAAACTGGTTCCCCCGGCCACCACCGAGGTCCAAGACCGCTGCCTCCACTGCGGCCTGCGACATCGCGTGACCCCGGGCGATCGCCCGGTGCGCTGGAACGCGGTCGCGCGCTGACGTGAACGGTCCCGGATCCGACGGCCATCGCGTGGAGATCACCACGCCCGAGTCGCTGCCCGACGAAGGGCACAGCGACGCGGCACTCCGTCCCTCGCGTCTCGACGAGTTCACCGGCCAGGCCCAGGTCCGCCAGTCGCTCCAGATCGCGATCGATGCGGCCACGCGTCGTGGGGAACCCCTCGATCACCTGCTCTTCTTCGGACCGCCCGGACTCGGCAAGACCACCCTCGCCATGTTGATGGCGCGGGAGATGGGCGTGCAGTGCCGCACCACCTCCGGTCCGGTGCTCGAGAAGCCCGGCGACCTGGTCGGACTGCTCACCGGCCTCGGGCCCGGCGACATCCTCTTCATCGACGAGATCCACCGGCTCCGCCCGCAGCTCGAGGAATTCCTCTATCCCGCGATGGAGGACTTCCGCGTTGATGTGCGGCTCAGCGACGGCCCGCATGCACAGACCCTCCCGATGACGCTCGAACGCTTCACCCTCATCGGCGCCACGACGAGGTTCGGCCTCCTCACGCCACCCATGCGCGCTCGCTTCGGCATGGTCGAGCGCCTCCACTTCTACACCGAGGCCGATCTCACCACCATCGTGACCAGATCGGCCGGCCTCCTCGGCGTCCCGATCGACGCTGCCGGTGCCCGTGAGATCGCCCGGCGCGCCCGGGGGACCCCGCGCGTCGCCAATCGCCTGCTGCGACGCGTCCGCGACTACGCCGAAGTGCGTGCCGATGGCACGATCAACGCGGCGGTGGCCACCGCCGCGATGGAGCGACTCAACGTCGACCAATTCGGTCTCGACGACATGGACAGTCGCATCCTCGCCACGATCATCGAGAAGTTCGCGGGAGGCCCGGTCGGCCTCGCCACGATCGCCGCGGCCGTCGGCGAGGACAGCGCCACGGTCGAGGAGGTCTACGAACCGTACCTCATGCAGCAGGGCTTCCTCGAGCGCACGGCACGCGGCCGCGTCGCCACGCCGCGGGCCTGGGAGCGGCTCGGCATGCGACCACCGACCGGATCCGGGGAACAGGGTTCACTCCTCGATGGCTGAACGACGCTGGCGCACCAGCGACTTCGACTACGACCTCCCCGATGACCTGATTGCGCAGACACCCAGCGAGACACGCGGCGCCTCGCGCCTGCTCGTGCTCGACCGCCTCACCGGTCGGTGTGCCGACCGCGACTTCGACGCCCTGCTCGAGCTCATCCCTGCCGGCGACCTCCTGGTCCTCAACTCGACCCGAGTGCGGCATGCCCGTTTTCTCGGTACGCGCGCCGGGGGGGGGGACGCCGAAGTGCTGTTGCTGCACCCGATCGATGGGGAGCGCTGGCTGGCGATGGGCAGGCCAGGGCGGGCACTTCGCGTTGGCCGGATCGTGCACCTCGACGACACGGCGGGCATCGAGACCCTCGCGGTGCGCGACGATGGCTTTCGCGAGGTGCGTTTCGTGGGCGGCCAGGCCAGTGAACTCATCGATCGGTTCGGCCGCCTGCCCTTGCCACCGTACATCACGCGCGAGCCCGATGCCACGGACGACGACCGCTACCAGACCGTCTTCGCCGAGCGGATCGGCAGCGTCGCGGCACCGACCGCGGGACTCCATTTCACCGAGGCACTGCTTTCCCGACTGACCGAGCGCGGCGTGGAGATCGCTGCACTCGATCTCGAGGTCGGTCCCGGTACGTTTCGGCCGATCGAGCATGACGACCCCGCTGAGCATCCGATGCACGAGGAGCGCTACGAGATTCCCGAGGCACTTGCGAGCGCCGTGGCCGGAGCCCGGCAGCGCTCCGCCGGCATCTGGGCGGTCGGGACCACCGTGGTCCGCGCCCTCGAGAGCGCCGCCGACCAGGCGGGCAGCCTCCGTCCCGGGCCGGCGTCCACGCGCCTGATGATCGTCCCCGGCCATACCTTTCGGCTGGTCGATCATCTGATCACCAATTTTCATCTCCCCCGTTCGACACTGCTCATGCTGGTCTCCGCCTTCGCGGGACATGAGCACATCATGCAGGCTTACCAGCACGCCGTCGCCGAGCGGTACCGATTCTATAGTTACGGCGATGCCATGTGCATCATCTGAGGAGAAGCTCATGTCCCATCCGCCACCCAGCACCCCGGGATACGTCGACGAGACCCTCGCCCTGCTCGGCGACCGCGATCCGGTGGCCGTGCTCGAGGAGATGCCCGATTGGCTGACCGCGCATCTCGATGACCTCGAGGAATCGGTGCTCTCCGTCGCCGAGGGGCCGGGGAAGTGGTCGATCACCCAGGTTTTGGCACACCTGGCCGACACGGAACTCGCCTTCGGTTGGCGGATCCGGCTGCTACTCACCGCCGACCGCCCGCCGCTCACCGGTTTTGACGAAGGCAAGTGGGTCACGCGCTTCGACTACGCCGCTGCCGATCCGGCCGAAGCGTTTCACGCCTTCGCGATGCAGCGGAGTTGGAACATGCGCGTGTATCGGAGCATCACACCTGCTGACCTCACGCGCGTCGGTGTGCATTCGGAGCGGGGTGAGGAATCGGTCGATCGTGTGCTCCGGATGATCGCCGGACACGATCTCCGACACCGTCGGCAGATCACGCGCATCATCACGGCCCTCACCTAGGTGTTCGACTTCGAACTCGAACATGTCGAAGGGGCCGCGCGGAGCGGCACCCTTCGATTGCCACACGGCTTGGTCCGGACCCCATGCTTCATGCCGGTCGGCACCTACGGCGCCGTGCGCGGCCTGCATCCCGAGGAGGTCCGGCGCCTCGGCGCCCAGATCATCCTCGGCAACACCTACCACCTGCATCTCCGACCGGGTGAGGAGCTCATCGCCGAGCAAGGCGGGCTCCACCGGTTCACCACCTGGCCCGGCCCGATGCTCACCGACTCGGGCGGATTCCAGGTCTTCTCACTCGCGGCGATGCGCAAGATCGACGAGGACGGCGTCGACTTCCGCTCGCACATCGATGGGTCGACTCGGCGGCTCACCCCCGAGCGATCCATGGAGATCCAGTGGGCGCTCGGGGCGGACATTGCCATGGCGTTCGACCATGTCCCGCCGGGTCACGCGACCGAGGCGGAGGCGCGCATCGCCATGGAGCGGACGCTCCGCTGGCTGGATCGCTCGCGGGAGCATCATGCCCAATTGAGTGGCCCATCGCCGGATCGACAGACCATGTGGCCCATCGTGCAGGGCGGCGCTCATGATGGGCTCCGGCAGGAATCGCTTGAGCAGACGCTCGCCCTCGGCGACTGGACCGGGGTCGCGATTGGCGGGTTGTCGGTGGGCGAACCGAAACCGGTAATGCACCGGGTGCTCGAGACGCTCAATCCCGGCCTGCCAGCCGATCGGCCGCGTTATCTTATGGGCGTCGGATTTCCGGACGATCTGGTCGAGGGCATTGCCCGAGGTGTCGACCTCTTCGATTGCGTCGCGGCGACCCGGAACGGCCGTCACGGCAGCGCCTGGACCGTGAATGGCAAGCTCCAGGTCCGGGGTGCGGCCATCAAGCACGATCAGGGCCCGCTCGATCCGGAATGCGACTGCGAGGCATGCGCGCGATTTTCACGCGCATACCTGCGGCACTTGTTCGTCGCCGAGGAACAACTGGGGCAACGGCTGGTGTCGATTCACAATTTGCGGTTCCTGATCCGGCTCGCCGAAACCGCGCGCGAGCGGATCGCAGCAGGAACCTTCACTGGGTGGGCCCACGCGTGGCTCCACCGTTGGCACGCCAAAGAGGACGACTAGATGGGAAGCAATCCCGCGCTCATGCTGGTGCTGCAGTTCGTGGCCATCGGCCTTGTGTTCTACTTCCTGATCATTCGCCCGCAGGGTGTGGCCCGAAAGAAGGCCGCCGCGATGTTGGCCGCGATCAAGAAGAACGACCTGGTCACCACCGCCGGCGGCGTGATCGGCAAGGTCAAGCAGGTCCGCGATACCGAGCTTGTGATCGAGAGCGGCACCGCCGAGCTGGTGATCGATCGCTCTCGCATCATCCGGGTCGGCGACATCAACACCCCGGGGAACATGACCTGATGGCGATTCTGCCCGTGCACTATCTCGGTCAGCCCATCCTCCGTGAGGTGGCGGTGCCGATCGAGTCGGTCGACGAGGAATTGCGGCGACTGGTCGCCGACATGTACGAGACCATGGACGCCGCGCTGGGTGTCGGCCTCGCCGGCAACCAGGTCGGGGTCGCCAGGCGGGTCGCGGTGATCGATACCGAAGAGCATCGCTTCGTGATGATCAATCCGAAGGTGCTCTCGAGCTCGGGTCGCGAGAGCGCCGACGAGGGATGCCTCTCCGTGCCCGATGCATTTGGCGAGGTCACCCGCCCCGCCGAGATCACCCTCGAGGCCACCGACCTCGATGGGAAGGCGTTCACGCTCGACCTGTCGGGGCTCACCGCGCGTGCGGTGCAGCATGAGATCGATCATCTCGACGGGGTGATGTTCATCGACCACCTGTCGCCACTCAAGCGCCAGTTGCTGGTCAAGCGGTGGAAGAAGGAATACCGGGACGCCGGGCCGACCTGGACGCCATCGCCCGAGGAGTCGGAAGCGGGCACCTGATGCGGATCGCGTTCTTCGGCACGCCCGACTTCGCGGTCCCGTCCCTCCTCGGACTGATCGCCGCCGGTCACGACGTCCGCGTGGTTATCACCCAGCCCGACCGAGCCCGGACCCGCTCCCACTCGACGCTCCTCCCCCCCCCAGCAAAGATCGCGGCGGGCAAGGCCGGTATCCCGGTGTGGCAGCCCGAGCGGCCACGCGGTGAGGATTTTTTCGAACCGCTTCGGCAGATGCACCTCGACCTCGGTGTGGTCGTGGCGTATGGTCACCTGCTCCGTTCCGAGCTCTTGGCGATTCCCCGATTCGGACTCGTGAATGTCCACGCCTCGCTGTTGCCGCGCTGGCGCGGTGCGGCACCAGTCCACTGGGCGGTCAAGGCCGGAGACGCTGTGACCGGCGTCTCGATCATGCAACTCGAGGCCGGCCTCGATACCGGCGGGAGCTGGCTCCAGGCGAGCACGCCGATCGGTCCCACCGACACCACCGGTGCGCTGTTCGAGCGACTCGCCGCGCTCGGCGCCAGGGCACTCGTCGAGGCACTGCCGGCCATCGAGGCGGGAACGCTCCCGACACCGCAAGATCCGGCAAGCGTCACCCACGCGCCGAAACTGGACCGCGATACCGCACGTGTCGATTGGCGGCTCACGGCTGCAGAGGTGAGTTGCCACCTCCGCGCGATGGACCCGTTCCCCGGCGCCTGGACCACGCATCACGGGGTGGCGATCAAGCTCTTTGGGGCGATGGCGAGCGAGGAACTCCCGGTCGCGGGACTCGGTTCCATTGCGGTTGAGGGCGATGCGGTCGTGGTCGCATGCGGATCGGGTGCCGTCCGCATCGGCGTCGTGCAACCGGCAGGCAAGCGCCGGATGCCGGCCGGCGATTGGTTTCGGGGATTGCCCGCTGCCCGACCCATGGGATTCGAATGAACGCCCTGCCGCGATTGCTCGCGTACCTCGACTCCCGTGTGGCGACGCGCGACGATCTGGGAATCCGGCTCGCTGCGGTTGCCGCCGCAGGTGGCGATGTGGCGCTCGTGGCGCGCCAGCCGCGGGCAAGCACCGACGCCCTCACGGCGCTCGCGGCCCGCTGTGTCGCGAACGCCACGCCGCCCGGTGCAGAGGTCTGGGTGACCGGCCGCGTTGATGTCGCGTTGGCAACCGGCGCGAATGGGGTGATCCGTCGGTGTCAGGACCTTGTCATTCCCGCGATGCGGGATGCCGCCGACCGAAGCACGACGGGACCGCACCTCCGCCATATTGCCTCGGTGCATTCGGTGCCCGAGGCCGAGGCGGCAGCCGCGGCCGGCGCAGACGCCTTGATCGTCGGGACGATCTGGCCGTCGGCGTCGCATCCCGGTGGGCTGATGGGGGGACTGGCCCTGCTGGAGGGCGCGGTCCGGACCGGGCTCCCCTGCTACGCAATCGGCGGGGTGACGCCCGAGCGCGCCCGAGCGGCCCGGGCACATGGTGCGCATGGGATCGCCGCGATCGGCGCCATTTGGGACGTGCCGGACAGTTACCAGGCGGCGTTGGAGCTACTGGCGAGCAGCGAGAAGCGAGAAGCGAGACACGAGCAGCGGTGAGCGTGAAACGTTCATCCGTCATCGCACCACTTTTGGTGAGGACTTCGGGAATGCGACTGATGATCAACGGCGCGCCGCGCACGGTGCGGAACGCCGAGACGGTCGACCAGCTGCTCGCCGAACTCGAGCTGGATCCGCGCGCGGTGGTCGTGGAATTGAATCGGGAGATCGTGCGCCGACCCGCGTTGGCCGCCACCGCGATTCGGGACGGTGACGCCGTCGAGATCGTGCACTTTGTAGGGGGGGGATGAATGCTGGAGATCGGTGGCACCACATTCTCGTCGCGGTTGCTGGTGGGCACCGGGCGCTATCGCACCAACACCGACATGGTCGAGGCGATCGATGCCAGCGGGGCGGAGGTCGTCACCGTCGCCGTGCGCCGCATCTCGCTCGACCGGGCGGACGACACCGGCATCCTGCACCACCTGTCGCCCGAGCGCTATTTCCTCCTCAGCAACACGGCCGGATGCTTCACCGCCGACGACGCGATCCGCTACGCACGGCTCGCGCGTGAAGCCGGCTTCAACGACTTCGTCAAGCTCGAGGTGATCGGCGACCAGGACACCCTGCTGCCGGACACCGCTGGGCTGCTCGAGGCGACACGGGTACTCGTGGCCGAGG
Organism: Gemmatimonadota bacterium; assembly: GCA_039933845.1. Taxonomy (GTDB): domain Bacteria; phylum Gemmatimonadota; class Gemmatimonadetes; order Gemmatimonadales; family GWC2-71-9; genus Palsa-1233. The sequence continues at coordinate 16,238 of JBDTNH010000009.1, forward strand.
GATTCAAGGTGATGGCCTACACGAACGATGATCTCATCACGGCGCTGCGCCTGGAGGATGCCGGCGCGGTCGCGGTCATGCCGCTGGCATCGCCGATCGGCTCCGGGCTGGGCATGATCAACCCGTTCGCGATTCGGACGATCAAGGCGCGGCTCAGCGTGCCGATCATTGTCGATGCAGGGGTCGGCACCGCCAGCGATGCCTGCCTCGTGATGGAGCAGGGTGTCGACGGGATCCTGATGAATACGGCACTTGCCGCCGCCGATGAGCCGATTCGAATGGCCCGGGCAATGCGCCTCGCCGTCGAAGCGGGCCGCGAGGCGTACCTGGCCGGCCGCATGCCCAGGCGCGAGGTCGCGGTGCCCTCGAGCCCGACCACCGGGATGATCGCCTGATCGATTCCGGCCTTGGCCCTCGTCGTGCCGCGCTCGGCATCCTCCTCGCCGTCCGGGGCGGCACCCCATTTGACGCGGCACTCGAACGCGGGTTGGGTGGTTTGCCCGATGCCGATCGTCGACTCGCCCACGAGCTCGCCGCAGGGGTATTGCGACGCGGCGATGCGCTCGATGCGATCATCGCGCCGCTGCTCACTCGTGGCATCGCGCACACCGATCCGAGCGTTCTCGAAATCCTGAGACTCGGGGTGTATCAGCTCACGGAGCTCGAACGCGTTCCCGCGCATGCGGCCGTCGCGACTGCCGTCTCGCTCACCCGCGAGCGGGTCGGTGAACGGTTGACCGGTGTCGTCAATGCAGTGCTCAGGCGCGTGACCCGGATGGCGCCCGAGGCGAAACCGGCGGCCGACAGCGATCTCGCAAGCCAACACTCGCATCCGGCCTGGCTGGTCGATCGCTGGCTCGCCCGATTCGGCTCCGATGCCACCACGGCATTGCTCGAATGGAACAATGCGCATCCCATGCTGGTGGTCCAGCCGACCGATGGTGACCTCGCGTCGCTCGCGAGTCGCTTTGCGACCGCGGGCGTCCGAAGCTTCCCAGCACCCTACGACGCCGGACTGATCGTCGAGGAGACCCGACCCGAACGACTGCCGGGCTTCGGTGAGGGCGCCTTCTACGTGCAGGACCCCGCCCAGGCGCTCGTGGTGCGGTTCGCCGGGGTGCCCGCTGGGGCCACCGTATTCGATGCCTGCGCCGCTCCCGGCGGCAAGACGCTTGGGCTCGCCACCGCGGCCGGATTGGTGATCGCCGGTGAGCTCTCGCGTCGACGGATCCCGCGACTCCGTGAGAACCTGAGCCGCAGTGGGGTCGTCAATGTCCGGGTCGTATACGCCGATGCCCTGCACCCACCGATTCGGCCAACCGATCTGGTGCTCCTCGATGCGCCCTGCCTCGGGACCGGCACGTTCGCACGCCACCCGGACGCCCGGCTCCGCGTCCGTCCCGAGGCGCTCGCCCGACTCGCGCGCGAACAGACCCAACTTCTCGATGCCGCCGCCGATCGAGTGCGACCCGGCGGCGTGCTATGTTACGCCACATGTTCGTTGGAACCCGAGGAAAACGCCGAACAGATCGACCGATTTCTGGCTCGACACCCAGAGTTTCGGCGGGCGCCGATCGCCGATGTCGATGTGCCCATGACGGCCAAGGGTGATCTGGAGATTCTGCCGCAGCGCGACGCGATGGATGGCGCCTTCGCCGCCCGTCTCGCCCGGCATTCGGCGACGGAGGGTTGAGTGCACGGGTGGCAACGCGCGACGCTCGGGCTCGGGTCGGCAGTGATCGCGGGAGTGGCGGTCGCATGGCTCTGGTTTCCGACCCCACTTCGGGTTCGGACCACCACGGTGCCCGCGCTCCGAGGCATCCCACTCGAGGAGGCGCTGGATCAGCTCCGGGCAGCGGGCCTCCGCGGTCGACCGTCGGGCGGTCTCGACGATCCGCAAGTGGCCGCAGGAAGCGTCGTGTGGAGTCTCCCGGTCGCCGGGACCGTGTTGCCCGAGTCGGCAGTGGTGCGGCTCAATGTGAGTGCCGGGCCACCCAGCGTGCTCGTTCCCGTGTTGGCCGATCTCGACCTCGGCACCGCGGGCGCCGTGCTCGAGGCTGCGGGACTCCGGACCGGCGCCGTCGATAGCCAAACGACGAATCTGCCAGTCGGCATAGTGCTTCGGAGTCAGCCGCCGCCTGGCAAGGCCATTCGGGCCGGTGAGACAGTGAACCTTGTTGTCAGTCGTGGACCACGGGACAGAAACCGATGACTCTCCGCATTGCCCCCAGCGTCTTGAGCGCCGACCTCGGTCGGCTCGCCGAACAGGTGGCGGCCGCCACCGAGGGAGGCGCGGACTGGATGCACGTCGACGTGATGGATGGCCACTTCGTGCCGAACCTCACGTTCGGGGCGCCGCTCATCAAGACACTCCGAAAGCTCACCGCACTGCCGCTCGACGTGCATCTCATGGTGGAGCATCCCGAGGACTACATCGACGAGTACGCCGCCCTCGGCGCCCAACTGTTCGCCTTCCATCCCGAATCGACCGTGCACGTGCAGCGTCACCTCGTCCGGATCCGAGAGGCCGGGATGCAGGCCGGCCTTGTGCTCAATCCGTCGACACCGGTGGCGTGGCTCGACGAGGTCGTGGACGATCTCGACCTCGTATTGGTGATGTCGGTCAATCCCGGCTTCGGCGGTCAGTCGTACATCCCCGCCTCCACGCGGAAGATCTCCCGGGTCCGTGCGTTGCTCGACACGCACGGCTCGAAGGCACATCTCGAGGTTGACGGCGGGATCACCACCACGACGATCGGCGTTGCACACGCGGCTGGTGCCGACACCTTCGTCGCGGGTACCGCGGTGTTCGCTCAGACCGATATCGCCGGGGCGGTCCGTGCACTGCGAACGGCCGCGACGTGAGCCACCATGGTGCGTTGCTCGCTGCACTGCTGCTGGTCACCGCTGGGTGCGGCGCCACACAGACCCCGGTCCGGGTTGGCGACATGGCGCCCGATGCGCGGGTGCTCGACCTGGCCACCGGCGACACCGTCTCGCTCATCGATCGGTATCAAGGCGGGGTCACACTGGTCAATATCTGGGCGACCTGGTGCGAACCGTGCAAGGAAGAGATCCCGGCGCTCGACTCGCTCTATCGTGCGCTCGCGCCCCAGGGATTCCGGATCGCCGCGGTGAGCATCGACACCCGGAGCTCGAGCGAGGTCCGCGACTGGATCGCGCCGTTCGGCGTCGGCTTCGATCTCCTTCAGGACCCGTCGGGCGAGATTCAGCAGATCTTTCGGACCACCGGGGTCCCCGAATCGTTCCTGATCGACAATCGCGGGCGGATCATGCGGATCGTCTACGGCGCCGCCCCGTGGACCTCGGTGGCGAATCGTCGGATCATCGAGGAACTCCTGGCCGCCACACCCAAGACGAACGAATGAAGCGTCAAGGCATCTGGATCGCCTCGATTCTTGCCGGCCTCACTCTCCTCGGCTGGGGCCTGGCAAAGTTCGCCCCCCCCCCGGACGGCGTGGCCATCGGCCGGACCGCTCCGGATTATCGCACCGTGGACCTCGCCACCGATGACACGGTCTCGCTCAGGAGTGGCTACCAGGGGCAGGTCACCCTGCTCAATGTCTGGGCCACCTGGTGCGCGCCCTGCCGAGCCGAGATGCCGTCGATGGAGCGGACGTACCAGGCGTTCAAGGATCGAGGGTTCCGGATCGCGGCGGTGAGTGTCGATGCGGGCGAGTCCGACAAGGTGCGCGCGTTCCAGAAGGAATTCGGACTCACCTTCGACATCCTGCACGATGCCAGCGGCCTGATCCAGCAGCGGTACCAGATGATCGGTGTGCCGCAATCGTTCCTGCTGGACAAGCGTGGCATCGTCCGCTTTGTGGCGCTGGGTGAGGAACAGTGGGACTCCGACTCCAACCGTGCGCGCATCGAAGCGCTGCTCGCCGACTAGCCGATGCGCGTCCTCGCGATCGAATCGTCGTGCGACGAGACCTCTGCCGCCGTGGTGGCCCGCGACGGCGACGTCGCCACACTCGAGAGTCTGGCGATCCTCTCGCAGGACGTCCATCGAATCTTCGGTGGGGTGGTCCCGGAACTCGCGTCGCGGGCGCACCTCGAGACGATTGGCGTTGTGGTCGATCAGGCACTCGGCGAGGCCGGCATCGGGATGGCCGGCATCGATGGCATCGCCGTCACGCGAGGGCCCGGGCTGCTGGGCGCCCTGCTGGTCGGCGTCTCGTGGAGCAAGACCATGGCGTGGCGCGAGCGGCTGCCATTGATCGGTGTGCATCATCTGGAGGGGCACCTCTTCGCGCCGGTGCTCGAGGATCCGTTGGTGGCACCGCCGTTCGTCGCCCTGCTGGTGAGTGGCGGCCACACCATGATCCTCGATGTGCCCGCCTGGGGGGAGTACCACCTGATGGGTCACACGCGCGATGACGCCGCCGGCGAGGCGTTCGACAAGGTCGGCACACTGCTCGGGCTCGATTACCCGGCTGGTGCCGGCATCGAGCGGCTCGCACGCACCGGCGATCCGACGCGGTTCGGCTTCCCGCGACCATTGCTTAAATCGCGGGACGACCCGTACGGCTTCTCCTTCAGTGGCCTCAAGACGGCGGTGCTCCGCGCCGTCCAGCAGGTCGACGATCTCGACGGCGCCAGGGCCGACCTCGCCCGTGGCTTTCAGGACGCCGCCATCGACGTGATGGTGCAGAAGACCCGGAAGGCCGCCGAGGCAACCGGGCGCGATCTCATCGTATTGGGGGGGGGAGTGGCATGCAACCGGACCCTCGCCCTCGAGATGCGTGCCGCCACCGCCCCGTGGGCCCACGTCGCGGTCGCTTCGCCGCGACTCAACACCGACAATGCCGCGATGATCGGGGCCGTCGGAAGCTGGCGCCTGATGCATGGTGAACGCGATGATCACACCCTCGAGCCGAGCGATGCGTTGCCGTTGCCGGGCCTCGTGACCCGGACCGGAGCCGCCGCATGATCACTGTCCAGCCACTCGAGTTCCACATCGGCCCGGTGCCGATCACCGGCTTCGGCATCACGATGGCCCTCGCGTTCATGGTTGGCGCCTGGCTGATGGAGCGCGAATCGCGCCGATTGGGTTGTGCCACCGATTATGTGGGCGACATGACGCTGGGCGCCGTGGTCGGGGGGATTGTCGGCGCAAAGCTCTGGTTCGTGGCGCTCTACGGTGTCGAGGCGCTCTGGTCCCGCTCCGGCCTGGTGTTCTATGGCGGCTTCCTCGGTGGCGTGCTCGGCGTGATCCTCGTCGGCTGGGTCAAGCGGGTGCCGATTCGCTGGACGATGCATCTGGTGGCACCGGCGCTCGCTGCGGCGTATGCCGTGGGCCGAGTCGGCTGCTTTGTCGTCGGTGACGATTACGGCCGACCGACCGACCTGCCATGGGCGGTGGCGTTCCCCCACGGCAGCCCTGCGTCACTCGCCGGCAACATGCAGCGTCTATTCGGCACCTCGTTCCCCGATGGCACCGATCCGGCCACGCTCGTGGCCGTGCATCCGACCCAACTCTACGAGGTGGCGGTCATGCTGGTGGTGTTCGCCGTGCTCTGGCGGTGGCGGCAGAAGGTGGCCGGCACGGGATGGCTCTTCGGTGCGTACCTCGTCTTTGCCGGCGTCGAGCGATTCATGATCGAGATCCTCCGGGCCAAGGATGACCGATTCCTCGGGCCACTGACCCTGGCACAGGCCACCGGAATCGTGTCCATCGTCGTGGGAGCGTGGCTCTGGAGTCGGCTGGTCGGCGCGGGGCCAATTGCGCCGGGCGCGTATCTCAGCCGAGGGAAGGCATCGGCCTGAAGGCCCCGCGCTCACTGGAAATACTCATCCTTGACAGGACGCGTGGGAGCCCGTAGCTTTTTCCTTGGTCAGTGACGCCACGTGCCATCGGCGTCGCCAGAAAAAGTCCCAAGGCGAAGAAGGGTGGAGCGAACGCATTTGTTCGTCTCCGTATACTCAGGGGGCGTCTTGGGACCTCCACAGAAAAGGCCCGCCACAGTTCGTGTGGCGGGCCTTTTCGCGGGTGGGAGTGATGTTGCCCGGGTCGGTCCTATCGGGTATGGTGCGGGATGCTTCTTCAACTTCACCTACCCCAGAGGTACGTCGTGTCCAGCCGTCCAGCCGTCCAGCCGTCCAGCCGTCCAGCCGTCCAGCCGTCCAGCCGTCCAAAGGGCTAGCACCCTCTCCTTGATGGCGCTGCTCCTGGTCGCCGCCTGCGGCGGCGATGCAATTCTCCCGAACGACTCCGATGCCATGCTCGGCGCGACAGCGAGCGTGCTCAGCTGCGGGACCGGGAGTTCGCCGCAGTTCGAGAAGAAGTGGGACTGTTTCCAGCTGGTCGACTTGTGGGCGCCGGACGGTGCGTTGCGCCTCGCACTTGGTCCCGCCGCCGACGCGTGGCGGAATGCTGCGAACATCTCCGGACTTCCCCAGTTCTACTCCAGTACCGATTCATCAACCGCGAATGCGCTCGTCATCGGCGAGGCGAGCGGCACGCCAGCGTGCGGCGCCTGGTTCAAGGAGCTCGCTCCGCCGCGCGTGATCATGTATTCCGCCGGCGGCTGCGACAATTTCGACAATACCGGTTTGCGCACCGACGTGCTTCGGCACGAACTGGCCCACGCATTCGGGTGGACGGGGAATGGCGCCCATACCCTAAGGGTGACGGGCGTGTCGGATCACTGCATGATCGCGCTCCCGAGCAGTGGCGCCTTCAATGCCAAGGTGTGCGCGCAGGAGATCGAGGGCGCCGCTGCGGCGTACGGATTGCGAACGCTGCCAACGGACTACTGGTCCAAGGAGTTTGTGGTTGGCTCCGTCAACAGCCTTTCGGCCACCAGCGTCGCCGTGGGAAACACCGTGACACTCAACCCCGGCGCGTGGAGACTCGACCGCGGGGGTTCGACAGCGGGCACCTATAGCTGGACGAGTTCAAACACCACCGCTGCCACCGTCGTCGGCGGCGTTGTGACCGGCGTTGCCACAGGGACAACAACCATCACAGCCCAACCGGTCACCTCCGGCAGCAGCTACCTTTTCACGACGCCGTTCACCAACAACGGCGTCTCGTCGACCGTGACCGTGACTGGCTCGAGCCCAGTGAGTCTCTCCGTCATGAGCATCACAGGGAGTGGCGGCATCGATACGTTGCCAATCCACGAACCTGGTTCCTACCTCCTCACGGCGCACCTTGGCGCCGGGGACGACACCGGAGTCACCTTCAAGTGGACGGTCATATTCAGTAATGCGCTCGGTGACTCGGTCGTGAGCCACTCAGACACACTGCCGCCGTGGGGACCGCCGACGCGAACGGTGGTCGTGCCGAGCCCCATCGGGAGCTATACCATCACCGCGCGGGTCCGAGCTGGCCGTGACTCGACCGAGGTGGGCGGGGTGACCTCCCATGATTTCGTCGTGTGTCCCCGTCCCCCAGGGAACGATCTGAAGGAAAAGAGCGACGACGGTGGGAACGGCACCGATGCCGTCGGAGGTTGCTGATGCTCACCGAGACACGAGCGAGGGTATGGCTCAATGTGGCGGGCATGCTATTGAGTGCGGCCGGAGTATCCTCGTGCAATTCTGATACGGTCGGCCCTGAGCCAAGCACAACCCCGTCAGGGGTCATTCTCGCATTCGATCGTCGGGACAGTGTCGTATTGGTCGAAGCCAAATCCGGCACGGTCACGCCATTCGGTACCGGCGGCGAGCCAATTGCATGGGCTAACGCGGCATTGGGGAAGGATGGACGGCTGGTATCGGGCACGAACTACCAGGCACCCGATCAGGTTCGGACCCTCGAGATTCCAACTGCGAGCGTAAGGTTCGTCTACTTGTTGTCCCCCGGCGCGCTGGTGGGTTCCACCAAGATTTCTCCTGACGGCGGGAGCATGGCGATCAGCGGCCTCGGCCTGGTCGTCCCGAATCGTTTCGAGCTCGCGACCATCGACCTCGGCACGCTCGAACTCACGCTCCGCTGGTCGGCCACCGCCGAGGATGGATTTCTCGACCTTGCGTCGATTGCATGGCTCCCCGACCAGTCGGGGATTCTGGCGCTCGCGGTCCAGCCTCAAGGGGTTCGGGTAGCCCGCCTCACCTTTGCCACTGGCGCGCTGGATTACCTCACTGACCGGATCGGCCAGGCGATCGACCCAAGTTTCGACCTCTCTCCCGATGGTCAGGTCATCGCCTACAGTCGAGTCGATGGCCGCACCCGATTCATCACGTTCGACGGAAGTGCGGCCCCCGGATACCCCGAGACGCTCCCGGGCACCTACCCCGCATTCTCGCCAGATGGCCGCTTTATCGCCTTCACCAAGCGGAACGCCACCGTGCCGACCGACCTCGAGGGCATCTGGATTCACCGTCTCTCAGACGGCGAGGAGTGGCGGCTCCTCCCGGCAGACAGCCCCATCACCATCCTCCTTGACTGGGAATGACCCGGGGACTGGACAACCTCCGTCCGACACCATAGCTTGGTTCGTAGATGGTGACGCCAGCTTGGCTCGGCAGCGCCGGACAAAGTCCCAGGACGAAGAAGGGTGAAGCGAACAGCCTTGTTCGTCTTCGTAAACTCAGGGGGCGTTCTGGGACCTCCATGGAAAAGGCCCGCCACAATGTGGCGGGCCTTTTCGCATCCAACCCGCCCCTCCTGCTAATCGCGCGTGGCGACTTCCTCGGCGCTCGATTCGACCACCGTCGCCCGCAACCGCTCGACCTCCGAGCGCAGTGCCGACAAATCGGCCTCCATCTGTTCGAGCGACCGCAAGACCGCTCCCTCGACCCCGGGTCCCGCTAGACGCGGTTCCAGCCCCGGCAGCGGTTCATTGGCGGCGATGGCGTCCGCGATCGGCGGAGTGGCCGTACGTCGCCGCGACAGTCCGAAGATCCAGACCAATGCGACCATCGCCAGTACAACGAGCACACCCTGAGCAAGTAACGACTCGACCGTAGGATAGATGCCGAGTGCGGCGATGCGCGGCCAGCCCGGCAACACGGTCGTCCCGATCACGCCACCGGCCTGCAACTCGGCGATCCCCTTCCCCGCGAACACGAATGCGGTGTAGTAGAGGAACGCACTCGTTGCTCCGAAGAACGGTCGGAGCGGGAGCTTCACGCCAAACCGGTTGATCAGCACGTACACCACGGCCAGCGCCGCGCCGCCCACCATGATGCCGGCACCGACCGGCACCATACTGCCGCCGGTTGGTCCACCGGAAACCAGCAGTGCCTTGTAGAAGAGCACCGTCTCGAAACCCTCGCGATACACGGCGAGGAAGGCCGCGGAGGCGAGCGCGAACGCCGAGCCGCCGGTGACGGCGACCTGAACCCGTTCCTTGACGAACGCCGTCCACTTCTGGACTTCCATCTTCGAGAGCAGCCAGTAACTCACGTAGAAGAGCACCCCCACCGCCACCAGCATCGTGATCGCCTCGAGCACCTCTTGATGTGCGGGGGAGAGCTGGAACACCGTCTCGAGCAGCACGGCGGTGAGCACCGACAATGCCATGGCGGCCCCGACGCCGATGTGGATGTCGCGCTTCCGGTGGCTCGCGCCGATCTTGACGAGGAACGCGATCAGTGCGCCGATGATCAGGATCGCCTCGAGCCCCTCGCGCAGCATGATCATGAGGGACTGCACGAAGAGATTGACGGGTGAGGTCTCGTCGGCCACCACGCGCTCGGCGCGCTCGAGACCCGCATAGAGCTCGCCCGATACGGCGCCGAGCTCGTCCCGGGTTGCTCCCCCCCCCACACGGGTGCGCAGGGTGGCGAAGGACGCCTCGAGGTCGGTGGCGAGCGAGGCATTCTTGGCGCGGACCGTCCGTTCGACCTGTTCGAACGCCAGGTAGGCATCGAAGGCCGCGGTGACGGCCGCGTCGTGCTTCCCCTCGCGGGCCAGCTTCGCGGATTCGTCGACGTGGCGACGGACCGTGGCGAAGACCGCAGCGCGAGCCGCGGCATCATCCGCGTCCATCTGGTAGGAACGCACCGCCGACACCATGGCCGGGGTGGCGCCCTCACCCAGCGCCGCGAGCAGTTGCGTGTCGTTCATCGTCGCAACGGTGCCGAAGTCCCGAAGTGCGGCCGGGACGTCGCCGGCCGGCTCCGGCTGGCGGAGCGTCGAGGCGTAGAGCGCCAGCGCCCAGCGGTCGGCCGCTGGCATCCGGCTCTCGTAGGCCGGCATCGCGGTGCCCGCCACGCCGATGGTGATCCGCTGATAGAAGGCGAGCGGGGTCACGTCGGCCAAGGTGAGGTGAGCCGTCAGGTCGGACGGGGCCGGATCGAGACCTCGGCCGGCAGGGCCATCGCCGCGCCCGATCAGTCCATGGCACGCGGCGCATTGCGCCTGATACAGTTCGGCGCCACGAGCGAGACTCGGCGTGCGGTTGGGGATCTCGACCAGGGCGATGCCAAGTGACCCGCTCAAGTGCGTGGTGAGGCGCGTGACCGCTGCATCGATCGAGTCGGGCGCGGCCGTGCCGCTCACGAACCGGAGGGCGGCGTCGAGGTGGGCGAGCGCCGAGTCGGCGACACTCGGTGGCAGCAACTCCGCCGCTCGCCTGGCTTCGGTCAGAAAGAGACGTGCTTCGTCGACTTCGGCTGGCAGGACCACCCGTCCAGCCACCACACCGATCCGGTACTCCTGGGCCGCCAATTCGGCCGAGGCCGCGATGCGACGTGCGGCGGCGACCGAGTCGGGCCCCGGAGATGGACTGAGTGCTGCGAGGAGGAGCGCCGCCTGAACGAGAATCATTCTCAATCGCTTTTTCGAGGACGAGAAATGATAGCGGATCGACGCTCAACGCTCAAGGCTCGGAGGCTCAACGCTCAACGCTCAACGCTCAGCGTCCAGCGTTCAGCGTTCAGCCTTCCAGGATCGCCACCGCCGCCGCGACGTCGCGTGAATGGGAGATCGACAGGTGGATCGTCACGCGATGGGGCGCCAAGAGCTCGGCCGCGCGACCGGCCAGCACCACCTCGGGGCGGCCATCAGGCAGGCGAAGGACCCCGATATCGCGCCAGCCGACCGGGCGGCTGCCCGGGAGGGTCTGGAGGGCCTTGTAGACCGCCTCCTTGGCGGCCAGGCGGGCGGCGAAGGCCGGTGCCGGGTCACCCAGCGACTCGACGTAGTCACGCTCCATGTCGGTCAGCGTCCGGGCCTTGATGCGTTCGCCGAGCCGGGCGAGCAGATCGCGGGCCCGCGGCACCTCCACCACATCGAGTCCCACCCCGATTATGGCCACGGCAGGCTCCAGAAGGCCTTCCCGATCGGCTCGAACCACGCGGGTGCCGGGAGCCAGCCGCCCAGCCACGCCGAGAGAAGCGTCGCCATCGGGATCACCGTCGCAGCGACGATCACCAATGGCCGCCACGGGCGGCGCCAATGCCTGACCGCAGACCCAACCCGCTGCCAGCGCTCCTGCTCGCGACGAGCCACCGTTTGCGCGCGATCCCACGCCACTTCGAGCGCGGCGCCACGCAGTCGATCGTTCCCGGCCCCAGCAGCCATCCCCTCGAGCCGCTCGAGGTCGATCCCTTCGGCGGTGAGTTGTTCGATCAGCCGAGCTCGTGTGGCCGCGGTGGGCATCAAGGCAAGCAGCGTGGTCTTGGGCATCCGGGAATGCAGCGCGGCGCTCCGGAGCCCGTCACTGGCGGTGTCGAGCACACGGTCAGCGAGGGTGACCGAGGCTTCATGCCAAGCGGCCACCCATGCCGCACCCGTCGGAGATGCGGCCGAGACGAGGCGATCAACGAGCGCGAGTCGGACGCGTTCGTCCCCGGCATTTTTGGCGGGTGCACCGAGGCGGCCCAGTGCCGGCGCGAGACTCATGGCGTCACTCCTGGCCAGTGCGATGGCGGCTGGTCGGTCAGGGCGAGCACGGCCACTCGCCCGGTGCGAGTCCGATAGGCCTCCGCGAAGGCCGGGAGTGGCTCGGTCGAGAACGCCTCGCGGGAAAGTCCGGTGGCGCCGATCAGCCGTTCGATTGCGTTTGCATCGCCTTCGACCTCGAGCAGGACATCCATTTCGGGATACCACTCGAGGCGCGCCTCGCCACCCGCCAACACCCACACCTCGACATGCCGATCAATCACCTGGGTCACCGCGTATCCCAACGCGTCGATGATGGCGCCCATCTGTGCACCGGGTGCCAGGAGCGCTTCCTGTTCGAGCCGCGCCTTGTAGCCGGCGCTGGTGTGGGTCGGGCCCTTCCAGGCCACGACCTCCGTCATGACCCCTCGAAGCGGGGTCTGCTGGCGCACGCGCAACACATGGTCGCGGCCGGCCAGTTCCCCCCCCCGATCGTAGCGGCGATCCCGGAGCCGACCGGCGAACCGGCAGGTGGCACCATGAGCCTGCAGGGCGGCGCGCACCGCATCCGGATCGTCGACCCGCGCCTTCAGTTCGAGCTCGAGCACAGGATCGCCTCCATGACCGCGTCGGTCGACTCCAGGGTCGGGAAGGCGGCGTGTGCCCCGGCGTCATGGAGTTCCTCCACCGAGTACGAGCCGGTCGCCACGGCCACGGCGCGTGCCCCGATGCCGATGCCACAGGTCACATCGGCCGGCGTGTCGCCGATGATCACCACGTCGTGGCCGACCGGCGTGTGACCGAGCAGCGCGGTGGCGCGTGCGACTGCGACTGGCGGCAGCTCTGGTCGGTGCTCGCTGTCGCTGCCGTAGGCGCCGAGCCGAAATCGATCGAACTTGATGCCGGCCGCACCAAGCTTGAGCCGGGCACCACGCTCGACGTTGCCGGTGAGGAGCCCGATGCACACTTGCGGCATCGCCTCGAGCGCGTCAAGCAAGGCATGGACGCCGGGACAGACCGCGACGAGGTGGGCGCGCGCCGCCAGTTCGAGATGCAGGTGCGAGAGATAGCGTTCGATGAGTGCTGACGTGCCGTCATCGGAGGCGCGTTCGGGAGACCCGGCGGCCACGTGCAGCTCGCGCACGATCTGTCGGTCGGTCTTGCCGTCGAAGCGCACCAGTTCGAAGAATTCGGTCGACGGATACTCGCTCGCGAACGCGGCCTGGATCGCCCGGCGACCGGCCTGGGCGCTCGAGAGGAGTGTCCCGTCGATATCAAACAGGACGAGCGTAAAGGCAGGTGAGGTCATGTGAGCCGCCTGACCATGGCAAGGAGCGGTCGGAGCGTTGCCGCAGGGTCATCGGGACCCCAGGGCTCGCGGACGACGCGTCCGGCGGCGACGGCTGCATGCACCAGGCCGCCATCGACGTCGGCGATCGCCACGTGGTCGATCGGGTCGCCCGTGGCACTTCGGAAGAAGAGCAGGTCACCCGGGGCGATCGCATCGGCGCGGCACTCGGCTCCCATCTCCGCTTGCTCTGCGGCATTGCGTGGCAGCGGCACGCCACGGGCAAGGAAGGTCGTCTGCACCAGTCCGCTGCAATCGATCCCCCCACGCGTGAGGCCACCCCAGAGGTACGGCGCCTCGCCGAACGACTCCCAGGCCCAGGTGGCCGGAGGCATCGCTTGCGCCGCGGTAATCGTCTCGGCAATGGTCGCGAAGGTGCCACCGATCACGCGAGCGGCACGCCCATCTGGCAGGCGTATCCGGTCGGCACCCTCCCGCTGGACCCTGGCGCGATGCGGGACCTCAAGGTGCCGCGCTGCCAGCACCACCGTCCCCCCCCCAGACCAGGCGGCGGTGGCCAGCCACCCGTCATGCCGATTCCGGTCCATCGCCTGGACATAGCCCCGATGCACCCATCCCTCCACCCGATCGAGCGAGGTCCGGATCTTGAGGAACGGGTCCTGCCGTTCGAGGAGCTCGGCCCCTTCACCCAGGAGGAGCTGGGTCACTTGTTCGCTCCGGAGTCCGGGCGCGGCAAGCACCGGTGTGACCATCGATGTGCCCAACAAGTGCGTCACGCCGTCGTGGCCTTGGCCGAACAATCCCGGCACACCGTGATACCGCGAATCGTGCAGACCAGGCAGACGAAGGTGCCACAGACGTCACACGGGTAGCCCTCGGAGGCGCGCTCCTCCCGACCGCAACTGCGGCAGAGCATGGCATCGCGCTCGGTGAGCTCGGGACGATTGGTGGTCGGCATCAGTGAGGTATCGCGTATCGCTTGATCTTGGCGATGAGTGTGGCCCGGGAGATGCCAAGTTCCTCCGCTGCCCGGGTCCGGTTCCCCTCATGATGCTTGAGGGTGCGTTCAATATGCATGCGTTCGACCTCGGCCATGGCGAGTGGCGTGTGCCGCCGGTCGAACGGGCCGGACTTGTCGCGAAACTCGCCGGGCAGATGCTCAACCCCGATCGCGGGACGGCCCCTCGCCAGCAGGCAGGCGCGCTCGAGCACATGGCGTACCTCAAGGAAGTTACCCGGCCATGGGTGGGCCACCAACCGTTCCAAGGCACTATCGGCCAGGACCGGCGGGGCGCCAGGCACGCCCCGCGCGGCCAGCCGCAGGATCCGCTGCATCGCGACGGCCTGGTCCGAGGGCGAGAGTTCCCTGAGGGGCGGCACTTCAAGTCGACCCGACTTGATCCGGAAGAACAACCCCGGCTCCAGGGTCCCCTGGGTCGCGAGTTCGCCGATGGGCAAACTGGTCGTGAAAATGAGCCGGACATCGATGGGAATCTCCCGCACCCCTCCCAGACGCCGGATCGCCCGCTGCTCAAGCAGCTCGGCCAACCGGGCCTGCACCGGCAAGGGCGTCTGCCCGATCTCCCGGAGCAGCAAGGTTCCCTGGTCGGCCACTTGGATCAGGCCCGGTTGCAGCAACCGGCCGTCGGCGACATCGCCCTCGACCCCGAATAGCGTCGCTTCGAGGGCCTGGGCATTGGTGCTGGTCGCCGTGGTCTCGATGAACGCCTCACCACGTCGAAGCGAATGTTCGTGGATGAGCCGAGCCACCTCCGCCCGTCCGCTCCCCGTTTCGCCCTCGATCACGATCGCCATACGGTCGGATTGTGCCAGCGTGACTGCCTGTTCGCGGAGCCGATGCATTGCCGGGGCAGCGCCGAGGATGTCCAGCAACGCGCCCGACTGTGATTGACCGACCAGTGCCTGATTCACCCGACGCAGTCTGACCTTCTCCGCGGCACGGGCCGAGGCAGCCAGCAGGTGGGCCAGATCGACGGGTTTGAGCAGGAAGTTTTCGGCCCCCAGCGTCATGGCACGAACGGCCGTGGGGAGATGGTCATCGCCGGTCAGCACAATGACGGCGGTGTTGCGCGTGTTCAGGGCATCGAGGACTTCGAGACCATCCATGCCGGGCAGATGCAGGTCGACCAACACCACATCACTCTGCACCCGATTGAACGTGGCAAGCCCCGCCTCGCCGGCCAGTTCGCGGTGGACGTCCCATCCTTCGTGCTCGAAGGCGGCACCCAGCGACTGCAACAGGGCAATGTCGTCATCGATGATCAGGATCGAGTTGGCCATGGGCTCCTGGCGAGTGGGGAGCGGAGCGGATCCAGTGCGGAATCTAAGAGCAGGAGCGAGGTTCGGGCGCGACCGGTCAGGCCGGGGGCATGATCACCGAGAGCGCACCCGGAAGCACCGTCGCGGTGAACGGGGTCTGGCCACCCGGGTCGCCATCAAGTTGGACCACCTGTTCCGCCCCCTCCGCCACCTCGACACGAATCTCGGTGCCACGGGCATGCGCCACGAAGACATCCTTGCCGTAGGTCCCCCCGCGCTCGGTGAGCAGGTCCCAAACCGCGCGCATGCTCTGCCCAATCGTGTTCGCCCCGAGCGCGAACACATCGAGCAGGCCATCAGTCGGGGAAATCCCCTGACCCAGTCGGATGATTGGAGGGATCACCTCACCACAGTTGGCCACCAACAGCATCGCGGCGTCAACCTGGAGGGGCTCACCATCGATCGTCACGTGGAACGGCACGTTGCGGATCTCGGGGAGGATGCGGATCGTGGTCGCGATATAGGCCATGATCCCCCATCGATGCTTTTGCTCCGCGGTCGTCTCGGTCATCACCCGTGCATCGGCACCGGCACCCGCCGCGACCGCGAAGTACTGATCCTCCCCCCCCCGATCGATGCGACCAAGGTCAATGCGCTCGGCATGGCCTGCCACCAGCGCCTCGGCGGCGCGCATCGGGTTGAGCGGGATCCGGAGGTTGCCGGCAAGCAGATTGCCGGTGCCGCCCGGCAGCAGGCCGAGCGACACATCGGTGCCCACGAGGGCACCGGCCGCCTGCATGGTGGTCCCATCGCCGCCGAGCACTGCGACGACATCTACCCCTTGCTCGACCCCGTAGGCGGCGAGTCGTCGCGCATCGCCGGGGCCGCCGGTGGCCAGCACCTCGAGCGACCAGCCCGCACCGCGCAGCACGCGTTCGATCCCGCGCACCGTCTCGGCCTCGGTGCGTGCCGCATTCGGATTGGCGATCAGCAGCGCCCGCGCCACTCAGTATTCCTTTTCCCAGAGGAGATCCGCGCCGAGCTGGTAGCGACGGGCCACGGTGCTGAAGGCCTCGCTCAGGCGATTGGCGACACAGGTCTGGACCGGCTCGGCTGACGCCTGCACGCGCCACTCCCTCGCGAACCGATACTCGAGCGAGGCACCGAAGTTCCGCGCCGTGATCTGCCCCGCATCGTCCCCGCCAACGCAGAACCCGGCGTTGGCCGTCACGAACCACTTCTCCCCCAACTGCTTGCCGATGGCGAGCCGATTGAAGCTGGCCCCGGAATTGGCGCCGATGGGGACCTCGGCCGAAAATTCGAGCAGATCCAATCCGTAACGCTGACCAATGGCCCGACCCGCTTCGCCAGCGAGGAGGCCGACGGCAGACTGGAGCGCCAGACGGTCGGACCCACTGCCGAGCTGCGACGACGGCCGCCCGAAGATCAAGTAGGAGATGATCTCGAACTGCGGCAGCTGGGAGTTGGCGACACTCAACTCCACTTTCGGGACCTGGATGGTGCCGGTGATCCGTGCGATCACCGGCAGTTCGTCGCCGCGCTCGGTCCGCGCGAGATGCCGCGCTTCCAGATCGATCGCGGCATTCAGGTCCGGCGTCCCGAAGAAGCGCACCGACCCGCGCTCGACATCGAAATCGGTGGTGAGGAACCCGCCGAGTCGGAGCGTGTACCGACCACGCGGCGTCGACAGATCGCCATTCACCAGGTACTGACTGCCGGTCTTCCGAACCGTGACGGCACCCTCCATCTGGATGTCGGCATCCTCCGAGAGCAACCGGACATTGGTGCCGAGCTGGAAGCGGATGTTGTCGACCCGAAGCGAATCGAGGAATCGATTCTGGAATGCCACACCGAGTCGCTGTTGCTTCAGCTCCTCGAGATCGATCAGGTTGGCATAGGCAGGGTCCTCGAGCTTGATCACGTCCTTGCTGATCAGGTCGGTGAAGTAGAGCGTGCTGTTGTCGAGCTGAATCGTGTTGCCGCTCAGGACGGGCTGGTTGAGCGGCCCAGTCAGGTGCGCCACGCCGGTCGGCCGAAGGACCAGGAAATCAGGGACATCCATCGCGAGGAAACCGCGCGAGTCGAAAGTGAGATCGAGTCGAGGGTCGCTGAGGTCGGCAAAGCGAATATGCCCAGCCACGGTCAAGTCTCCTTCGCCCGAGCTGAGCGACAGCGAGTCGATCACCATGGAATCGCCAACAAACCGGGCCCGTCCGAAGATCGGTCCGTACCGCACGCCAAGGCTCGGCAATGTCATCCGACCCTCGATGATCTCAAGATTGCCCGCCAGCACGGGCGCGTCCCACGTGCCGTCGACTTGCAGGTCGAGGGAGACGGCACCGCGGGTGTCCTCAACCGAAGGGGTCAACGCCTGCAGGATCGACAGGTCCGCCGAGTCAGCGTATGCGTGGATTTCGATCGGCCCGGGCAGCCGTCGCTCGGCGCGACTGGCGAGTGCAAGATCGAACGGCAGCGACGCATCGACCTCAAGCACGGGGGAGCCCGTCTTCCAGAAGGTGATGTTTGAGCGAAGCAGTTCGTCCCGATAGTCGAAGACCGCGCGGGCGAGCGGTGGCTGCACGTCGCGGAAGATCGGCCCGGTCACCATCGCATTGCCGCGGAGTCGCGGCGATGCGCGCGAGCCCGAGAGCCGCGCGTCGATCGAGGCGACGCCGCGCACCGCCGTGGTATCGCGCTGGGCCAACGCGTAGAGATCGGCAAGGTTGACCCCGACCGCGATCAGGTCCAGTTCGCCGTCGCCACGTCCGGGAACGGAGCCCGAGAGATCGATGGCGCCGCTGCCATCGACGGTGTTGATCCGCAATGTGTCGGTGAGTCGGATCGCCTCATCGGTCACCATCGCCTGCACCGGTGTGGCCAGGGTCCACGTCTGATGCGGCAACGTCAGGCGCAGTGAGTCGACCCCAACGGTCTCGGTCTCCCCGTCCAGACGTCGCCATCCCCCGAGGGCCAGCATCGCGTTGGGCAGAGTGCCGGTCGCCGAGAGCGAGAGGGAGTCGGTCGACCCGCCAACTTCGACGGTAAGGCGCCGTGCCTGTAGATCGTTGTGCCTGAGCGAATCGATCGTTGCGGCGAGTTGCAGGCCACGCACACTCAAGGAGTCGGTCGACAGTCGTGCGGTGACACCCGACACCGACCACGCGTCGAGCACGAGGTCTTCCGCGTGGAGTTCGCCGACGATCGCGGGTCGCTCGAGCGAGCCGCTGACCGAGAATTGCCCAGTCACACTGCCGTCCAGGGGACGCGGGGTGACGGTGTCCCTCGTCAATCCGAGGGTGGCGCGGGCCAGTGAATCGAACGCGGTCAATCGGCTCGCCCGTGCCGTGATCGTGAGTGTCCCGGTATCGCGCAGGGTCCAGCCGAGGCTGCCGTCCGCCGACACTTCGCCGTCGGGCCACTGGACATCGGTGTGGGTGAACGTGATCACTCGGCCGTCGCTCCGGACCATGCCGCGGGCGCCATCGATCGTCGCGCCACCAAGGCGAGACTGGCCAAGGTCGAGCGTCACCACGCCGCGCGGCTTGACGAGCGAGTCGAGCACACCGCGCACCACCACCCGACCGTTCAGCGCCGTCGATGTCCCCTGCCCCAGGATGGCGTCGACATCGAATCGACGCAGCTCCAGCGAGAGTGAATCGGCGGCATAGCGCGGTGCCTCGAGCGACACCACACCATCCGCGATCACGGCACCGAACTCCCCGGAGACATCGGCCGTGAGCGTCAGCGAGTCCAGCCGTCCGGCGGCTCGGACCGTGCCGGTCATCGTGCCGCGGGGTGTGAGCGCTGGGTACCCTGAACGGAGTCCATCGAACGAGAGCGGATCGAAGCGGGCGTCGAGTTCGAGACCAAGCAGGGGCTGCCGCGTGTCGAGTCGCCACATGCCGATCATGCGGCTGAGCGCCCCGTTGGGCGCCGTGTGCTCGGTCACCCCTCGGAACGTGGCGTTGTCCCATGCGCCATCGAGCTGGCCGCGAAGCGTGAGATCCCCGGGGAGGGCGACGGCAGGCACCAGACGAGTCACCGTGGCGAGGTCGAGGACGGTTCGCCGGAGCTGGAGCGCGTCGAATACCGCGCCGGATGCCCCCCCGAATCGCACCGCGCCGTCGAAGTCCAGTCGCGACGTGGGCCGCCCAACGGCGAGGGCGTCGACAAAATCGAGCGTGCCCTGCGTGACGATCCGGGCCCGGTACCCATCGGCCTGGAGCCGGCCAGTCAGGGTGCCGTCGAACGGCAGGGTGTCCAGGTACGGTCGCACGACGGCCAGCGGCACCGCATCCAGCGCCAAGTCGAGGTCGCGGATCCCAAAACCCTGCTCGGCATCGACCATCGCCGTCAGCTGGCCCCGCGCTCGGCTCGTGGCGTCGCCCAAGTCGAGCCGGTCGAAGCGGTAGTCGGTGTGCCCCGGTCCGCTGGAATGCGCCACGACCGTGCCGTCACCGGTCCAGTCGGGAAAGTCCGGCTGGATCCAGCGCAAATCCCGGAGCGCGACAGTGTCGGCGACGAGTGAGAAGTCAAACTCCAAGGCGGGGGTCGGCCAGCGGACCGTCCCCCCCCCCGACAACACGGTACCCGGGAGTGCCGCACGGTCGAGATCAAACTGCAGCGAATCCGCCTGTTGCTCGAGGCTCCCACGGGCATCGACAATCGTCACGGCCGGCTCACTGAGGTGGGCAGCGAACCGGTCGAAGACCACCCGGAGGGGATCGTTGGCAGGGGTGGACACCCGGATCAACGGGAAGGAGCCATTCACGTTGCGGAGTCGCCGTACCCGGACAAGGCCATCGGGACTCTCCAGCAGTTCCAGCGGGGGCGGCACCGTGCCGTTCCGCGAGATCGCCACAGGGGCCGGCACCGGGTCGGTGGGGGCGTCGACCCGAACGGTCGCCCCCGTGACCACCAGATCGTGGAGCTCGATCCGGGGCGACGTCCCCCCCCCGGGGCCGAGTCCGCTCCGGAAGATCTCCTGGTAGTTCCAGCGCTCCCGGCGAAGTCGGACCAGGTGGATATCCAGCCCGTCGGCCCGGACGTCGCGCAGGATGATCCGGCCGCCGAGCAACTCGGGCAGTGTGTAGTGCACCTCGAGGCGAGGCACCGAGGCAAACAGGGCCCCGGTGGAGTCCCGGAGCACGACATCCTCGAGCACGAGGTGGTTCAGGAGATTCCCCCCCATGGCCCCGATCTCGAGCTGACCAGCGATCCGCCCCGTCAACCAGTCTCCGGCGCTCCGGGCGAGCAGCGCCCGACCCGGCGGCGAGTACATCAGCGCCAGCAGGGTACCAGCCACCGTCGCGAGCAGCACCAATGGTGGCCCCACGGACCAGGCGAGCACCCGGCGGACCGTTCGTCGCCAATGCATCAGAACGCGTGCCCGATCGAGAAGTTCAGGTTCCAGTGGCGGGGGCGCTGGCCGGTGAATCGTTCCTGCACCTGAATGAGGTTGCCGTCGTCCGTCGCGCTGTAGACGGGTCCCGATTCGAGTCGGTAACTGTTCCAGGCCACATCGAGCCGGATTGGACCGACCGGCGAAGTCACCCGGAGGCCAACGCCTGGCGTGATCCGCAGCAGGGCAGGTGTTCCACCATTCCAGAGCGCGCCCGCATCGACAAACGCGCCGAGTCGGAAACGATCGCCCAGGAACGGAGTCGGGAACCGGAGCTCGGCATTCGCGACCCCAAGCCGATTCCCACCCGTGGCGGCGGGTCGAACCTCGGACACCTTCGCCGGATCGATCGTCCCCTCGGGCGTGAGCGCGCTTCGGGGGACGACGTACACCTGGGGACCCAGCTCGTTCCGGCCGAAGCCGCGCACATCGTTGGCTCCGCCAGCATAGAAGCGCTGTTCGGGTGGCACGAAGTTGGCCCGACCGCTCTCGAAGTCGACGTCAGGCGCCACCACGGCCCCCGCCTTGGCATGCAGCGCCAGGACGACCCGCCTGGAGAGCGGGATGTACTTGGTGCCTTCGGCCACGAACCGCACGAATTCGGTCAGGGTGGACGATCCGAGATAGCGGGAAGAGATGGTCAGGTCGGCGGTCAGGATCGACCCGCGGGTGGGGTTGAGCACGTTGTTGACGCGCTCACGCGTCGCATTCGCGCTGAGCGTGACGAGCACCCGGCGTTGGCGGAGTTCGGCAACATCGCCGATGGCACACGCATTGAAGAACTGGCAGAACACGACGTCGTTCGCCTCGGTCTGTCCGAAGGAGATCCGGTAGCCGAAGGTCAACGGGATGCGCGCGGCGGTTTCACGCGTCAGCGCGATGCCCGCACCGACTTCTTCCCGGAGGTACACCCGATATTCACTGCGACGCTCACTGAAGAGCGAGAGGGCGAGCGTGTTGTCTGGAGACAGGAAACCGGGGCGGCGGAGCGTCACATCAAGCCCGTAGTTCACGAGCCGCGAGCCGATCGAATCGTCGGCGAGGGGCGAACAGATCGAGCGTTCGAGGCCGAGTCCGAACGGTGAGCCGACCCCGAGCTTCGAGATCCGGCCGGAGACGTCAACGACACGGCCATTGCCGAGGAAGTTCCGCGCGGTCCACCCCGCACCGAGACGGAAGCAGTCGTTCGTCGCATACCCGGCCACCGCGCGCGCGCGGTGAGTCTTCCCCTCGACCACCGACACCAGGAGCGGCACCACCGGATCGCCCTCCTGGAATCGGGTCGTGTCGATCCCGACCGTCGCCCCGCGAAAGAGTTCCGACTGATAGAGGGCACGCTGCGAACGGTAGAGATCGTCGAGCCGGTACGGCTCACCAGCGCGTGCCGTCACCAGCGAGGCGATGAAGGCCGTGTCGATCTCCGCCGCCCCCGTGACCGTCACCTCGCCGAACACGGCCGGTGTCCCGGGAGTGACGATCAGTTGCACCGCGGCGATGCGTGTCGCCGCATCGGTGCTCGACGCGGTGTCGACCGTCGCGGTCGGGTAGCCGTCGTTCCGGAGCCGGAGTGCGAGCGTGTCCATCGTCGTGTTCAAGGTGTAGCGATTGAAGACATCACCCACCTCGAGCGGCAGATCGCGAATCAGCGAGGCTCGGTCCGGCTCGTGGTCGAGCCCCATCACTGCCAGCGCCCCCACCCGGATCGGTACGCCTTCGGTGATCCGGAATGTCGCCCGCACACCGTCCTCGGATCGGACCACCGTCGTGTCGATCTGCACGTCGGGAAACCCGCTGTATTTGTAGAACACCTCGAGCCCCAGGACGTCACGCCGAAACTGGTACTCGCCGAAGCGTCGCTTCTCGCCGAATCCGAGCTGGCGAATCACCGGTGTCCGCACCAGCCAGCTCGAATTGGTGGTCGCCACCCGGCTCGCCAGCGTGACATCGTCGTAGTAGGAATTCCCCTCGAAGGAGAGGCCGCGCACCGTCAGCGCCTCGGACTGCCCAACGAGCGGGCCGACCAAGAAGCTGAGGAGCGAGAGGAGCGCAATTGACCGCATCTGCTAAATCTGGTTACTTGAAGGGGTTACGCCAACCTGTTGCCGCTGGAGCCCTCCTCCCTCATGACGCACACCCGCCTGTCCCGACGCTTCGCTCCGGCGCTCGCCGCCCTCCTGCTCGTCTCCCCAGTGGCCGGGCAGTCGCTCGGCGCTCGGCTCAACGCCCGTCTCGATGGCCCTGGCCTCGACCGGCATCTCTGGGGCGTGGCCGTCACCGACCTCGATGGCAATCTCATTTTCGGGCGGAACGCGGATCGGCTTTTCGTGCCGGCCAGCAACACCAAGCTGGTCGTCACGGCCACCGCGGCGGTCCTCCTCGGCCCGGATTTCACCGTCAACACCTCGATCTACGGGACCGGGCCGGTCGAGAATGGAGAATTGCGGGGCGATCTGGTCCTGTACGGGCGAGGCGACCCGACCTTCAGTCTGCGCTGCTATAACATCGACGATCAACAACCGGGTGCGTGCGACGCCGACCCCGCCGCCAAACTCCGCGATCTTGCGCGGCAATTGCGCGAGCGGGGCGTCCGGCGGATCGCCGGCGACCTGGTCGGCGACGGATCGTATTTCGATGCGGAAACCATTCACCCGGGCTGGGAACTGTACGACCTCAACTGGTGGTACGCCGCCCCCGTATCGGGACTCGGCTTCAACGACAACGCGATCGACATCACCATCGACCGTGCCGACTCACTCGGTCGTCAACCCGTGATCCGCATCTCGCCCGACGTCGGCTATGCCTCGGTCGAGAACCGCGCAATCATCGGCGCCGAGGGCTCGCGCAAGGATTTCGACATCCTGCGCGACCCGAACACGACGCGCTATATCGCAACCGGGGTGGTGCCCTCGGGTGCAGCCATGCAAACCGAACACGCGGCGGTAGGCGATCCCAACCGTTATGCCGCCGATGCCCTTCGTGATGCCCTGCGCGATGAAGGCATCGTCGTGCTCGGACGGATTCAGTCCACCGTCGATCCGTTCGACTTTGCGCTCGCTCGCGGAACGCCCGCGTTGGCCGAGGTCACCTCGCGACCACTGCGCGACTGGCTCTTCCCGATCCTCAATTCGTCACAAAACTGGTTCGCGGAGATGCTCCTCAAGCAGGTCGGCCGGCAGCGGGGCGCCAGCGGTTCGTGGCATGATGGCCTCGAGGTCGAGCGCCGCTTCCTGATTGACAGCGTGGGCATCGACAGCACGGCCTTCGCCCTCGTCGATGCGTCGGGACTCGCCTCGAACAATCTGATCACCCCGCACGCGTTCACCCAACTGCTCGCCTTCATGCGCCATCACCCGAACTATGAGTCGTTCGCTGCCGGACTTCCGCGGAGCGGTGAGACCGGTTCACTCCGACGTCGATTCGTCGGGACACCACTCGAGGGCCGTGTGGTTGCCAAGACCGGTACCATCTCCCGAGTGAACAGTCTCAGTGGCTACGTCGAGCGCGCCGACGGCCGCATCTTCGTCTTCTCGATCCAGGCCAATCACCACACCCTCGGCTCCACGCGGATGATCGAGGCCATCGATGCGGTGGTCGGGGAGCTCGCTACGCCATGAGCCGGCGCTTGCGGGAGTACCTTTCCCCCATATGATGAACACCGATCTGCCCCTGCGCGTTGCCATCGTCGGTGCAGGACCTTCCGGATTCTACGCCGCCGAGGCGCTGCTCAAGGCATTGCCCGAGACCCGGATCGACCTGATTGACCGCCTCCCCACTCCTTACGGCCTCGTCCGAGGTGGGGTCGCACCCGACCACCCAAAGATCAAGTCGGTCACCAAGGTCTTCGACCGGATCGCCGCCCATCCGACCGTGCGCTATCTCGGCAATGTGGAAGTGGGACGTGATACCACACCCGATGAATTGCGCGCTCACTACGATGCGGTGATCTATGCCGTCGGGGCACGCACCGATCGACGCCTCAACATTCCCGGCGAAGATCTGCCTGGCAGTCATGCCGCGACCGAGCTGGTCGGCTGGTACAACGGACACCCCGACTATCGGGGCGCCTCATTCGACCTCACCCAGACCAGCGCCGCTGTCATCGGACTCGGCAACGTGGCGATGGACGTGACTCGAATCCTGTCGCGCCGTCCCGAGGAGCTCGCGACGACCGATATCGCCGATCACGCGGCGCGCGCACTGGCCGCATCGCGGGTGCACACGGTTCATGTGATCGGCCGACGCGGGCCGGTGCAGGGTGCGTTCACGACGCCCGAGCTCCGGGAACTCGGTGAGCTCCCCGGGGTCGATGTCGTCGTCGACGCCGCCGATCTCGAACTCGATCCCGTGAGCCTGGTCCGGCTCGAGAGTGGCGAGGATCGCACGATCCAGAAGAACATCGAGGTGCTGCGCGGTTGGTCGGCACGCAAGCGCACTGGGGCGTCCCGTCGGATCGTCTTCCACTTCAACGCGTCACCAGTGGCGCTGCTCGGACCCGACCGCGTGTCCGGCATTACCCTGGTGCGGAATCGTCTCGTCGCCGATCGTCGTGGTGACGTCCGAGCCGAGCCCACGGGGCAGATGGTCGAGCTTCCCGTCGGGTTGGTCTTCCGTTCGGTCGGCTACCGCGGCACCGCGATTCCAGGACTCCCCTTCGATGTCAAGCGTGGGGTCGTGCCGAATCAGCACGGCAAGGTGGTCGAGCATGAGGGCAGCAGCACCGCGGTTCCCGGGCTCTATGCCTGTGGCTGGATCAAGCGTGGACCATCAGGGGTGATCGGCACGAACAAGTCCTGCGCCACCGAGACCGTCGAGGGCCTCCTTGCGGATGCCATGGCCGGACGCATCCCGCTCGCCAGCCGGCGCGAGAGCGATCTGCTGACGCAACTCACCGACCGGGCCGTGACGGTGACCGAGTGGACCGACTGGCAGCGGCTCGATGCCCTCGAGATCGAGCGCGGCGTGCCGCGTGGCAAGCCACGCGAGAAGATCACCGCCATCCGCGAGATGCTCGGCGCGATTCGCTGAACTCCCCCGCCCCGGTCGGCGGCTCTATCTTGGATGGCATGTCCACGAAGATCTACACCCGCACTGGTGATTCCGGCGGCACCGCATTGTTTGGCGGTGGGCGCGTCCCCAAGCATCACCCGCGCGTCCAGGCCTATGGCGATGTCGACGAGCTCAACTCGTCGCTCGGCGTCGTCCGCGCCACGATGCCGACCGACCTCCTCGATCCGCTCTTCGAGCAGATCCAACGAGATCTCTTTGCCATCGGCGGGCACCTCGCGACACCACACCCCGAGAAGGTGCGGGCCGCGCTCGAACGGGCAGAGCTCTCTGACGACCGGATCGTGGAGTTCGAGCGCATCATCGACGAGTCAACCGACGAGCTGGAGCCACTTCGGAAGTTCATCCTCCCTGGAGGATCGCCGAAAGCGGCGGCGCTCCACATGGCGCGCACCATCTGCCGACGCGCCGAACGCCATGTCGTGGCGCTCGCCGCAACCGATGAGGTGCCCGCACTCTTCCTGATCTATCTCAATCGACTCTCGGACCTGCTCTTCACGCTGGCCCGGCTCGCCAACCATCGCGCCGGGATCGGTGACGTGACATGGTAGCGGAGTGCGTGGTGCGTCACGCAGATGGCGCGTACCCGCTCGTCATCTCCCCCCGGGCGCACCACGACCTCGAAGCGCCGATCGGGATTCATGCACCAGGCCGCCGCATCGTCATGATCTCCGACGAGACGGTTGGGCAGTTGTATCCGGATGTGCTACCCGAGGCACTTCACCTGACCTTTCCGGCAGGCGAGCAGCACAAAACGCGCGAGACGTGGTCCGCGCTCACCGATGCGCTCCTCGCAGCCGATATCGATCGACACGCCGTCATCATCGGATTTGGTGGCGGCGTGACCACCGATCTCGCCGGCTTCGTGGCGGCCACCTACCTCCGCGGCGTGCCCTGGATCGCCGTCCCGACCACCACGCTCGCCATGTGCGATGCCGCCATCGGCGGCAAGACCGGTGTCGACACCGCCCATGGCAAGAATCTCGTGGGGGCCTTTCACCAGCCGAATGCGGTGATCATCGACCCGGTCCTTCTCGGCACGCTTCCGGACGTTCACTTCGTCGGCGGACTCGCCGAGGCAGTGAAGCACGCCGCGATCATGGACGGCGAGCATTGGAAGTGGTTGCAGGGACACTCGGCCGCGATCCGCGATCGGGACCCGGAGATCGTGCAGGAATTACTGATGCGTTCGAGCGCTCTCAAGGCCGCGGTGGTGAGCGGGGACGAGCGCGAGCAGGGTCGCCGCGCCATTCTCAATGCCGGCCACACCATCGCGCACGCCCTCGAACAGGTCAGCCACTATGCCATCCCCCACGGCGATGCCGTGAGCATCGGCCTCGTCGGTGAGGCCCGAATCGGCGAATTGCTTGGCGTCACGCGAGCGGGAACCGCCGATCAGTTGGCCCATCTCCTCACGGCGTTCTCCCTGCCGATACTGATACCCGACGGGATGGATCGCTCGGCGGTCATCGCCGCAATGGCGCACGACAAGAAGCGCGAGCACGGCGAGGTCCGGATGGCGCTCCTCGCAGAAATCGGCCGGGTGCACGGCTCCGACGACACTGGCTGGACCACCAAGGTCCCGCACAAGGCGGTTCACCTGATCGCCTGAAGCCACACTGTCCACAGCATTCCACAGACACCGATGCCGTAACCCCATTCTCCAGTATGGAGTTGCCCAGTTCATGCACGTCGTGTGGACAATTCCGATGTGGATGATGTGCCAAAATTGGCCAACCCGCTATGGCGTAAATCTTTGCGAGGTAGAGAGTTAGCAGCTCTTGACACCCTCGCGGAACCCGCCATCTTGCGTGCATCCGCAGGACATCACTGACCCACACAATTCACGTAGTCGAGGGATCAATGCCTCGTCGCCGGACCCGTCTGAACGCGGCCGTTCGTCTGCCCATGGCACCTGCCGCCGCAGAGTCGTTCGAGCAATACCTGCGCGACATTCGTGACCTGCCGATGATCACCAATCGGGAAGAGGAGCGCCAGGTGGCACGCCAAGCGCGGGCTGGCGATCAGGCCGCCGCCGAGCGGCTCGTCACCGCCAACCTCCGGTTCGTCATCGCGTTCGTCAAGCGATACCAGGGTCATGGCCTCGAGCTCGGGGACCTGGTCGCGATCGGCAACGAAGGGTTGTTGCGGGCGGTCCAGAAGTTCGACCCGGATCGCGGCGTCAAGTTCATCTCGTACGCCGTCTGGTGGGTCCGCCAAGCGGTGCTCAAGGCGCTCGCCGAGCAGACGCGGTCGGTCCGATTCCCACTCAACCAGAACACGGCCGTGGTCCGATTCGCGAAGGCCCAAGGGCTCCTTGCCCAGGAACTCGGCCGGACACCCACGGATCAGGAACTCGCCACGGCGCTCGAGCAGAGCGTCGATGATATCCGCGCCGCGAAGCGCCTGTTCGTCACCGAGGTCTCGCTCGATGCGCCGGTCGAGCATGGGGACAACCGCGCCGCCACGCTCGGCGAACGCCTCCCCCTCGGCGAACTGCACGACATCGAGGCGCGCACCGACGAGTCGCTCCGCAAGGATTTCCTCGACCGTCTCTTCCGCCGGTACCTGACACCACGTGAACGCCGGATCCTCTCCCTGTACTATGGTCTCGATCCCGACGAAGAGGCCCACACCCTCGAGCAAATCGGTGTCGCACTCGGTGTCACGCGCGAACGAATCCGTCAGCTCCGTGAGCGCGCGTTCCTCAAGTTGCGCGAGTGTCCCGAAGTCCAGCACCTGGGAGAATTCCGCGCGGCGTGAACGGAACCGGTGGGGGAGGTATCATTCGGGATGAGTGGACTCGAGCCCGACTGGATCAGTACCCCGACTGAGATCGCTGCCATCACCGCCTCGCCCGGGATCATCCCCTCCACCGACATCGTGTTGCGTGTCACGGGGCCCGGTGCCGTCGCCTGTGTGCAGGGCATCCTCACCAACGACAT
>JBDTNH010000010.1:0-39312 GCA_039933845.1 Gemmatimonadota bacterium
ACCGGAATGCCGGCCTTGGTCGCCACTTCGATGATCCACTCCATCGGCGCCATCTGGCCGTACAAATGGACCACGACGATCGCTCGCGTTCTTGCCGTGATCGCGCGGGTGATGCATTCCGGATCGATGTTGAAGGTGTCGGGGTTGATGTCGACGAACACGGGTGTGCCACCGGCGTTGTGTATCGCCCCAGCGGTCGCGAAGAAGGTGAACGAGGGGCAGATCACCTCATCGCCCGGGGACATGTCGAGTGCCTTGAGGGGCAACATCAGCGCATCGGTCCCCGAGGCGCAGCCAATCGCATGGGGCACACCACACAGGGCGGCGATCAGCCCCTCAAGCTCGGCGATCTCGGGGCCCATGATGAACTGTTGGCGGTCGATCACGCCCGCCACGCGGGCCATCACCTCGGCCTTGATGGTCTCGTGCTGGGCCTTCAGATCGAGCATCGGCACGCTCATGCCCCAGGACTCCGCGCGAGGGTGGATTGTCGCAAGTGCAAGCAATCCCGAAACTTAGCGGATGGGCACTGGCGGGACAATCTGGCGGAGCCGGCCCTCAGCCTCCTCGTAGCCCGCCCCGCAGGCCGCGCAGGTCGACCTCGGCGACGGATTCGGCAGCCGCTCACCGCACTGGCAGGTCCAACCCACCCGGCGAGCCGGCACCCCGACCATGAGCGCAAAATCGGCCACGTCACTGGTGACCACGGCCCCGGCCCCGATGAAGGCGTAGCGACCCAGCGTCACCCCGCACACGATCGTGGCATTTGCCCCGATCGAAGTCCCCTGCCGCACCAGTGTGCGTCGGTATTCGTGCTTCCGGGAGACGTGCGCGCGAGGATTGATGACATTCGTGAACACGCAGCTCGGTCCGCAGAAGACATCGTCCTCGATCTCCACCCCTTCGTAGATCGAGACGTTGTTCTGCACCTTGACATTGTTGCCGAGTTTCGTGCCACCCATCACCACGACATTCTGCCCGAGATTGCATCGTTCCCCGATCACGGCACCCGACATGATGTGGGAGAAGTGCCAGACCTTGGTGCCTGCCCCGATCACGGCACCGTCGTCGACGTAGCTCGACTCATGCACGAACATGGGACCATCCTCACCAAAGCGAGAGAGCGAGAAAGCGAGAAGGTGAGAAAG
Organism: Gemmatimonadota bacterium; assembly: GCA_039933845.1. Taxonomy (GTDB): domain Bacteria; phylum Gemmatimonadota; class Gemmatimonadetes; order Gemmatimonadales; family GWC2-71-9; genus Palsa-1233. The sequence goes on from JBDTNH010000010.1 coordinate 1,149, forward strand.
ATACGCCCCTTCCCCAGCTTACGGCTCGATCGGCAGCCTCAGCAGGACCGGGTGCGGAAAGGCGGCCCCCGGGGCCGGACGACCGTCGGTGTAGTACTCCCAGGGGGAGTTGGCCACGTAGACCAGCGCGCCGTCCACCATGACGCCCAGCGTCGGTTCCTCCGCGATCGGAAGGTGGCGATCGAGCACCCGGATCGCCTTGACCCGCTCACCGGACTCGTCGAGGGTCACGCGAATCACCCTCGCCGGGGAAAGCCCGTTCTGGATCGCCACAAGGTCACCACCAGCCCGGGCGTAAAGCCCATCTATCCCCAGCATGAAATCTTCGGCGGGACTCTCCACCGGCGTGACCTGGTTGGTGATCAGGTCCAGGCGATAGAGGCCGGTGGTCCAGTCGGCCAGCCAGGCGGTCCGACCATCCGGGTCGAACGCCATTCCCTGAGGCGAAGCCCAGTCGGGGCTGTGAAGCACATGCGGCGACAGTGCGCCACCTCTCCCATCGGGTGTGATGTGGTACAGCGCCGGGGTGCGGGAATCCGTGGCCCAAAGTGAGCCGTCCGGAGCGAGCACGACGTCGCCCAGCAGGTGAGGAAGCGCCGTGTCGGTGACCGTCCATCGTTCGCGTACTCGCCCTGTCGCCAGGTCCACCCCGACGACTGCGGCGCCGGAACCGCGGGGATCGGTGACCGAGGCTTCTTCCGGGGTACGCGACGTGGCGATCCAGAGCAGCTGCCGGCGCTCGTCAACCGCGAGGCCGAACGTCGCCTCAAGTTGCGCATCCGGCGATGTGAAATCGCGCGCGCTGCCATCAGGACCGAGAACCACCACCTTCGCGTGGCGCACACTGCTCACGAACCACCGCCCGGTCGTCGGATCGAATGCGACACCCTCGGGATGCAGCGTCGAGTCAGCAAGTGTCCAGAGAACTTCGCTGTTGACCATTGGTGCGGCGTTTGACTCGGCACCGACGCGCAGTGTGGCGAATTCCGCCGTCCCATCGAGGGACGCGAACGCCGGGTGCGCCCCATTCCATGCGAACCCCATCGTGGTCGCCTTGCCGAGCAGTGCCAGCGCCTCGGCGGTGTTCCCGGCCAGTGCATTCAAGCGCGCAGCCGGCACCAGGTAGCCTCCCTGCAACGGCCACGCGGTGGTGGCGCGCAGGGCCTGGAGCGCGGCGCCGGAGGTATCTCCGGCGCTGAGCAGGCGCGATGCGTTGGCAAATGCCGCGCGTGCCACGGCGGCGGAATCCGCACGTTGGGCGTGCAGTGGCGTGGTAAGAAGTGCGAAGAGGAGCGGCAGATTTGAGCGGTGCATACCAACATTCTAGCGGCGAGCGCGCCGCCGCGTCGTTCGTACTCGGTCAGGCGCGTTGAGGCGCTCCCCGCCCTGACACAACGCTGACTCGCCGCGCCGGACACGCCGATAAGATGCATGTGGCCGGGGGAGTGCATTCTCCGGCCGGGTTTGGATGCAGCGTCCGGCCGTTGGTGGGTCTCCGAGCAGTCAGCCGCTCCCGGGGGTTCATTGGCGGTCGGACGTTTCCCGTTCAGACCAGCAGAGTCAGGGGATGGTCAGGAAGCATTTCCCCTATTCCGCCTACCGCAGCGATCGCTAGCTTATGGCCATGCCGCGACGACGCTCCCCCCAACGCCGATGGTCCCTCTCGCCCCGTCTCCGACGGGCCGAGCGATTGGTCGTCGTGGGCTTTGCGCTGGCGATCGCGATAGTGGCATGGGGAGGATGGACGCTCTGGCACTCCATGGTGAGCCACCGCGCCACTGCCGACGAGACGCTGCGGGATCATGCCTCGTACATGGCACTCAACTATGCCGGCATGTTCACCAACGAGACGTGGTTCCGGTTCAGCGGCTTGCTCGTCGCCGCTCAGGACGCGGCGCTCGCGCCCAAGTCGGCAACCGTCGCCGAGCTCATCCAGCGCGTGGCAGATCGGTCATTCGAATCGGGCGCTCCGGGATTGACCCCCTCGACGTTTTTCTCCGGAGATTCGACCGGTTGGACCAGCACCTCGGCCGGCTCAGGCATCGACTCTGTTTTGGTCCGCCGCCTCGATGCTCGCCTCGCCGATTCCCTTCCGGCCAGTTACAAATATCGCGGCACGATTGTGGTGCGGGGACCCGATACCACGCTCGCGATCGTGCAGCCGCGGCACACCGGCGTCGGTTGGGTCGGTTTCGAGGTGAGGCTCGATGAGTACCGCTACATGGTGTTGGCCAAACCACCCGCGCGGACGCAGGCGTTCTTCGAGCGGATGCATGACTCGCTACCAGAGCGTTGGCCGGCCGGAACGAAGGCCATCCTGCCGCTTTCCGTCCGCGTGACGACCGAAGAGGGAGTTCGGTTGCTCGATTTCAATCCGGACCCACCAACCGGGTGGACAATGACTGAGTGGGCGCTCTCACCGCTCTCGGCGCACCTTGAGGTGACCATCACGCCCGATGCCGTCCCCTACCTCATGCCAGGCGGCTATCCGCCGGCACCGGGGCCGCGCGTGGCCGCTGTCATCGCACTCGCCCTCCTGCTGCTCAGCGGTACCGCAGTTCTGGCGTGGCGCACGCTGACACTCTCCCGGATGCGCGAAGAGTTCACGCATTCCGTGTCACACGAACTGCGCACGCCGCTTGCCAACATTCATCTCTACGCCGAGACCTTGCTGCTGGAGCGTGTCACTGATCCGGCGGCACGACGTGCGGCCCTGGAGACCATTACCCGGGAGACGCGCCGACTCGGCGACATGGTCGAGAACGTCCTCGCGACCGCGCGGATGGCCAAGGCCGAGGAGGCGCTGAACCCGGTACCCGATCGGATCGGCCGCTTGGTGCACGAGGTGCTCGATGCGTTCCAGCCGGTGCTCGCATCCCGCCAGATCGAGGTTGAGGTCGACCTGCTTGGGGAAGACATCGCGAATATCGATGGGGACGCCGTGCGACGCATTCTGGTGAATCTGCTCGACAATGCGATCCGGCACGGGCCGGAGCGTCAGCACTTGAGAGTTGTTGTGGACCATGCACACGACGAAGTGTTGCTCGTGGTCGAGGACGAGGGTCCGGGCATTCCGGCGGCAGACAGGGAACGCGTCTGGTTGCCCTATGCACGGGGTGAGTCGGGTGGCAGCGGACTCGGCCTCGCCGTCGTGCGACATCTCGCGCGGCTGCATGGGGGTGACGCCGTCGTCGGTGAGCTGCCGACGGGGGCCCGGATCGAAGTGCGACTGTCCGTTCAACCGGAGGGGATCTGATGCGACGTATCCTGGTGGTCGAGGACAACAGTACACTGGCCGAGGGATTGCGGATGAACCTCGCGCACGATGGGTACGAGGTCCGCATCGAGGGGACGGGTGAGAAGGGGCTCAACGCGGCACGCGCGTGGGCGCCGGACCTCATGGTCCTCGACCTGATGCTGCCGGGTATCGAGGGCATCGACGTCCTCCGCATCCTGCGCGACGAGGGGCGCGACATTCCGGTCCTGATCCTGTCGGCTCGTGGCTCCGAGGCCGATCGGCTGCGCGGGTTCCGTCATGGCGCCGATGACTATGTCGTCAAGCCGTTCTCGTTGCCCGAGCTCCTCGCGCGCGTGGCGGCGATGTTGCGCCGGCACGGCGCAGCCGAAGAACACCACCCCGCGCCGGATCTCTGGCAGTTCGGAGCGGTGACGGTCGACCGCTCCACGCACGAGGTCATCCGTGCCGAGGAGGCGGTGGCGCTGCGGCCGAAGGAGTTCGATCTGCTGGTGGCGCTGCTCAAGCGCGATGGCCGCGTGGCGACCCGGGCCGAGCTGTTGGATGAGGTCTGGCAATACGAACCGGATGTGATGTCACGCACCGTGGATGTGCATATTCTCGAGTTGCGCCGGAAGCTGGAGCAGGATCCGGCCAACCCGGTCCACATCCTGACGGTCAGGAAGACGGGTTATCGACTGGCGTCCTGAATCACTGTCGCACGGCTTTCGCATCGCGGACGAGGCGCGCTGACGCAATCTCCAGCTGGTACGCGCCCGCCTCGCTGTACCGCAGGCCCGCGACAATTTCTGGTGTGACGAAAATGGCGTAGGGTTCCTCGACCCGGACGGTCGCCATGAGCACCCCCGCCACCGGATCGAACACATCTATCACGCCATCCCACACCTGCGCGAAGTCATCGGAGGGGTAGATCATCCCGCCGCCCTCACCGCGAATCGGTGAACCGAGCCCCTTGGCCCAATCAGGGTTCGCGACGTAGCCAGTAACCCAGACTCGCCCGTAGCGATCCTCCGAGATCGCCGCCGTCGAGGGTGACGGCGGCCTCGTCGGTGTGGGTCCCAGGGGTAGGTCATGCGGTGCATACCAGGGAGACGCCGGTTCGATCACGCGTTGCAGCGTCCCGTCCAGCGACCAGAGCGCGAAGCGATACCGGAAGGCAGGCTCCAACGCCCAGACTCCTCCGCCGTGGGACCACGCCAGCCTGCGCGTATCCTTGATATAGCCGAGCCGATCGTTTCTGGCCGCGGCCGAGTCGCCGAAACTGTCGAGGTACCCGCCGTCTGACCGGTACCGGTGAAGCAGGACTCCAGCCATTCCCCCTGCACCGGCAGCCGCCGCGAAAACCGTCGAACCATCGGGGAAGCGGGCGACCGATGTGTAGTACCGAGAAAGTATGTCGGATCGCACGAACCGGAGCGCCGGATCGAACACCGAGTGACGGCCAGTCTGACTGTCGTAGACATGCAGCGTGTCCTGTCGTGTTATGACCAGCCCGTCAGGATAACGAAACTCGCCTGGACCTTCGCCGTTCGATCCGAGGCGCCGGAGGAATCGCCCATCGCTGTCGAACAGGTGGAGCTTCTCCGCGGGCGCATCGCCCGAGGCCACGATGTAGCGCCCGCGTGAATCGCGTACCACTGCGGTCGGGTAGGAGTCGAACGATCCGGGTCCGTCCTCGTCACCCAAGGTCACCATGTGGGACACCACGATGCGGCATTCGGCGCAGGAGGGAGTGGCGGGCGGGCGAACGGTGTCCTGGGCTGTGAGGACGGAGGCCGGAGCGGTGATCAGGACTGTTGTGGTGAGCAGGAATCGAATTGCGCGATGCATATCAGCTCCTGGGGTGTCAACACGGATCAGAACGTCCCGTCGGGTTGGATTGCTTTCACCTCGGGCTCAAGCATCACGCCCCACCGCTCGTGGACCCGCTGGCGCACCATGTCCATCAGGTCGGTCACATCAGCGGCCGTCGCACCGCCGGTATTGATGAAGTAGTTGGCGTGCATCGGCGAGACCTGGGCCGCGCCGACCATCAATCCCTTGAGGCCGGTCGCCTCGATGTGCTGGCCGGCCGTGCGGGGCTCGCCATCCTTCCACGTGGCCGGGAGCTCTGGGTTCTTGAAGACGCTGCCACAGCACGGCTGGTTGAACGGTGTCTCGTCTCGCCGCCAGCGGTAGAGCTCCTCGGTCTCCTCGACCAGCGTTGTGGGCTCGACATCTTCGAGGACGACGGTGGTCTCGAGCACCACCACCCTTCCCAGCGCACTCCGGCGGTAGCTGAATCCAGCATCCGCGGCCGGCACGACCCGATCTTGCCCCGCTGCGTCGACCACCAGCACCGACTCCACCACATCGCGCCACTCCGCCCCGTGGCAGCCGGCATTCATCACGATCCCCCCCCCGACACTGCCAGGCACGCCGACCATCTTGTGGATCCCGGCCATGCCGGCTTGTGCGGTGCGCTTGGCGGCAAGCGGCTGGGGCAGTCCCGCACCGATGGTCCAGCGGGTGCCCACCTGGTCGAGTCGGTCGACCCCCTTCCCCATACGGATCACCAGCGCATCGAGCCCTGCATCCGGGAAGAGCAGGTTGCTGCCGAGCCCGAGTGCGAACCAGGGCACCCCGTGCTCACTCGCCAACCGAAGCGCCACGGCAACATCCTCGGCGTTCGACGGCATCACTACCGTGGCCGGGCCACCGATCCGGTATGTGCTCCAGCGCGCGAGCGACTCGCCGGCGCGCACGCGTCCCTGCACGCGTTGCTGCAATGCCGCCACGAAACCGGGATCCCGCGCCGTGCTCATGTCGCGGCGGACGCGCGCGCCAGGGCGTGCCACTCCTGCAGTGATCGCACCTCACCCGGGCGGTGCTTGAGCGCGATGATCGCGTCACAGGCCGCCGAGGCAGCCGACATCGTGGTCGTGTAGGGCACGCCGTGTTGCAGGGCGGCTCGGCGCATCGAGTAGTCGTCGTGCTGCGTGAGCTTGCCGAGCGGCGTGTTCACCAGCAAGTGCACCTTGCCCGAGACGATCAGGTCGATCCCGTTCGGGCGACCCTCGTAGACCTTGAGCACCGTTTCGGCGGGGACGCCACGCTGACGGAGGTACTTGGCGGTGCCCGCGGTGGCGATCACCGTGAAGCCGAGCTCGGAGAACCGGCGTGCGATCGGGACGACGGTCGGCTTGTCGTGATCGTTGACCGTGACGAACACCGTACCTTCCAGCGGCAGCTCGCCACCCGCACTCGCTTGGGACTTGGCGAACGCCATCCCAAAGCTGTCTGCGATGCCCATCACCTCGCCGGTGGAGCGCATCTCCGGCCCGAGTCGGACATCGACACCCGGGAACTTGGCAAACGGGAAGACCGCCTCCTTCACCGCGACATATGGCTGGAGCGGATCATCAGTGAGACCGAGGTCCGCGAGCTTGTGCCCCGCCATCACGGCGGCGGCGAGCTTGGCGAGCGGGACACCGGTCGTCTTGCTCACGAACGGGATGGTGCGCGACGCCCGCGGGTTCACCTCGAGCACATAGACCACGCCATCCTTGACGGCGTACTGCACGTTGATCAGCCCCACCACACCGAGTGCCAGCGCAAACTTGCGGGTCGTCTCGCGCATCTCGCTAACCTGATCCTCGGTGATGAGGTATGGTGGCAGCACACAGGCCGAATCGCCGGAGTGAATGCCGGCGTCCTCGATGTGCTGCATCACCCCGCCAATGACGACTCGCTCGCCATCGCAGATCGCATCGACATCGGCCTCGAAGGCGTCCTCGAGGAACGAGTCGATCAGTACCGGGTGCCCGGGTGCCACGCGCGCCGCCTCGTCGAAGAACTCGCGCAGCTCATCGTGGTCGTAGACGATGCGCATGGCGCGGCCGCCGAGCACGTAGCTCGGGCGGACCAGAACGGGGTAGCCGATCCGCGTCGCCACGGCGATCGCACCATCGATCGATTCGGCCGTACCGGCGTCGGGCTGTCGGACCCCGAGTTCGTTGGCGAGCGCCTCGAATCGTTTCCGATTTTCGGCGCGGTCGATCGCGTCGGGCGAGGTGCCGAGGATGGTGACGCCCGCAGCCTCGAGGTCCCGAGCGAGCTTGAGCGGCGTCTGGCCGCCGAGCTGCACGACGACCCCAATCGGCTTCTCGACATGCACGATCTCAAGCACATCCTCGAGGGTGAGGGGCTCGAAGTAGAGCACGTCGGAGATGTCGAAGTCGGTGGAGACCGTCTCGGGATTCGAGTTGACCATCACGGTCCGGTAGCCGTATTCGCGGAAACCGAGCGCCGCGCGGACGCAGCAGTAGTCGAACTCGACGCCCTGGCCGATCCGATTGGGACCACTGCCGAGGATGATCACCGTGGGTCGTGTTTCGCCTTCGATCGGGCCGGCCTCGTTCTCCTCGTCCCAGCAGGAGTAGAGGTAGGGCGTGCTCGACGGGAACTCACCGGCACAGGTGTCGACGGTCTTGTACACGGGCCGGAGTCCGAGCCGGTGGCGCGTCTTCCGCAGTTGCGACTCGGGCAGCGACTTGAGGTCGGCGAGCTGCGCGTCGGAGAAGCCGTCACGCTTGAGGCGTCGGAGCAGGCGCCGATCGGCATCATCGTCGTCCCCGAATTCGTGCTGGATCCATTCGTCCTCGATCGCCACCAGCTCCGCGAACTGATGCAGGAACCAGGGATCGATGCCCGAGGCCTCATGCAGTTCGGCCACGGTGACGCCCGCGACCAGCGCCCGCTTGATCTGGAAGGGGCGCTCCGGCGTCGGGCGGCGTACCGCGGAGAGCAGCGTGGCACGGTCGTCGGCGCTCAACCGATCGTCGAGCGGACCCTCACCGACCATCCAGCCGGCACGGCCGATCTCCAGTCCCCGGAAGCCCTTCTGGAACGCCTCCTTGAAGGTGCGGCCAATCGCCATCGCCTCACCGACCGACTTCATCTGCGTGGTCAGCTCGGGCGATGCGGCCGGAAACTTCTCGAACGCGAAGCGCGGAATCTTGACGACGACGTAGTCGAGCACCGGCTCGAACGAGGCCGGCGTGACCTTGGTGATGTCGTTTGGCAGTTCATCCAGGGTATACCCAACAGCGACCTTGGCGCCGATGCGTGCGATCGGGAAGCCGGTGGCCTTCGAGGCGAGGGCCGACGATCGGGAGACGCGCGGGTTCATCTCGATGACGAGCTGTTCGCCCGTCTCGGGATCCACGGCGAACTGGATGTTGCAACCACCGGCGGCGACACCAATCTCGCGAATGATCTGGATCGAGGCATCGCGCATCGCCTGGTACTCTCGGTCCGAGAGCGTCATCACCGGCGCGCAGGTGATCGAGTCGCCGGTGTGCACCCCCATCGGGTCGATGTTCTCGATCGAGCAGACGATCACGACGTTGTCCGCGCCATCGCGCATCACCTCGAGCTCGAATTCCTTCCAGCCGATGATGCTCCGCTCCACCAGCACTGAACCCACCGGTGACAGCGAGAGCCCGCGGGCGAGCATCGTCACGAACTCCTCACGGTTGTAAGCAATGCCGCCACCGGTACCGCCCAGGGTGTAGGACGGCCTCAGGATCGCGGGGTAGCCTGTGGCCTCGACCGCGGCGAGTCCCTCCTCGACCGTGCGGGCGACCGTCCCCGCCGGTGTGGCGAGTCCGATCCGTCGCATCGCGTCGGCAAATTCCGAGCGATCCTCCGCGACACGAATCGCACGTTCATTGGCCCCGATCAATTCGACACCGTACTTCTCGAGGGTGCCATCCTTGACGAGCTCCATCGCGACATTGAGCGCGGTCTGACCACCCATCGTCGGGAGCAGCGCATCGGGTCGCTCGCGTTCGATGACCTTTGCGACCCATTCGGCGGTGACTGGCTCGATATAGGTCGCGTCGGCAAGCTCCGGATCGGTCATGATCGTGGCCGGATTCGAATTGACCAGGATGACCCGGTACCCCTCCTCCTTGAGCGCACGCACCGCCTGCGTCCCTGAGTAGTCGAACTCCGCACCCTGACCGATGACGATCGGGCCGGAACCGATGAGGAGAATCGAGGAGATATCAGTCCGCTTGGGCATCGACGAGATCCTGGAGAGTCTGTTCAAAGGTGTAGTGCGGGGCCCAACCGGTCAGCGACCGAAGTCGCGTGGCATCGCCGATCAGGACCGGAATATCGGCCGGCCGGACCAGCGCGGGATCGACCACTGGCCGCACCTGGACGCCGATCCGTTCGGCCAGCATCTCAACGCAGTGGCTCAAGTACTGGCCCGTGCCGCTGGCGACATTGTAACAGCTCCCCGACTCCCCGTGCTCGAGGAGCTGCAGATAGGCCCGAACCACGTCGCGAACATCAAGAAAATCCCGGACCACATCAAGGTTGCCGACCGCGATCTCAGGCTTGCCTGTTCGCGCCGCTTCGCGGATCCGCCTGGCCAACGCCGGCAGGACAAAGCTCGGTGACTGTCCCGGTCCGGTGTGGGGGAACGGACGTGCCACCACAAGATCGAGGATGCCCGCCTCGGCCATCTCGAGCAACCCGACCTCGGCAGCCGCCTTGCTCGCAGCGTAGGGCGAGACCGGATTCACCTCGGTGTCCTCGTGGATCGGTCCGTCATGGCCGGCACCGTAGACCTCACCGGTCGAGACGAAGAGCATGCGGGGCGCAATGGCGAATTCATGCAGTTGCTGGAGCAGAAGCACCGACGCCGTGCCATTGATCCGCATCGCCGCCTCGGGATCTCGTCGGGCGGCTGCGCCCGAGGCCATCGCGGCGAGGTGCACCACCGCGTCGGCGGGCACCCTGGCCACACGCGCGATCGCTTCGAGTGCGTCGAAGTCGGCCGTCATGGCGGTAACCCCGACCAGTTGATCCGTCGTGAGCCACGCCTCCGGCATCGTCCCGCCGGGGCCAATCACCGCCGTGACATCCCAACCGTCCGCGCGCGCGGCGCGCACCAGCCATCGGCCCACGAAGCCATCCGCGCCGGTCACCAGCAGATGACTCACGCGCCGCCCTGTCGCGCCATGTCGGCATCGACCATCATGTGCACCAACTGCTCGAAAGATGTCTCCGGTTTCCACCCCAGATCGGCGTTGGCGCGGGCCGGATCGGCGAGCAGGAGGTCGACCTCGGCCGGTCGGTAGAATTGGGGATCCCGCACCACATACTTGGTCCAATCCAGCCCGACGCGTTCGAATGCGAGACGCACGAGGTCACCGACGCGGTGGGTCTCGCCGGTGCCGATCACATAGTCCTTGGGCTCGTCGTTCTGGAGCATGCGCCACATTGCATCGACGTAGTCACCGGCGTAGCCCCAATCGCGCTGGGCATCGAGGTTGCCGAGCCGGAGCTCGGTCGCTTTGCCCGTGGCGATCCGTGCGACACCGTCGGTGACCTTCCTGGTGACGAACTCCATCCCGCGCCTGGGCGATTCATGGTTGAACAGGATGCCGCTCACCGCATAGAGATCGTATGACTCCCGGTAGTTGACCGTGATCCAGTGGCCGTAGAGCTTGGCCACGCCATAGGGCGAGCGCGGGTAGAACGGCGTGTCCTCGTCCTGTGGCGTCTCGTGGACCTTGCCGAACATCTCGCTCGAGGATGCTTGATAGAATCGGGCGTTCGGGCAGGCGAATCGGACGGCCTCGAGGATCCGAGTCACGCCAAGCGCCGTGAATTCTCCGGTGAGCACGGGCTGCGTGAACGAGGTCGGCACGAACGATTGCGCCGCCAGGTTGTAGACCTCATCTGGCTGCACGGCGCGGAGCACGGTGGTGAGCGAATGCTGGTCGAGCAGGTCGGCCGCCTCGATCCGTACCCGCGGAATCAGATGATCGATCCGTTCATAGGAGTGGTGCGAGGTCCGCCGGACCACGCCCACCACGTCGTATCCCTTGTCGAGCAGGAACTCGGCGAGATAGGAACCGTCCTGGCCGGTGATGCCGGTGATCAGGGCTGTGGGCATGGGGTGGTCTCCGGAGGGTGGTCGGTGATGGTGGGATATTGCCTTCCAACGACACCAAAGCTAACTTTAATGGCTGTCAGACTTTCAACTTTCTGGAGTACATCATGGCACACGTCTGCACCGCCTGCGGCAAGGGGCCGACGACCGGCAACCACGTCTCGCATGCGAACAACCGTCGCAAGCGCCGCTGGCTGCCGAACCTCCAGACCGTCCGCGTGATGGTGGGTGACGCGCCACGCCGGGTCAAGGTCTGTGCGAGCTGCATCCGCAGCGGCAAGGTCACCAAGGCCCGTGCCCAGGCTGCCGCAGCGACCTGAGTGCGCCTGACCCTCGCTCTGCCCAACGGGTGGCTTCCACATCGGAGGCCACCCGTTCTGTTCTGACGCAGGGCCGGGGTACAAAAAAGGGGACCCGAAGGCCCCCGATTCCGATGCACGCACGACACGACCGGAGTCACTCACTCGGCGAGGAGCTCGATCCGGGCCATCTCGGCGCCGTCGCCGGGCCGGTGGCCCAGCTTGAGAATGCGCGTGTAGCCACCTGGGCGAGCGGCGAACCGCGGCCCGATATCCTTCATCAGCTTCGAGAGGATCTCGCGATCCTTGATCTTCTTCTCGGCCTGACGGATCGCATGGAGGTCACCCCGGCGCGCCAAGGTGACGAGCCGCTCGGCGTAGGGCCGCAGCTCCTTCGCCTTGGCGACGGTCGTCGTGATGCCTTCGTGCTCGAACAGTGAGGAGGCCATGTTGCGCATGAGTGCCCGCTTGTGGGCCTGAGTGCGCGAGAGCTGCCGTCCCTTGACGCGATGCCGCATGAGTTCAGTCGTCCTCTCCGCCCGCAGCGATTGCTGTCGGGGCGGTTCCTTCGTCCACGATACGGAGGTCGCCATCGACCTCCTCGAACTGCATCCCGAAGTTGAGTCCTTCCTTCAGCAGCAATTCCGCGATTTCCTGAAGAGCCTTGTCGCCGACGTTCTTGACGTCGAGCAACTGTTCGGTCGAGTGGGTCACAAGGTCCCGGAGGGTCTTGACGTTTGAATTCTTGAGCGAGTTCATCGAGCGCACCGAGATCTCGAAATCGTCGATCGATTGCTCGAGGCGCGCCTTGAGTCCTGTCGCCACCGGGGTCACCACCACGGGAACCGGATCGGCCACCTGCGGCACCACCCCGAAGTCGATGAAGTACCGGAAGTGCTCCATGGCGAGGGCCGCGGCGTAGGCCAGCGCGTCCTCGGGCGAGATCGTGCCGTCGGTCTCGATCGAGACCGCGAGGCGATCATAGTCGGTGCGCTGCCCGACTCGGGTCTCGCTGACGGTGAAGTTGGCCCGCCGAACCGGATTGTAGATCGCGTCGATGCGGACCAGATCGACCGGGTAGGACCGGTCCATCGGGTGCATTTCGCTCTCGACATACCCACGACCACGGTTGACGAACAACTCGCAATTGATCTCGCGATCGTCCTGGATCGTGAACAGCAACTGGGTCGGGTCGTTGACCGTCGCCTGTCCCGACTCCTGAATGTCGCCGGCGAACACCGGGCCCGGGCCCTGCTTCTTGATCCGGAGCACCGACTCGTCGACACCGTCGGCGAGTACCAGCGTACAGGCCTTGAGGCGCTGGACGATCTGGTGCACATCTTCGAGGACGCCCTGCACCGTCTGGTGCTCGTGCAGCACGCCGTCGAGGCGAAAGCCCCAGACCGCGCTGCCCGAGAGCGAGGACAGCAGCATGCGCCGGAGCGCGTTGCCGAGGGTGTGGCCGAAACCGCGCTCGAGCGGCTGCAGCAGGAACTCGGCGATATTGGGGTTGTCCTCCAGACGCGTCATCTCGACGACGTGGGGACGGACCAACCCGGTCAGATCGATGCCCATGCAGTTCGTCCTTACTTGGAGTACAGCTCGACGATGAGCTGTTCCTGCGCGTTCACCGGGATGGACTCACGGTTCGGCAGTTCGAGGAGTCGGCCGGCGACCTTCTCGCTGTCAATCGAGAGCCAGGAGACTGGCGCGCCGCGTGAGGCCTGCTCAATGGCGGCCATGACCACCACCATTTCGCGGTCGGCAGGAGCCACCCGGACTTCCATGCCCGGCATCACCTTGTACGACGGGATGTCAACCCGCTTGCCGTTGACCTCGACATGGCCGTGGCGCACGAGCTGGCGCGCAGCTCGACGCGACGCCGCGAAGCCCATCCGATAGACGATGTTGTCGAGCCGCGTCTCGAGCGCCACGAGCAGGTTGGTGCCCTTGACGCCGGGGAGGTGCGACGCCCGGGTGTAGGTGTTGCGGAACTGGGTCTCGGTGAGCCCGTACATCCGCTTGACCTTCTGCTTTTCGCGAAGCTGCTTCGCGTACTCCGACATCTTGCGATTGCGGCCCATGTTGTTGTTGCCATGCTGGCCCGGCGCATACGGCCGGCGCTCAATGGCGCACTTCTCGGTCAGGCAGCGCGTGCCCTTGAGGAACAACTTGGTGCCTTCGCGGCGGCACAGACGACAGGCGGGACCAGTATACCGTGACATGGGCTAGACCCGCCGCTTCTTGGGCGGCCGGCACCCGTTGTGAGGAATCGGGGTGACGTCGCGAATCGAGGCGACCTTGAGACCGGCCGAAGCCAGTGCCTGGATCGCCGACTCGCGTCCGCTGCCGGGGCCCTGCACGCGCACGTGCACGCGCCGCACCCCGAAGTTCATCGCTTCACGCGCGCAGTTCTCGGAGGCCACGGTCGCCGCGAACGGCGTTGACTTCTTCGATCCCTTGAACCCGGCCTTGCCCGCCGTGCCCCACGTGATCGTGTTGCCACGCATGTCGGTGATCGTGATGAGGACGTTGTTGAAGGTCGCGGAGATGTGAACCATCCCCTCCGCCTCAGCCGTCTTCCGGGAGCGCTTCGCGCCAGTCTTGCCAGTCGTGGGTGCGGTCATCGGTTACTTCTTCGTCGCCTTCTTCTTGCCGGCAATGGCCCGACGGGGGCCCTTCTTCGTCCGGGCGTTGGTGTGCGTACGCTGACCGCGCACAGGAAGTCCGCGCCGATGACGCACGCCGCGATACGAGCCGGTGTCCATCAGGCGCTTGATGTTCATGGCGACCTCGGTGCGGAGCGCACCCTCGGTCTTCACCATGCGTTCAATGGCTTGGCGCAGGCGGCCGACCTCGACATCGGTCAGGTCGCGCACCCGCGTCGCATCCGCAATCCCGGTCTCCTTGACCAGCATCTGCGCCGTCGCGTTGCCGATCCCGAAGATGTATGTCAGGCCGATGACCACTCGCTTTTCGCGCGGAAGATCCACGCCCGCAATGCGTGCCATGACCTAACCCTGCCGCTGCTTGTGCTTGGGAGTGCGCTTGCAAATGATGCGCACAACGCCGCGGCGCTTCACCACGCGGCAGCTCTCACAGATTGGCTTCACGCTCGACCGTACCTTCACTAGTAACTCTCCGGAACCCGTGATTTCGGGACAGCTGGGAATGATACGGCCGGTCGGCACTCTTCGCAAGACCGCACCCCCGGCTGAGCGGGCGCGGAGGCCCCATCCGGCGATTCATCCGTTGAGCGCTTCCCTAAACTCTCGCCACGCACGCGCCGGGTCGGCGGCAGCCGTGATTGGTCGACCCACCACGAGGTGGGTTGCCCCGCCCGCCACCGCCGCCTCCGGTGTGGCAACCCGGGCCTGATCGCCCGCCACATCGCCATGCCGACGGATCCCGGGGACCACAATCCGCCGCCCGCTGGCGATCGGGGCGACGACTGCCAGTTCCTCGGGCGAACAGACCACCCCATCCACCCCGGCGCCGATCGCCATGCCGGCGAGTCGGCTCACCTCGAGACGCAGGTCCGTCACTGGCTGCCCCAGGACCGCCTGGAAGCTCGCGAGATCGTGGGAGGTGAGCACCGTCACCGCAATCACCCGCACTGCCCCCTGAGCGGCTTCCACCGCGGCCTCGAGCATCTCACGGCCGCCGAGGGCATGAACCGTCACCATGTCCACGCCGAGGGTACGGGCGGAGCGGACCGCGCCGGCCACGGTGTTGGGGATGTCATGCCACTTGAGATCGAGGAACACGGCGTGACCGGCACCGACCAGACCGCGCACGAAACCAGGACCTGCCGCCGTCATGAGGACCGAACCGACCTTGACGGCGGCCCCATCAGGCAGGAGGTCGAGGCACGCGACCGCCGCGGGGGCATCGGGGTGATCGAGCGCCGTGATCAGGTCAGCCATGGTGTCGCTCCAGGTCGCGGACGAGTCGCATCGGGGCCCTGGGATCAGCCATTCCCGCGGTGCCGATCGCGATCAGGTCGGCCCCAGCCGCGAGGTACTGCATGGCTTCCGCGATGCCGCGAATCCCGCCGACCCCGATGATCGCCACCTCGGGCAGCCGGTCGCGAACGCGCCTGACCGCGAGAATGCCGCTCGCCAACAATGCCGGGCCACTCACCCCTCCGAAGCCATGCCCAAGGCGTGGATGGTCGCCATCGAGCAGCATCCCGGGCATGGTATTGACCAGCGAAATGCCGTCCGCCCCGGCCGCATGCGCGGCCGTCGCGATCGCGGGAATGTCGGGCAGCGCCGGCGACAGCTTGGCGAACAGCGGTCGTTCGGTGACCAGACGGCACGCGCTCACCACGGCAGCGACACTCGCGGGATCCGCACCGAATTCGACCCCGCCCGCACTGGTGTTGGGACACGAGAGGTTGAGCTCATAGCCATCGTGACCCGGGACAGCATCAAGCGCCCGAATGACGTCGGCGTATTCGCTCCGGGTGAAGCCGACCACGTTGACGAGGATCCGGCCCGGGAGCCCGAGCGCGGCGAGCGCCGGCAACTCATGGGCTGCGACATGCATGGCGCCGGGATTCGCCAACCCGACGCTGTTGAGCATTCCGCCCGCAAACTCCGCGACTCGCGGGGCGCGATTTCCGGCACGGGGCTCCAGCGAGACGGCCTTGGTGACCAGTCCACCCAGACATCGCAGGTCGGAGACTCCGGCCAATTCAACACCGTACCCAGCGGTTCCAGACGCCAGCAGCACTGGATTCGGAAACGCCAGACCGGCCACGATGCGAGCCAAGGTCATTCGAAGTCCGACACCCCAGGACGCGCCTTGTCGTCCGAGATCTCGGGTCGGAGCGTTGCGCGCAGGCTCAGATATCGCTCGAGCGAGTCCTCGAGGACGGCGAACGCTCGGCCCTCCCGTCCGTCGAGGTACCGCAGATAGGGTGAATCGGGGAACAACCGAACTCGCTCGCGGATCGCGGCTGCCGAATCGGGTCGCAGGACGATCCGGACCAGCATGCTCTTGACGAGATAGGGTGAGCTCGGCCAACGATGCTCGATCTCCCCGAGGAGCCAATCGGCGAGCACGGGGGCCAGGAGCGAGTCTCGGGCGATCTGGGCCTGATGGAAGAAGGCCAGGTCCCCCAGTGCCGAATCGGCAGGATGGCTGGCGATGTCGGCCACGATGCCATCGCCGACCCGGAGCATCGGCCGAATGACGAACGCGGCACTCCCCCCCCCGACTTCCAGTACACGCAGTCGCACGAGCGCGGCCTCGAGCGTCGAGCTGTCGCTCACCGCACTCATGCGTCGCGTGGCGAGAGCGATCCGAGCACTGTTGGCACCCGGTCCCTCCTCCTTGGCCGTCACGAGTGCCTGGAGCCGCCGCTCCGATTCGACGGGGTCCCGCTCCGCGAGTCCGGCGGCGGCGGCGTATTGCCAACGCTGCCGGGTCGGTGCCCCGACCAAGGGCATCGCGCCGAGGACCGTGAGCAGCGAGTCGACCGACGCCGCTCCGTGGGTTCCCAGTGGCGTGAGAAGTTCCGGCCAGTTGACGAGGCTGTCACCCCGCAGGATCCGTGATTCCGTGAGCGCGAGCACCTCCGCGGTGCGACCGAGATGGGCCGCGGCGATGGCGCGTTGCCACCGTCCATCCTCGGTGTCGTCATCGCGGAGCGCGTCGAGCGCCTCCTCCCAACGGCCAGCCCGGACCAGTGCTCGTCCGGACAGCGTCCGGGCCTCCCGCTGGATCGTCTCGTCTCGACTCGTGAGCAACACTCGCAGGGCCGCCAGGGCCGAGCTCGGATCGTCGGACCGGGTTCGACAACGTGCGAGGTCGAGGTCGACGGTCTCCTGCCACCCGGCGCCGTCGGCTTGCAGCCCCGCCTGCTCGAGCAGCGGGATGGCCCCACTGCAGTCGCCGAGTCGCGCCGAGGCGCGGCCCCGGAGCCAGAGCGCCTCCCCCCCCCGACGTCCAGTGGCATTCCGGGCATAGGCCGATTCGGCCTTCACCGCGACCTGACCCCAGATCGTGGCCGCTTCCTCGGTGCGGTCCTGCCGCTCCGCCCGCTCGGCCGACGAGGCAAGTTGCCGTGCCCGGTAGAGCGAGTTCGACCAGCTGCACCCCATCAGGCAGGCGCCAACGAGGAGTGCGCGCCTCATCCGGTCTTCCGATCGTGTTCGACGAGATAGGCGATGATGGCGTCCGCAATCGCGCGCGCCAGCGCGCGCTGGCCTGATGCCCCGGTCATGAGTCGCGCATCCTCGGGATTGGTCCCGAAACCCATCTCGACCAGGATCGCGGGTCGGCGCGCCGTGTTGAGGACCGCGAAGCCTGCCTGCTTGACCCCTCGGTTGTTGCCGTCATGCACCATGTCGATCGCGGATTGCATCAGCTCGGCGGCCCGCGCCGACTCGCGCAGAAATTCGTTGGATTGGAGGTCCTTGAGGATGAAATCGAGCCCGACCGCCTGCGTCTCCGGAGCCTCCACCTCGTAGCGAATCGCATCGTTCTCCATCTTCGCCGTGCGGGCCGCATCGGCGGTGCGTGCCTCGGCCAGGAAGTAGGTCTCGAACCCGCGAGCCAGCGTCCAGCCTGGTCGCTTCGGGAGCGAGTTCACGTGGAGCGACACGAACAGGTCACAGTCGCCGCGACAATACCGCGGCGCCCGGTGCGTCAGGTTGATCAGCGTGTCGGTGGTTCGGGTCATGACCACACGAACCCCACGGGCCTGCAGTTCGTCACGGACCAGGAACGCCATCGCCAGCGTGACATCCTTCTCCTTCAGTCCACTCGGGAATGCAGCGCCGTCATTGCCTGGGTCCGAGCCGCCGTGACCGGCGTCGACCGTGACGACGTGGCCCGGGCGGAGTCCCGCCGACGGCTTGGCCACTGCCTGGGAGGCGCTCGAGGTGGCCGCCGGACGGGACACCAGCTGCGAGACAGGGGGCCCCTCGGAGAGACGGGTTGCTCCCGCATCCCAGCTCCATGCTCTCCGCGACGGGTCGGCGAGCACCTCAGCCACAAACGCCAGCGGCACCCAGATCGAATCTCCGATTGCCTGGGTAGCGGCGGGGAGGATCCGGAGCGTGCCGCCGACCTCGACCAAGGGGGTCCCGATCAGGAACCTGAACCGGTTTCCCGCTCCCGTTACCGCAACCCAAGGCCGGGCATGGTCGACCGTGGCACCCACGGCGCGCGCCAGAGGTCCAAGCGGTACGAGGGCACCGGCCACCGCATCCTGCTTTAGCGGAATGCGATCTACACCTCGAGCGGTGCTGACCCGAAGCTCGCCCGGCGACTGGAGCGTGAGCGCCACGACCAGGAGTGGCAGCACGGCACTCACTTCCCCCGCCCCTGCCAACTGATCTCGCGGGCCGTCTCGCGATCGGCAATCCGACGCTTGAGGGTCTCGCGCTTGTCGTGGTCCTTCTTGCCCTTGGCGAGCGCCAACGCGATCTTCGCTCGCCCGCGTCGGAAATAGAGCTCGAGGGGGACCAGCGTCAGACCATCCCGTTCGATCGCACCGATCAGCTTCTCGATCTCGCGACGGTTGAGCAGCAGCTTCCGGGACCGCATCGGCGCATGGTTGTACCGGTTCCCCTGCTCGTAGGGGGTGACGTGCATGCCCTCGAGAAAGACCTCGCCCCGACTGATGCGGGCGAATGCCTCCTTGATCGAGGCGCCCTTCCGCCGCAAGGCCTTGACCTCGGTCCCCGTCAGCACGAGCCCTGCCTCGAACGTATCCAGGATGTGGAAGTCGTGCCGTGCCTTGGGGTTCCGGGCGACCGACGTGCGGGGCGTATCTTCCGCAGGCTCGCTGCGGTCGTTCCTGGATGACATGGTGGGAAAAGTAACGGCCGTGGGACACGGTCGCTTGACGGTCGCGACGCGCCCGGGGTAGGTTTGCCGCCCACGCCGAAGTGGTGGAATTGGTAGACGCGCTGCATTCAGGGTGCAGTGGGCGCAAGCTCGTGGGGGTTCGAGTCCCCCCTTCGGCACTCTCGACGGCCTTGGTCCCGCCTCAGTATCTCGGCATGCCTGGGTCGAGCTCGTTGGCCCAGGCATCGACTCCGCCGGCCAGACTCGCAACCTCGCCAAATCCCATCGCTCCGAGCAACTCCGCGGCCCGGAGCGACCGCATGCCGTGGTGGCAAATCGTGACGATCGGGACACCCGGCGGGAGTTCCGTGTGCCGCGCGGCCAACTCCCCGAGCGGAATCAGGACCGAGCCCGGAATGTGGGCGATCTCGAACTCCCAGGGCTCGCGCACATCGAGCTGCACCGGTCTGACGGGCGCTCCCCGCCGGGCGAGCAATTCGGTCGGCGCGATCTCCGTGACGCGCTCGGTGCGCGTCGATGGAGTCGAGCCGCCACAGAACGCCTCGTAGTCGACCAGTTCCGTGATGCTCGGTGTCGGGCCACACACTGCGCAGGTCGGGTCTCGCCGTAGCGTGATCTCTCGCATCTCGAGCTTGAGCGCATCGAAGAGCAAGAGTCGGCCGATCGCCGACGTACCGAGACCGAGGATCCACTTGATCGCCTCGAGCGCTTGCAGTGTGCCGATGATCCCTGGCAGCACCCCCAAGACACCGGCATCGATGCAACTCGGCACGAGGTCCGGCGCAGGCGGCTCGGCGAACAGGCAGCGGTAGCACGGGCCATCGGGTGCGCCAAACACCGACAACTGCCCCTCGAAGCGATAGATGCTCCCGTACACGAAGGGGACGCGCTCGAGCACGCACGCGTCGTTCACGAGGTATCGCGTCGGGAAGTTGTCGCTACCGTCGATCACCAGATCGAATTGCCGGATGATCTCGCGGGCATTCGCCGATGTGAGGCGGTCGCCAAAAGTCTCCACCCTGACGTCGGGGTTCAGGTCGGCAAGGCGTTGACGAGCAGAATCGATTTTCGGCTGCCCGATCGCTGCGCTACCGTGCAACACCTGACGCTGGAGGTTCGACAGATCGACCACATCGTCATCGACGAGGCCGAGCGTTCCAACGCCCGCCGCCGCGAGATAGAGCGCCGCAGGTGAGCCGAGGCCCCCGACACCGATGAGTAGCACTCGCGCTGCCCCGAGGTGTTCCTGACCTGCCACGCCAACTTCCGGCAGCGTCAGGTGTCGGGCATAGCGCTGGAGCTGATCTGGAGCGAGCATCGGAACTCCTTCAGACAAGGTGCTGGATCGGCATCCCATTCGAGAAAAACGGTACCCGCGGGATGGTCATGCCAGGGCAAGCTGGGTTGGAGGTCGCAGTCGGCGCACGCCCGCGAGCCCCGCGATCGGACCGAGCACGAGGGCGATCATTGCCCATTGCCATCCCACGCGCTCCGCAAGCACCGGCAAGAGTTGAATCGTGGCGATGCTGAGGAGAAATCCGAGCGATGTCTGGAGCGTGAGCGCCGTGCCGACCGCGTGTTTCGGTGCGTGCTCGGTGACGAGCGCCGAGAACTGGGCCGAATCCGCGACCACGGCGGCACCCCAGGTGAGCATCACCAGATGCAGCACCGCGGCCGGCGCACTGAACAACCATGGGGACGCGACACAGCACGCGCCGCTCACGAGCAGTGACCATCGCACCACGCGCACTCGGCCGACCCGATCGGCGGCGAGACCACCCGCAACGGCACCGATCGCGCCGATGGCCACGATCAGGAATGGCCACGCGCCGATCGATCCCTGGTGCTCCCGATGTGCAGCGGCGGCGGCCAGGAAGGCCGGCATCCAAGCCCAGAAGGCATAGAGCTCCCACATGTGCCCAAGGTACCCCAACGTCGCCCGTCGCACGTTGGGCTCGCTCACCACCGCGCCGATCAGTCCCCATGAAAATCGCTGAGTCTGGAACTTGTGGGGCCCATCATGATAGCCAGCAGCAACGATGAGGGCGGCAACCAGCGCCCCGGCAGACGGCAGCAGGACTGCCGTGTGAAATGGAATCTCCCCGAGGCCCTCGAGGAGGTACGGGATCGCCTTCCCAGCCGTCAGGGCGCCGACAATCATGCCGATGGCGAGGCCGCGACCACGGATAAACCAGGTCGCCGCCATCTTCATCGCCGGCGGATAGACCCCCGCGAGCGCGACGCCGGTCAGGACTCGAGTGAGGAGGAGCAGGCCGAACGAAGTGGCCCCCAGCAAGGCCGCGTTGGCGAGCGCGGCCAGGACGGCCGACGCCACGAAGAACCGGCGCGACGGAATGACATCGGCGAGATTGAACAACGCCGCGAGGAGGGTGCCTACCACGAAGCCAAGCTGGACGGTACTTGTGAGCCAGCCGCCCTGTGCCGCGGAGAGGCTGAAGGTGGCTGTCAGCGCTGGCTTGACCGCACTCGCCGCAAACCAGACCGACATCCCCAAGAGCTCGGCGGTCGCCAAGAGCGCGAGCTGGCGCCAGCGCACCGCAGGATCGGTCACCCGCCGGCCGAGGGCCCCGAACTCTCCCCGGGCACCCCTAGTTCCGTCATGGCACGGAGATCAAGCACGCGTTCGAGCTCCTCGCCTTCGAGGATCTTGCGATCGGTGACAAGTTGCTTGACGGTGAGGCCGGTAGCGAGCGCTTCCTTGGCGAGCTTGGCCGATTCGGCGTAGCCGATCTTCGGCATCAGCGCGGTGACCAACGCGGGGGACCGTTCAAGCCAGTGGGCGCACATCGCCTCATCGGCCTCGATCCCGCTGACGCACCGTTCGTCGAAGACCTTCACGGCGTTCGCGACGATCTGCAAGCCGAAGACCATGTTGTGCGTGATCACCGGCATCATCACGTTGAGCTCAAGCTCGCCGGCCTTCGCGGCCATCGCGATCGTCGTGTCGAGACCGATGGCCTGATAGCAGACCTGGTTGACCATCTCGGCGATCGAGGGATTCACCTTGCCGGGCATGATGCTCGAGCCCGGCTGGACCGCGGGAAGGATGATTTCGGCCAACCCGGTGCGTGGACCCGACGCGAGCAACCGAAGATCGTCCGCGATCTTGCAGAGGTCGAGCACGAAGCTGCGGTAGGCACCGCTCATCGTCGCGATGTCGCCCATCGATTGCATCAACTGGATGCGATCCTCAGCGAGCTCCACCGCGATCCCGGTCACCTCCCGAAGTGCCGTGATCATGAGCGCAGGATACGCCGGCTCGACATTGAGCCCCGTCCCCACCGCACTGCCGCCGATATTCATCGGCAGGAGCCACCGCGATGCTTCGGCAAGCTTGGCACGGTGTCGCAACACGGTGCCACCGTAGGCCGTGAACTCCTGTCCGAGCCGGATCGGCGTCGCATCCTGCAGGTGGGTCCGACCTGACTTGAGGATGTGGTCGAAGGCAGCACCGCGATCCAGGAAACTTGCGCCGAGTCCATCCAT
This sequence comes from Gemmatimonadota bacterium, assembly GCA_039933845.1. GTDB lineage: Bacteria > Gemmatimonadota > Gemmatimonadetes > Gemmatimonadales > GWC2-71-9 > Palsa-1233. The sequence continues at coordinate 23,986 of JBDTNH010000010.1, forward strand.
CGCCGAGAGCAATGCCGGCAGCGTGGCGAGCGTGGCGAGGCGCATCGCGGTGGGGATCACGTCATTGGTGCTCTGCGCCATGTTGACGTGATCATTCGGATGTACCGGAGTATAGGTCCCGCGCGCACCGCCGAGCAGCTCGTTGGCGCGATTGGCGATCACCTCGTTGCAATTCATGTGGAACGAGGTGCCGGCTCCTGCCTGGTACGGATCGACAACGAACTGGTCGCGATACTGCCCGCCAAGGATCTCGTCGATCGCCGCAACGATCGCATCGGCACGCTCGGCATCGAGTCGACCGGTCGAGCGATGCGTGACAGCCGCCGCGCGCTTGATCCAGAGGATCGCATCCACAAACGCGGGCAACGGCTTGAGGCCGGAGATCGGATAGTTCTCGACCGCGCGCAGCGTCTGGATGCCATACAGGGCGTCGGTCGGGACCTGCTTTTCGCCGAGCGGGTCTGTTTCGGTGCGGAACGCCATGGATTCAAGACTCCGATGGTAGGCATGGTGACAGCGGGGTGAAGGCTCAAGGCTGAACGCTGGACGCTCAACGCTCATCGCTTGAGGGCGAATGAACCGGTTGGCTCGTCCCAGTTGTCGATGTCGAAGTTAACTGGGTCATCGCTCCGTCAACGAGCGGTGCAGGGCGTGGGTGAGTGCCTGCACCCGACGGGATTCCGCGACCAATTCTCGGGTGGGGAGTCCAAGGCAGTCGAGGAGTTCGAGCAATTCCGTCACCTCGACCGCGGAGCCATAAGCGATTCGAACGTGGTAGGCGCACCGACGGCCCGGGCCCATGGCATGGCCCTCCGCGAGGTTGAGCTGGACAGACAGTGCCGCGCGCCGCAACTGGTCCCATGGCGCAGCCAGACTCGGACTCCACCTCGCGCCGGCCAACTCGAACACCGCGAGCGTCTGCACCCGAGCCCGTTGCCAAGCGATGAGGTCTTTGTGACTCCGCATCGCATACACTGTCACCAACGGATCTCATGCATGCCATCCGATTCACCCGGGCACGCTCATTCGAGCGCAACTAGCGTTGAGCGTTGAGCGTTGAGCGTCAAGCGTTCAGCGGTTAGCGTTCAGCGTTCATCCTTCCAGTCCCTCGTGCGCAAGCCAGCGCTCGGCCTCGAGCGCGGCCATGCACCCGGTGCCGGCCGAGGTGATGGCTTGGCGGTAGTAGTCATCGATCACATCACCAGCCGCGAAGACGCCGGGGACGGCAGTGGCCGTCCGCCACGCGGTCGGTGTCACGAGGTACCCACCGGGCGAGGTCTCGAGTGCACCGCCCAGGAACGCGGTGTTGGGGGTGTGGCCGATCGCGATGAACAGCCCGCCCACATCGAGGCTACGCTCGGTGCCATCCGTGGTGCTCCGCAGCCGGATGCCGGTGATGAAGTCATCACCGAGGACGTCGGCGACCTCGGTGTTCCACTCGACCCGGATCTTCGGATGGGCGAGCGCGCGATCGACCATCACCTTTGAGGCCCGGAAGCTGTCGCGGCGATGAATCAGCACGACCTCCCGCGCATACTTGGTGAGGTAGGTCGCCTCTTCCATCGCAGAGTCGCCCCCCCCCACGACCGCGACCACCTGGTCGCGGTAGACCGGCAGCGCCCCATCGCAGACCGCGCAGGCCGAGACGCCACCGCCGCGCTGGGCGAGTCGCTCTTCATTGTCGAGCCCAAGCCAGATCGCCCGGGCACCGGTCGCCACGATCACCGCGTGTGACGTGACAGGAGGCCCGTAACTGGGGGTGAGCGTGTACGGGCGCGAATGGAAATCGACGGCGGTCACGTTCTCCGTGATGATCCTCGTGCCAAACGTCTCGGCCTGTTCGCGCATCTGGGCCATCAGCGTCTGGCCATCGACGCCCTTGGGAAAACCCGGATAGTTCTCGATCTCCGTCGTGAACATGAGTTGTCCACCCGGGATCATCTCGCGCGAGGGTTCACCCTCGAAGACGAGCGGCCGAAGGTTCGCCCGAGCGGCGTAGATCGCAGCGGTCCAGGCCGCCGGCCCGGAACCGATGATGGTCACGGCTTCGGTCGGGGAATCGGCGGTCGTTCGTCCAGTCACGTGCGGCTCCAGGTCGAGTGTCCAGCGTGGGGCGCGGTGCGCCGTCTGGTGAAAGAACGTCAGGGTCGCGGATCAGTTCCCGATGCCGGTGCCGGTCGTGGGACGCATGGCGGCGCCGCCCACCGAAAACCAGCGGGTGATCCGGCGACGACACCCAGGCGGCCGCCGCTCGAGCGCCGACGGAGGTTGAGCGAGTCCAGCCAGCGGCTGGCGCTGTCCGGCGCCGGCCACTGGATGCACGGCACGACCCGGTCCAGCCAGCCAAGTGGCGCCAACGCCTCGTCGACCCGAGAGAGCCAAGCGAGCGTGTCGCGGCCAATGCCAAAGCCCGCGGAATCCAGCGGTTGGTCCACGATGCTGGGTCGGTCATCGAGAGCCGGGGTCAGCGCGTCGGCCAGGAGGTCTTCGGCGGCGGCGCCAATGGCAGGCCCGAAGTGGTGCACCACCACGAGTGGGGCACCGGCGGGTGGCACCTGGAGCGACCAGCCGGCGAGTCGACCGCCCCGAAGTGGCCAGGCGCGGACTAATGTCGCCCCGAGACGCGAGCGCGCCAGTTCGACCACCGGTTGGAATGACTGTGCGGGCTGGCTGGTCGGCGCCTGGACCGCGCGTGCGCGTGCCAGCGCACCGATGTCGGGGACCACCACCACGTCGACCACCGGTTCCACTCCGGTCGCCGCGGCAATGGAGGTCGCGAGGCGACTCTCCAGGGCCACCGGATCGAGTGAATCGCCCACCACCACGACCTGGACCTCAACCGCGCCCTTTTCCACGCGCAATTTTTGTTGCACGGCTGATGGCACCACGGCGTTGATGATTGCCGTGACCTGCGTGCGTTTCTGCACCTGCCAGGTCACCTCCGCCAGGGCAGAACTGAGCGGCAGATAGACAGCCGCAAGAAAAGCCAGCGGCACCACAATGCGCATCGCTGGGCCGTAGCGGGACCCGAACACGCCTTGCAGCAGCTCCTGGCCGCGCGCCGCGACGCGATCGAATCGCGTTGAGCGACTGGTGAGTACATCGGCCTCGAGTTGCCGTGCGTTGACCCGATCGTAGCCGAGCAGCAGGAAGCTCAGGACCGCGAAGACGAGAATGGCCGAGAAGTTCGCCGTGAAGAGGAGTGCGGACCCCGAGGTGACCGCCCAGTTCGCGGTGCCGAGTCCGTAACCGATCACGCAGAGCGGGGGGACGAGTGCGATCCCGATCGCCGTACCTGCCGCGGCGGCTGTCGTGTCCGACGTCTGTCGCACCGTCGTGTACGCCGCCGTGAGCGCACAGAAGATGGCCACCATCAGATCGAGCGCCGTCGGTGAGGTTCGCGACCCGATCTCTCGGGTCACCTCGTGGAACGGCAACAGGGCCGTGACGAGTGCCGTGCCAAGCACGACGACCACCACCGACATCACCACGCGGAGTGCCGAACGAATCACGAGGTAGGACGAACCGATGGCGAATCCCATCCCGAGTTCGACCAGCGGCCCCATCAACGGCGACACCAGCATCGCGCCGATCACCACGGCGGTGCTGTCGAGGACGAGCCCCAAGATCGCGATCCCGCTCGCGAGCACGAGCTGGATCCAGTAGCCAGGTGCGCGACGCTGGTTGAAATCGAGCATCCGTTCGACCGTCTCGATGCGCGAACCGGCGTCGATGCCCACCGCCAACGCCGCCTGCGCTTGCACCGGGCGCATCAGGCGGCGAAGCAACCGGAGCAGCGCCTCCCACTTGGCGGGAGACGATCCGGTGGACTCGGGCACCTCTGGCTGAGTCATGATCGCGCCACGCGCAGGAGACCTACCGCCCCGTGACAGGACGACACCGAGCCGATCACCATCTCGGCCACGTCCTCGGACTCGAGCCGCGCGTCCAGATCATCGGCTGCGCTCAGGATCGCCGTGACCTCGACCATGCCCACCCCGTACACGACATGGCGGCATGCGAAGATCGCGAGCTCGGCGGGCCCCTCGTCCCGGCGTGCATTCCACGCCGCCACCGTGTCCCGCATCTCCCAACTGCGCGGCGCCCGGATCTTCGGACAGCGCGCCGGTTCGATGCAGTGGATCGGGCAGATCCAGTCTGCATGGGACACGTACCGGTTCCCGTCACCCGGGTGCAGCATGTCGAACGGGGTGCCGATCGGTTGCTCGACCGCGATCCGACGCGCCGTGTGACTCGGCCACTGCCGACGCGCACGATCGGTGAGCCAGTCAGCGAACAGATGCGGCATGAGCGGCGTGGGGACCAGGCGATCGGCGGCGCCGCGCTCGGCCGGGTCGAGCCACATCTCGAGGAAGTCCACCCAGGTCGTGCAGGTGAGTTCGGTGGCCGGGGCGCCCTCGATCATCGCGGCGGCCGCACACGAGGCATCATGATCGACCACACGCAACCGATCCCATCGCACCGCACCGCGCTGCCACGCCCGATGGAGCTGGCCCAGGTAGAAGCGACCATAACATCCCCCCCCCATGATCGCGATCTCGCCGAGCGTGATCATCGCCGGAGCAGCCGCCCACCGTCGACCACCAGGGTCTCCCCGGTGACAAAGGTCGCCTGTTCCACGAGATAGAGGAGCGCCTGTACCGCATCGTCCGGTGTCCCGAGTCGCTGGAGCGGCGTCGTCTCGGCGAGAAAGGCCCGACGGGCGTCGTCGTAGTCCTCCGGCAGGAGCACCGTGCCCGGCGCGATCGCATTCACGGTGATCTCGGGGGCCAGCGCCGCTGCCAGTACCTGCGTCAGCATCACGAGGCCGGCCTTGGACACCGAGTGCACGGGATAATTGGGCCACGGTTCGAACCCCGACAGATCGGCGATGTTCACGATCGTCCCACCGTGCCGCCGCAGGTGGGGTGCGGCCTGCTGGGCCAGCAGAAATGGCGCCCGCAAGTTGAGGTCCATCTGGGCATCCCAGTCCTCGACGGATACCGCATCGACTCCGATCCGTTCCATCACGGCGGCACTGTTCACAAGGACGTCAAGCCGACCGAACGTGGCGGCCACGCGATCAGGGAGGCGCTGTGCCTGGTCGGCGTCCGTCAGGTCGGCCTCGAACGCGGCCGCTGTCCCACCCTTCGACTCGATCAGACCGACGACGTCCATGGCCTCGGCCGCTGAATGACCATGGTGCACGGCGAGATGCATCCCGCGGTCCGCGAGCGCCAGCGCGAACGCCCGCCCGAGCCGTCGCGCACCACCGGTCACCAGTGCGACGCGGCCGGTCAGCTCGCGGCTCAGCGGGTGCCTGCCGGGCGACGTGCCTCGAGTGCGTCGAGCCACTTGTCGGGCACTTGCTGAGACCCAAGCGCGGCATGCGTGCCTGCGGTCGAATCCTCACCGTGCCAATCAGAGCCACCGCTCCTCGCGAGATCGAGCGCGATCGCCGCCTCGGTGAGAATGGCCACGCGATCACCGTCATGACTCGGATGGCGCACTTCGACCGCGTCGAGACCATCAGCCATCAGGTCACGAAGCGTCGATTGGGTGCCATGGTACTTGAGGTGTGCGGCAGAAACGACACCGCGTTGGCCGTGCACGAGGTCGGCCACCTCGCGCAGTGTGGGAAGTTCCTTCTCGACGAAGGCGGGACGGCCTCGGCCGAGGAATCGATCGAAGGCACCCTGAATGGTCTGGACGTGACCGAGACGCTTGAGGGCTCGGGCGACGTGCGGACGACCGATGGAAGCGCCGTCGGCTTCGTCCTCAACATCGGCCATGGTGACCTTGATTCCGTTCGACTGCAATTGGGTCACCATGCCTCGTGCCCGGTTGGCGCGCATCGCTCGTGCGCCATGCAGAAACGTGTCGATCGCGTGGTTTCCCGGCTCGAGGAAGTAGCCGAGCAAGTGCATTTCGCCCCACGGAGCGGCGACCGAGAACTCACAGCCACCGACGATGCGGACACCCAAGCGCTCCCCTGCGGCAAATGCCGCGGGAAGCCCCGCCAGGGTGTCGTGGTCGGTCAGCGCGAGTGCTGTGAGTCCGACACTGCTTGCACAGCGGACCACCTCCTCGGGAGCGAGCAAGCCGTCCGAGGCGGTGGAATGACAATGGAGATCGATCATCGACTCACCTGTCCCGACCGTAGACTCCATCCGGCGACGTCCAGGCAGGCTGTGCCACGGCCAGCAGGCGCGTGAGCAACCGATCGCTCGCCTGCTCGTAGGCACGCTCGGGTGACTTGGCGCCCCGCGGGGAGAACCGCGCATACCGCCGTTCGGTCTGACCCTCACCGTCGCGGCGGAACTCGAGCGAGATCTCGTCCTCGGAGTACTGTGTGTGGCGGCCCGACAGTGCAACCCGCCAGGTGGTGCCATCGGCATCGGCGATCACTCGTGGCATCGACTCACTCCTTCGGGTGATGGACCAACGGCAGCTCGTCCCAGCGTTCGCCGGTGCCCTCGTAGTGGCCGAGCTCGTCGAGGCGCGCCTCGAGCCGTGCCTCGACCTCGTCATGCGGGCCGTGTGCCCGGTGCCCCGCCCCCTGCCCCTCGCTGCATTCGAGAAAGGTGCCGGGTCTCCCGGACAACTCGAAGAGCCACAAATGATTCCCCCGTGCCTCGTGGCAGGCCGCGAGCGCCGCAAGGGCCTCGAGGTAGGCCTCCCGCTCCGGCGCGGTCACCACGACCCGCACCGCCGTGAGCATCCTCGCCACCTACCGCGCCGGCTCCGGAAACTGGTGCAACGTCTGCCGCACGTCTGCAAGGAAGCGGTCGGCGTCGGCACCGTCCACAATTCGGTGGTCGTAGGCCATGCACCACATCCCCTTCGTGCGGATGCCCAGCGCATCGCTGCCGTCGGGCAAGGTGATCACCGAAGGGCGCTTCTCGATCGCGCCGACCGCGAGGATCGCCACCTGTGGCTGGTTGATGATCGGCGTGCCGACATACGTTCCGAAACCGCCAGGGTTGGTAATGGTGAAGGTGCCCTTCTGAATGTCCTCGGGCACCAGCTTCTTGGTCCGTGCGCGCTCGGCGAGATCCTGGATGGCACGCGCGACACCGAGCAATGACAACTCATCGGCATGTCGGATTACCGGGACGATCAAGCCCCAGTCGAGCGCGACGGCGATGCCGATATTGATGTCGCGCCGGTAGATCGTGTTGTCACCGGAAATGGCGGCATTCACGACAGCGTGCTTGCGCAGGTTCTCCGCGATCGCCTTCACGATGAACGCCAGGTACGTCAGATTGACCCCACGCTCGGCGTACTCGGCCTTGAGTTTGCGACGCACACCGACGACGTGCGAATAGTCGATCTCCATCAATGAATTCACGTGCGCCGAGACACGGCGCGACATGACCATGTGGTCCGCGGTGAGCTTCCGAATCTTGCTCCACGGCTCGACCCGATCGCCTTCCCATGCCTGAATCGTAGGCGCCGGGCCACTGCGCGAAGCGCCCTGGTGTATGGGCGCAACATGTTGCGCCCCTGAAGGCAGCGCACCGGATCCGCCCTGCCCCTCGGCCGCTCCGAGGCTCGGAGCCTGGGTCTGCGCCGCGCTCGCACCACCCGTCTCCATGAACTGCTCGACATCGCGCTTGGTGACACGGCCAGCACTGCCCGTACCCGGGATCTGGCCCAGATCAAGTCCGTGCTCCTCGACCAGCTTCCTGACCAACGGCGTCGACCTCTGCTGCAAGCGCTCCTCGGCCGTGCCAGGATCCGCTGCAGGAGCCGCCGCCGGCGCCGGCGTTGCTGCCTTGGCCGCGGGTGCCGGCTGTGCTGGCGGGGATTCGGTTGGGGGTTGGGCAGATGCCGCTGACGCGGATGCTCCCGCTGTGGGCTGGGAGGCCCCGCTGCCCTGCGCGGGCGGGGCGGATGCCGCTGCCGCGGCATCCGTCTCGAGCCGCGCGACGACCGTCCCGACCGCGACCGTTTCGCCCTCCTGCACCAGCACCTCCACGAGGGTCCCGGCATTGGGCGCGGGGATCTCGGCATCGACCTTGTCGGTCGAGATCTCGAAGATCGGCTCGTCGCGCTTCACGGTATCGCCGAGTTGACGAATCCAGCGCGACATCGTTCCTTCGGCGATCGATTCACCCATCTGCGGCATGATCACGTCGATGCGGGCCATCCCCTAGTCCTCTCGCTTGCCAGTCAATGTGATTCAGTACGCCGCGAGCCACCGGCCCGCGCGAACAATGTCGGATGTCTGCGGGAGGACAAAGTCCTCCAGCGGCGGTGCATACGGCAGCGGCACATCGTGCGCCGCCACGCGGCGCACGGGAGCATCGAGCCATTCGAAACAGTACTCGTTGATTCGAGCCGTCAGCTCGCCAGCCATGCCACCCGTCACGGTATCCTCGTGCACGATCAGCACTCGGTTCGTCTTCCGCACCGATGCCACGATGGTGGCATCGTCGATCGGGAGCAACGTCCGCAGGTCGATCACCTCGACCGAAAGCCCGTCTTCCGCCGCCAACTGCTCGGCCGCCTCGAGCGCCTTCCAGACCATCGCTGCATACGTCACGATCGTCAGATCCGTACCCGCGCGCGCGATCCGCGCCTTGCCGAGCGGCACGATCTCATCGGGGCCCGGCAATTCGGCCTTGATTCGCCGATAGAGGTACTTGTGCTCGAAGAAAAGCACCGGGTCCTCGTCCCGGATCGCGGCCTTGAGCAATCCCTTCGCGTCCTCGACGGTGCTCGGGTAGGCAATCTTCAGCCCTGGCGTGTGCAGGAACGCAGCTTCGGGGTTTTGCGAGTGGAACGGCCCCCCACGAACGTAGCCACCCGAGGGCCCCCGCACCACGATGGGGCACGGCAGGAAGGCTCGGTAGCGGGCCGTCGCGACATAGTTCGTCAGCATGTCGTAGGCACAGGAGATGAAGTCGATGAACTGCATTTCCACCACCGGCCGCATGCCGTAGTGTGCCATACCAGCCGCGGCGCCAACGATCCCGGCCTCGGAGATGGGTGTATCGATCACGCGTCCGGGCCCAAACCGGTCGAGCAACCCATCGGTGGCCTTGAACGCACCGCCGTATCGCCCGATGTCCTCACCGAGCAGGACCACCGAGTCATCCCGTTCCATTTCCTCCGCGAGCCCGGCGCGAATGGCATCAAGCAGGGTGACCTCAGCCATCGTGGGTCCCCCAGGAGGCGGGCCGTTCATGGTCCACCACGGCGGCGCGCTCGCCACCACGATACCAGAGGGTGGGCATCGTCGCAGGATCGGCATAGACCCCGCTCAGCGCCTCATCGCCATCGCACGGCGGGGACGTCTCGGCGAGGTCGGTTGCGTCGTCGACCTGCTTCACGACCTCAGCGTCGAGTTCGACGAGTGCCGACCGTTCGACACCGAACTCGCCGACCAGTCGCGCCGTGAATCGGTCGAGCGGGTCGTTCTGCTCGGCCCACTCCTCAATCTCGCCCGGCTGGACATAGCTCTGATTGTCGTGCTCGGCATGCCCCTTTCGACGGAAAGTCATCGCCTCGATGAGCGTCGGGCCCTCACCCGCCCGAGCGCGGGCCACCGCCTCACGCGTCACATGGTGCATGGCGAGGACATCATTGCCGTCGACCCGGACGCCGGGAATGCCGTAGCCCGCTCCCTTGTCCGCGAGTCGATCGGCTGCGCACTGCATCCGGGTGGGCGTCGAATAGGCGTAGCCATTGTTCTCGACCACCACGATGAGTGGACAACGCTGGACCGCCGCGAAGTTGACGCCCTCATGAAACGCCCCGGTGCTGGTCGCGCCGTCACCGACGTAGACGAGACCCACTCGCGCTTCCTGTCGCAACTTGAACGTGAGCGTGATCCCCGCCATCACCGGGACCATGTCGCCCAGGTGCGAGATCTGACCCACGAAATTACGATCGACCACATCACCGAAGTGGATGTTCAATTCGCGTCCGCGTGTCGGTGAGTCGCCCTTCGCCATGTACTGGCGCAGTACCTCGATCGGCGTGGCACCCTTCACCAGCATCGATCCGAGGTTCCGGATCAGCGGCGACATCGCATCGGACCGCTCGAGCGCGTACGCCGATCCGACGGCACACGCCTCTTGGCCGAGTGAGCGGAAGAGCCCACCGACCACCTTCGTCTGGCGATAGAGCGCGACGAGGCGCTCCTCGAGGGTGCGGGTCAGTCGCATCCAGCGGTACAGCGACAATCGATCCTCGGCGGTGAGGACATCGACATCGGGCGTCGGGTCGAGCTCGGGCAAGGCCATGCGGAGAATGATGCCTCGTGACAGGAGGAATGGTTTGACGAAAAATCGATACGCGGGTGGGACGGGTCAAGCCAGACCGAGGAGCCAGAAGCAGAGGGCCGCAATCAGGGCGCTGAGCGGGATGGTCAGAACCCAGGCCCAGACGATCCGGCCGGCGACCCCCCACCGGACGGCTGCGAGCCGACGCGAGGCACCGACACCAACGATCGCGCCCGTGATCGTGTGGGTCGTGCTGACGGGGACGCCGAGCAACGATGCCAACAGGATCGTCATCGCACCTCCCGTTTCGGCACAGAAGCCACCGAATGGCTTCAGCTTCGTGATCCTGGTCCCCATCGTCCGTACGATGCGCCAGCCGCCCATCGCAGTGCCGCATGCGATCGCGGAATAGGCCGACATTTCCACCCAGAGTGGAATCGTGTCGAGAGTGGTCAAGTGCATCATCCCGAGCACACCGGTCTGCCCCGCGAACAGCTCCTGCGAGGCAACCAGCAGGCCGACGATGATCCCCATCGTTTTCTGGGCATCGTTGGACCCGTGCGCCAGCGAATAGAGCCCCGCCGAGACGAGCTGCAACCGCCGGAAGAGCGCCTCCATGGTGCGGGCGTGCTGTTTCCACAGCGCCCACGACAATGCGACCGAGAGCAACAACCCCAGGATCATTCCCAGGAACGGCGAGATAAGGATCGCGGCGATCGGCTTGATCCAGCCGGAGAGAATGATGGCCCCGATGCCGGCCTTGGCGATCGCGGCACCCGCGTATCCGCCGAGGAGTGCGTGTGACGACGAGCTCGGCAATCCGAAATACCAGGTGATCAGGTTCCAGATAATGGCGCCGAGGAGTGCGGCGGCGATGAGTGTCGGGGTGACGACACTCGGATCGACCAGCCCCTTGGAGATGGTCTTGGCAACTGCGGTCCCCACGACGAACGCGGCGGCAAAGTTGAATCCGGCCGCCCACGCCACCGCCACGCGCGGCGAGAGGACGCGTGTGGCGACGACGGTGGCGATCGAATTGGCGCTATCGTGAAAGCCGTTGATGAAATCGAAGACCAGCGCGATTCCCACGACGATCAGCACGAACGTCAGCGAATGGTCCATCGATCAGGCGTGCTTGAGGGTGACCGACTCCAGGACATTGGCGGCGTCCTCGGCGACATCAAGTGTCGCCTCGAGGATGTCGTAGAGTTCCTTCCACTTGATCACGGTGAGGGGGTCGGTCCCGTTGTCGAAGAGCCGGCCCAACCACTCCTGGTACAGGTCGTCGCCCTCTTCCTCAAGCTGGCGGATCTTGTGGCATGCCGCGAGGACCGCTGCCGGCGGCCCTTCCTCGAGACCTCGGACGGCACGGACCACCTCGGCCACCATCCGCTGGATCACCTCGGCGATCAGCACCGCACCATCGGGCGTCTGTTCCGCGCGGAAGATCTTGACGCGCGAGGCGGCCCCGTCGATGTGATCGATGATGTCGTCGAGCCGCGAGGCCAGCGCGTGAATGTCCTCGCGATCGAACGGCGTGATGAACGAGCGATCCAGCCGGGCGATGATCTCCGCGTTGATCTCGTCGGCGGCCTGCTCAAGTCCGCGAATCGTCTCGACCAGTTGCCAGCGTTCCGGATCTCGTCGGGTCAGCAGCTCCGCGAGGTGGCGGGCCCCCGCGAGCGAATGCTGAGCGAGCGAGGTGAACAGTTCGAAGAACCGTTCATCGCGGGGCAGGAGTCGAATGGCCACGAGGGTGCTCTCAGTACGCGCCGCGAAGCGCGTGATCGGGATGAGCCAGGACGTGCACCTCGCCGAGGAACCGTTTCGCGAGCTTGTCGAGCTCGCTCTCCGCGGGTTGGTCGGTGAGGACCGTCACGAGGGTGTAGTGCCCGCCCTCGGGCACGGCGCTGATCGTGACTCGCCCGAGGGCGCCACTGTACCGACGCCGACGGGCGTCCTCGATCTCCGGGGCCAGTCGTGAGCCGAAGTGACTCACGACCAGATCCATCACGGCATCGGGCTGGACGTGTGTGCGATGAAAATACTGCATTGCTGGATCAGGCCTCCTGGTAGTACTCCTGCCCGAGGTGCGTGATCATATCCTCGCCCATCATCCACCGCAGGGTGTTCTTGAACTTGGTTTGCTGGATGAACAGGTCGTGCTCCGGATAGAGTCCCGGCGCCGTCTGCGGGCTCTTGAAGTAGAACGAGAGCCACTCCTGGATCCCGCTCATACCGGCGCGCTGTGCGAGATCGAAGAAGAGCGCGAGATCGAGCACGAGCGGCGCGGCAAGGATCGAGTCACGGCAGAGGAAGTCGACCTTGATCTGCATCGGATAGCCACACCATCCGAAGATGTCGATGTTGTCCCAGCCCTCCTTGTTGTCCCCACGCGGCGGGTAATAGTTGATCCGCACCTTGTGGTACATGTTGCCGTACAACTCGGGGTAGAGCTGCGGCTGCAGGATGTGTTCGAGGACACCGAGCTTCGACTCTTCCTTGGTCTTGAACGACTCGGGGTCGTCGAGGACCTCGCCGTCGCGATTGCCGAGAATGTTGGTCGAGTACCAGCCGGCCACACCGAGCATGCGCGCCTTGAACATCGGCGCGAGCACCGTCTTCAACATCGTCTGACCGGTCTTGAAGTCCTTGCCGCCGATCGCGACACCTTCCCGCTTGGCCAGCTCGACCATCGCCGGGAAATCGCAGGTCAGGTTCGGCGCACCGTTCGCGAACGGCACCCCTTCCTTGAGGGCGGCCCAGGCGTACAATTGTGACGGCGCGATCGTCGGATCATTGGCCTCCATGCCCGCCTCGAACGCCTCGATCGACTGGTGCACGGCACCCGCCACGATGAAGACCTCCGTGCTGGCACACCATACCATCACGCACCGCTCGACCCCATGCGCCTTCTTGAAGGCACGGATGTCGGTGCGGAGCTGCTCGGCGAGATCCCGCTTGCTGCTGCCGGTTTTGACGTTCGTCCCCTCGAGCCGCTTGACGTAGTACTGATCGAACACGGCGGGCATCGGCTTGATGGTCTCGAGGAAGTCCCGGATCGGTTCGACGTGCTCATGCTTGTCGAACACACCGCAATGCAGGCATGACCGATAGAGATCGTCCGGCACCGGATCCCACGCGCCGAAGACGAGGTCCTCGAGCGGCGTGATCGGCACGAAGTCCTTGATCAGCGGTGACCGGCCGTCGGTACGCTTCCCGAGGCGCAGCGTCGCCAATTGGGAGAGCGAACCGGTCGGCTTGGACATGCCGCGTCGGGCGAGCTCCACACCCGCGATGAAGGTCGAGGCCACCGCCCCAAGTCCCACACACAGCACACCGAGCTTGCCGGTCGCCGGGGCCACAGTCCGGGCGTTCGTATCGGTCACGTCAAGGATCCTTTCGGGATTGGTCAGATGCCGGTTCCGACGGTCACCCGGTGCACATGGGCGAATCGCTGGCCGACGGTAATCAGAGACAATATGGTCAGAGCCACCACAATGGTGGTGAGGACGAGGGCTTCCGGGCCGGCGCCGGCGAAGGCGGTCGGCAGCCCAAGCAACAGGATCCGCTCGGCGCGCTGGGCGATTCCGACCTTGCATTCGACGCCAAGCCCCTCGGCGCGCGCCCGCATGTACGACACCACGAGCGCGGCCACGATGCCGACCATGCAGATGATCACCGCCGTGTGGCGCCAGCGAACGTCGGGCGCGGCGAGCAGGTAGGCCGCAATGCCGATGAAGCAGGCGCCATCGCCGACGCGGTCAAGTGTCGAATCGTAGAAGGCGCCGAAGGGGGAGGTCGTGCCGGAATGGCGGGCCACCTGGCCGTCGAGGGTGTCGACGACACCACTGACAAGCACAAGCCAGCCACCGAGACGGATCGCGCCGACGCCGAAGGCCACCGCGGAAGCGGCGATGATCAGCGCGCCGACGGTGGTCAGGGTATTCGGCTTGACACCCGACCGAACCAGCGCCTCAACCAGCGGCGTGGTCGCCCGGATATAGCCCCGCTCGACAGCCGCCGGAACCAGCTTGGCCACGGGCTCCCAATTCATGAGGGTCCACACGGTACCGCCGCCCTGAATGGGGCGGCGGAGGATGGGCCAATCTAACGGCCGGATCTGGGGACAGCAATGCGAATCGGACCAAACCGCGGTCTGACGCCCGCGGCTCGGCCTAGCTCGTCCCGGCCTCGACCAGCGGCAGCATTTGGACGTCGATCCGGCCGATGTGTTCGACGAGCCACCGGTCGACCATTTCCAGGGCCGCCTGGGCATCAATGGCTGAGAAACCGTCCCGCTCGAACCGCGCCTCCAGCTCGGCGATCGCTTTCGAGAACCCCTCGTGGGCCCGTTTGTTGACGTCGAAGGCCGCGCAGTGGAGACGCAACATGCAACTCTCCTCCGCCCCAAAGTGTGCCCGCACAAAGAGCCGCAGCGAGCGGAGGAACTCCCCGTAGCTCCGCTCACCGGCACCCTCGGCGATCACAACCTGGAAGTCCTCCGACATCTGGAAGAGCATCTTGTGCTGGTCGTCGAGCGCGGGAATACCTGTGCGGTAGGCCTCAGTCCACTGCATGGGCTACCTCGGCGGTCATCCGGGATGCCAGCTGCGGAGTGCTATCGCCGCCACTGCAGGCATGGACACCTGCCAGTGTCGTGATGCAGAGTGCGGTGATCGTGGATTGCATGGTCAAACTCCTCGTGTCGCCCGCCAAACCGCGGGCTGACGCCCGCGGCTCGGCCAGCCGTTTCGCGTCATCGATATAGCAGGAACGGCTTGATGCGCTCGCGGTACGCCGTCAGCCCCGACTGCCATCCTGCAACGATCGTCGCGGCCGCGTCACCGCGAAGGATCGCGTCGCGGAGTGTCGGACCACCCGCCAATTTGTCGAAGATGCCGCCCAGCTTGATCCGGTCGGGATGCACCGCCTGAACCGCCGCGAGGAGATGAACGGCGGTCACTGTCGGATCGTACCGTGACGCATCAGTCAGGTGGAGACGAATGCCGCGAACGGTTGTCTCGGCCCACTTCGCATCCCCCGGCTCGCGCGGCGTGAAGGTGACACCCTCGAAGGTGACACCCGGCAGGTT